>NZ_JAGKJL010000019.1:0-147456 GCF_020329495.1 Bradyrhizobium australafricanum | reverse complement strand
AGACTTTCGCCTTCGCCGCGGCCTTCTTGGATTCGATCTTGTCGCCCATCGCGGCGATGGCGCCGGGGTTCGGACCGATGAAGACGATGCCGGCGGCTTCCAGCGCGCGCGGAAACGCCTCGCGCTCGGACAGGAAGCCGTAGCCGGGATGCACCGCCTGCGCGCCGGTCTTGCGGCAGGCCTCGACGATCTTGTCGATCAAAAGATAGCTCTCGGCCGCAGCGGGCGGTCCGATCAGCACGGCCTCATCGGCCATCTCGACATGCAGCGCGTCGCGGTCGGCCTCGGAATAGACGGCGACCGTCTCAATCCCCATACGGCGCGCAGTCTTGATGACCCGGCAGGCGATCTCGCCGCGGTTGGCGATCAGGATTTTCTTGAACATGGTCACAGGGGCAGATTGTCGTGCTTCTTCGCGGGGATCTCCACCTTCTTATCCCTGAGCATCGCCAGCGCCCGCGCGATCCGCCGCCTTGTCGAATGCGGCATGATGACGTCGTCGATGTAGCCGCGCTCGGCGGCGATGAAGGGGGACAGGAAGCGGTCCTCGTATTCCTTGGTGCGGGCGGCGATCTTGTCGGGGTCGCCGATGTCAGAGCGGAAGATGATCTCGACCGCGCCCTTGGCACCCATCACGGCGATCTGCGCGGTCGGCCAGGCGTAGTTCATGTCGGCGCCGATTTCCTTCGAGGCCATGACGTCGAAGGCGCCGCCATAGGCCTTGCGGGTGATGATGGTGACGAGCGGCACCGTGCACTGCGAATAGGCGAACAGCAGCTTTGCGCCGTGCTTGATCAGGCCGCCATATTCTTGGCTCGTGCCCGGCAGGAAGCCCGGCACGTCGACGAAGGTGACGATCGGGATGTTGAAGGCATCGCAGAACCGGACGAAGCGCGCGGCCTTGCGTGAGGCGTCGCTGTCGAGCACGCCCGCCAGCACCATCGGCTGGTTGGCGACGAAGCCGACGGTGCGGCCGGCGATGCGGCCGAAGCCGGTGACGATGTTTTTCGCAAAGGTCTCCGAGATCTCGAAGAAGTCGCCCTCGTCGACGACCTTCAGGATCAATTCCTTCATGTCGTAGGGCTTGTTCGGATTGTCGGGGATCAGCGTGTCGAGCGACATGTCGACCCGGCCGATATCGTCGAAGCTCGGCCATTCCGGCACGCCGTCGGTGTTGTTCGAGGGCAGGAAGTCGATCAGGCGGCGCATCTGCAGCAGCGCGTCGACGTCGTTCTCGAACGCGCCGTCGGCGATCGAGGAGCGCGTGGCGTGCACCGAGGCGCCGCCGAGTTCTTCCGCGGTCACCACCTCGTTGGTGACGGTCTTCACCACGTCGGGGCCGGTGACGAACATGTAGCTGGTGTTCTTCACCATGAAGATGAAGTCGGTCATCGCGGGCGAATAGACGTCGCCGCCGGCACAGGGGCCCATGATGACAGAGATCTGCGGGATCACGCCCGAGGCCTGCACGTTGCGGCGGAACACGTAGGAATAGCCCGCCAGAGCAGCGACGCCCTCCTGGATACGCGCGCCGCCGGCGTCATAGAGACCGATGATCGGCGCCCTCGCCTTCATCGCCATGTCCTGCAGTTTCGTGATCTTCAGCGCGTGGGTTTCGGAGAGCGAGCCGCCGAACACCGTAAAGTCCTTGGCAAAGACGAACGTCTTGCGGCCGTTGACCGTGCCCCAACCGGTGACGACACCGTCGCCGGGGATCCTGGTCTTCTCCATGCCGAATTCGATCGAGCGGTGCTCGACGAACATGTCGAATTCCTCGAACGAGCCCTTGTCCAGCAGGAGCTCGATCCGCTCGCGGGCGGTCAGCTTGCCGCGGGCGTGCTGCGCCTCGATGCGCTTTTCGCCGCCGCCGCGTCTTGCGCCGGCGCGCCGCTCTTCAAGAGCTTCAATTGTGGAGATCACACAACACCCCCCGGTGGGTCCGCGAGCAGGTCTTACCGCGCCATATACAAGCGATCCGGGTCCTGAGAAGGCTTGAAGACGCACATTTGCACATGTTACATAATTGCAAACAGTAAATTGCGAAGTTGCAAATGGCAGGGAAGCTCTATATCGGTCGCAGGTTCCGCGAGGTAAGGGAGAGCAAAATGCTCACCCAGGCAGCGTTCGCGGAGCGGCTGGGAATCTCGCTCAGTTACCTGAACCAGATCGAGAACAATCAGCGGCCGGTCTCGGCCTCCGTACTGGTGCTGCTTGCCGAAAAATTTCAGGTCGACCTGAGCTCTTTGTCGCTCAACGACAGTGACAAGATCATTTCGATGCTGGCCGAGTCGTTGGCTGATCCGATCTTCGCCTCCTACAGGCCCAGCATACAAGAGTTGAAACTGGTGGTTCAGAACGCTCCCGGTTTTGCTCAAGCGCTCTTGAACGCGCACCAGGCATATCGGCGCAACAGCGAGCAGCTCGCCAGCTTGGATGGCCAGATCGCCAACCTGGCGGGAGAACCGACGGCTTATGAGGAAGTTCGCGATTTCTTTCACCTGGTCGACAATTACGTCCATGAGTTGGATACAGCGGCCGAGGCTCTTGCCGACCGGCTGAATATTCCCGACAGCAACGCGACGACCGCGTTGATCAGCTACCTGGAATCGAAACATGGCGTGCAGATACGCCACAGCGGTCCCAATGAGACTTCATTGCGACAATTCGATCGCGCATCGCGCACGCTTTTTCTGAGCCAATATCTGCCGACACCAACCCGAACCTTCCAGATTGCCCTGCAAATCGCGGCTCTTGAACAAGAAGACCGGATTGATCAGATTGCAGATCGAGCGACATTTCGATCAGTCGATGCCCGAAACGTTTGCGCGGCCGGATTGCGAAACTATTTTGCGGGCGCTCTCGTTCTACCATACCAACGATTCCTGCAATCCGCTCGCGAGCTGCGGCACGATCTTGAATTGCTCGCGACCAGGTTCGGCGCAAGCCTGGAGCAGGTTGCCCATCGCCTGTCTACGCTTCAACGGCAAGGTTCGAAGGGTGTACCCGTTTTCTTCGCCCGATTGGACCGCGCCGGGAACATCACCAAACGCCACAGCGCGGCAAAACTGCAATTTGCACGCTACGGAGCCGCCTGCCCGCTCTGGAATGCGCACCAGGCATTCGAGGCTCCAAGCCAAATCATTCGGCAACTCGCCGAGACACCGGACGGCATCCGATTTCTTTGCATCGCAACCGAACTTTCGAAAGGCCGGGGCGGCTTCGGCTCTCCTCGTCCGCGCTATGCCATCGCGCTGGGATGCGAGGTCTCCTATGCAAAGGATTTCGTGTATGCAGACGGGCTCGACCTGACAAGCAAAGGCACTTACGATCCGATCGGAATTTCTTGTCGAATCTGCGAGCGGACCAACTGTTCTCAGCGGGCAATTCCGCCGCTCAAGAGCAGATTGAGAATAGACCGCGACCGCAGGGACATACTGCCCTATCAATTACCCGGCTAGGCCGCCGACGACAAAGCCGGGCCCCCGATTGCGGGCTGGGCAGGACACAGGTTCAGTTCCCGCGACCAAATCAGTGCACAGATTGCATTCGCGTTGCTCATCACGACGGCAGCAGGCGCCGGCGCGCAAGCCACATGTTCGGGCGGCAAGATCAGATTGACCGTTTTTCGATACAAGTCGTCATTTTATCGAAGTTCTACATGCCCGGGCGAGGGATAGCATTTGTTTCATCGAGATGTCACCACGCGAAATAACGCAAGGGGCCGGGCCTCGATGGGACGACGAATGCTTGCCCATGGGAGAACGAAATGACGACGACGGCTTTGGACAGGATCGACATAAAGATCTTGAATGAACTGCAGCAGAACGCAAGTCTGACCAACGTTGAACTCGCTTCCCGCGTCAATCTCTCACCGTCTCCGTGTCTCGCTCGAGTTCGAACGCTCGAAAAACTCGGGGTCATTGACCGGCGAATTGCGGTGCTGGATCCCGCCGTTCTCGGCATCGGCGTTACGGCATTCATACAAGTAAAGCTTGAAAGGCAGGCCCAGCCATCACTCGAGAGCTTTACGCGTTCAATCGATCGCCTTGGCGAGGTGATGGAATGCTACCTGATGACCGGGGACAACGATTATCTTCTCCGCGTTATGGTTTCTGATATCGAGGCTCTTGAGGATCTCATCGTGAACAAGCTCTCCCGCATAACCGGCGTTTCGAGCATCCGTTCAAACCTGGCCCTGAAGCGGATATCTCACAAGACGGTGCTCCCTATCGACACGAACCGACCAGTTCAGGTCAAGCCGTGCAGCTCTTCCAGGCGCCTCGACAGGCCCGCCAAACAGCAATACGACGCCTCGCCCCAGGCGCGGATCGATGGCGGCATGAATCTCGAGACTTCGCGGATTTTGCGGGGTGACGGGCAGTACCCCTCAAGCCTCCCTTAGACAACGGCGCACAGGAGAACAGTCTCGAGCTTGCGCTCGTTGTTCGTGCTTTTTGCTCCAACGCGCAAAGATCGAGTGCCGTTCCGTGTTCGACAGTGCGCGCGCGAAACGCGACGGTCAAAAACTGGCCGCCTGGAGAAAGGCTCCCGCGTGAGGTGCGGGAGGCCAGGACCGACAGCTGGTCACCGGGATTCCAGATCAGGAAGAAGCCGTTGTCATCGCCCAGGCCGACGGCTCGGCCAAGGTTGGCGTAGAGCTTGCGAGACCCGAGTTCAGGTGCCGCAAGTGACAGGCTAACGTAGTCCTTGCCGCTGCTCTCGCCGCGCCGGATCCAGCCGGCTCCGATCTCAACACCCTGGGCGAGGATGCGGAAATCCGGCTGAGCCTCAGTCGACTTGCCGCTGTTGGGAATGATGTCGATGTGGGCGCGGATCGACAAGGTCTTGAGCTCGCCCCTGTAGCCGCCGTTGTCCGTGCGAGTGACGAATCCGATTGCAGTCATGGTCTGTCTCCTTCATTGCCGCGGGCCGATCCCCTGCGTTGGCGAGACCGTCATGGGGAGCGAAACGCCATTGAACCCGCCGGGGCGAAGCGCAGCGGCGCACCCGAGGGAGCGGCTTTTTTGCAGCGGAGCGATCGCGAGGAGACGGCTTGCCGGCGGGGAAAAAAGAAGCTGGCGAGGGTTTCAGATGGCGAAGCGCCTCCCATAGGTCGTCACGTCCATAAGCAGGGAAATCGTCCACGGGGAGCCAAGAACGGACATTGATCGCATCGGAGACTCCGAACCGAGCATCTCAGGCGCCGCGTCAGGCCAATGCACTACCTGTCAAATCTACCAGTATCGGCGAGACACCCAGCCCGTTAAAATCGCGCGAGGCACATCGAGCAGCCGACGAATGTTATCGAGCGGTGAGGACTGTCGGTGTGCAGCCAGCGGGTCAGTAAGAGAGCCGGTCGCCTCGTTTAAACGAGCCGACTTCGCGCGCGTGAATATGAAGGAGCAAGCATCACCCAGTCAGAGCAGTGTTGGCCCCAAGAGCGGATGGAGCATATCGCGAAAGTGATCGATATCCGCATCTAGGACAATGTTGGCGCGCCTGCCCCAAGCTTTCTTCGTAGCCGCCCTAGCCTGCCCAAACTGTCGCTTGTCGCAATTGAGCTGCCGTCCACGAGCCGATTGTATGTGCCGATGGGCACCGGTGACCTCGAGACGTCTAGCTCGCGTGGAAGAGCGCCTTCTGGCGGTTGCGCTGAGCGGTGCGGTCTTCCTGATCAGTGCGGGCGAGCACCAGCGGGTCCAGTCCTCGTCCGGCTATTCAAGGCAAGCACAAGCTTCAGTGAACCAGAAAAGGAGCAATGGCGTCCGCGTGAAATCCGATCATCGTTAGTGCTTCGCATATTGCGCTCTCGCTAACATGGTCGATTTCTCAAAACGCCGGGAGAACATTGGCCCGCACGACCCTCTCCGGCTTTCTGTGGCAGCAGCCGTGGCGTTCCCGGATGGTTCGATGACCGCTTCCGGATTACGCCGAGAAAACGCTCGCGGGCGGCTCGTCATCGAGCGCATCGCGGGTAAGGACTACACGACACTATTTCATATTGAGCGAATGAGGGAATTATGCTGCGTCGAAGCAAAGGGGCCAGGCTCCAGCTCAAAGCCGCCCGATGAGACAAGGCCGGCAGGATCACCCACAGAGCAACGTGGATCATCCGAGACAATGGCCGGGATATCGGCACAGGCTGCGCTTCAGATGAAATTGAGGCCGCCGAGCAGGGGCTGAAGGATTACATTGCCTCGAAATACATCCCCAAGCGCAAGGCCCAGGACATTGAATCGATCCCGATCGGCGATGTGCTGTCGATCTACCTCGATGCCGAGCTCGCCAAGCTCCGCGAAAGGTTCAAGGTCGCCCGAGATGACGAAGAGACAGTTCCCGCCATACGCAAGTTCAAGAAGCGGATCGGACGGCTGAACGATTGGTGGGGTGCCAAAATGCTGGCCGACGTCGACGGCGAGCAGTGCCGTCAATTCGCCAGGGAGCGCGGCAACAAGGGAGGTGCGAGGCGCGATCTTGAAGACCTGCGCGCCGCCATCAATCATCATGTGGCTGAAGGCTACCATCGAGGGATCGTCAAAGATCACACTGCCGGCCAAGGGCGAGCCCCGCGATAGGTGGCTCACGAGATCCGATGCCGCGAAGCTGATCTGGACCTGTTGGCGGTACCGCGAGATGCAGAAAATGGCGCGGGGACCCCTGAGAGGCCAGAAAGTCGCGACGGGAAAACGCCCCTTACGGCACCTCGCGCGATTCATTTTGATCGGCGTTTATAGCGGCTCCCGCGCTGGCGCGATTGCGGCGGCCTCACCCATTCCGGCGGTCGGCCGCGCGTTCGTCGATTTGGAGCGCGGCATTTATTACCGTCGCCGCCAGGGCGACGCAAAGACCAACAAGCGACAACCGCCGGTGCCGATCCCGCCTCGCCTGCTTGCCCATCTCAAACGGTGGCATCAGATCGACCATCACGCAAAGCACTTCGTGGAATTCAACGGAAAACCCGTTACCTCGGTGAAGACAGCTTTCAAGACCGCCGTCCGACTGGCCGGTCTCGGCGCGGGCATCTCGCCTCACACACTCCGGCACACGGCAGCGACCTGGCTGATGCAGCGCGGCGCAGATCCGTGGCAGGCGGCGGGCTATCTGGGCATGTCGCTTGATGTTCTGCTCAATACCTACGGTCATCATCACCCGGATTATCTTGCGGACGCTGTCGAGAAGATCGCCAAGCGAGACAGAAAGGCCGAAGGAAATCGGGACAGTTTCGGGTCGGTGCTGCCATTGCGTAGATAGAAGACGCAGCTGAATTTGGATTGTTAGCGCGGGTTATGACTACCAAGTTCACCTGAAGTCCCAGGAGCTTCCTTTTGCGGCGGAGAGAGTATCAGTCAATCACTATTGAATGATAACGCACTTTCGAGCTTTCTAACCAAAACCCACCGTTGGAGCTACGGCCGAAAGGGGGTTGTGTCCGACAAAACTCAATTCCATAGCCACCGCTCCGAACCTCACGAGGTCGTGTCCAAAGCTCGCACGGATCGGTAGGATTGGCGGACGTGACGTCGCTTGGCACGCGTCGGGCGCCTCAGGGAGAAGGAATCGGGGGTTTGAGTCAGGGGTCCGTTACTTCGCTAAATCGCTGCTTAGCCGGCTTTCAGTCCACAGCCTGTTGGCCACCGCGCCGGAAATACCTCTCTTCGTTGCTCTGGACCGCTCGACTTTCTCGTCAGCCCTCTCGGCGAACGCGCCAACCACGCGGACGTTCGCCGCTTGCGGCATTTGAGGAACTCACCTGAGAGCCCTTGGGGTTGCCCTCGAACGGCTCGTATGCGCGTCGTCCGTAAGACTAGGCCGACTGCATCGCGACGCCGACGGATCATACGGCAGGGCCCGACGTCTCCGGCAGCGTTTCGAGATGACACGCCACCCATTGACCGCCGCCAGCCGATCGAAGTGTCGGCTCCTCTGATTTGCAGCGATCGAAGACGAACGGGCACCGGGTGTTGAAACGGCAACCGCTCGGCGGATTGATCGGGCTTGGGACGTCGCCCTTCAGGACGATTGGGGTTCGGACCGCGCCGGGCTTCGGCACCGGCACCGCCGAGAGCAAGGCCCTGGTGTAGGGATGCCCCGGCGAGGCGAAGATCTTGCGGCTCGGCGCCATTTCGACGATCTTGCCAAGATACATCACAGCGACACGGTGCGTCATGTGCTCGACAACAGCCAGATCATGGCTGATGAACAGCAACGCAAGCCCGAACTGCTGCTGCAGATCCTGCAGCAGATTGACGATCTGCGCCTTGACCGAGACGTCGAGCGCCGACACCGCCTCGTCGCAGACGATCAGATCCGGCTCAGCCGCAAGCGCGCGGGCGATGCCGATGCGCTGGCGCTGACCGCCCGAGAATTCATGGGGCCGCCGGTTCAGCGCGTCATGCGGCAGGCGCACGGTGTCCATCAGTTCCGCGACCCGCGCCTCGAGATCGGCGGCGGATTTGGCGAGACCGAAATTGCGGATCGGCTCGGCCAGGATGTCGCGCACCCGCATCCGCGGATTGAGGCTGGAGAACGGATCCTGGAACACCACCTGCAAACGACGGCGAATGGCATGCAGCCCGCCGGGCGAGAGATCGTCGATGCGCTGGCCATCGAGCACGACCTGGCCGGCGGTGATGTCGAACAGCCGCAGGATGGCGCGGCCGACCGTCGACTTGCCGCAGCCGGATTCGCCGACCAGCGAGAGGGTCTCGCCGCGTCCGACCTCAAAGGACACGCCATCCACGGCGTGGACCGCGCCGGAGCTGCGGCCGAACAGGCCGCCGCGAACCGGAAAATGCTTCTTGAGGTCGTTGACCTGGAGCAGCGGAGCACTCATGCCGCGGCCGCCTCCTTGGCAGCATAATGGCAGGCGGCGATGTGGCGGGGCCCCTTCTCTTCGAGGCCCGGCGCGACCTGACGGCAGAGATCGGTTGCAAGCGCGCACCGCCCGGCAAAGGCGCAGCCCGCGATCGCCTGCTTGAGGTTGGGCACTTGCCCGGGAATTTCGGCAAGCCGTCGCGCCGCGCCGGTGAGGGACGAGCCGAGCCTGGGCACCGCGCCGAGCAGGCCCTGCGTATACGGATGACGCGGAGATCGGAACAGCGCGGCCACCGGCGCTTCCTCGACCTTGCGGCCGGCATACATCACCATGACGCGCTCGGCGATCTCGGCGACCACACCGAGATCATGGGTGATCAGCACGATCGCCGCGCCGACGCGGCGCTTGAGCTCCAGCATCAGTTGCAGGATCTGGGCCTGGATCGTCACATCAAGCGCCGTGGTCGGCTCGTCGGCGATCAGGAGCTTTGGATTGCAGGCCAGCGCCATCGCGATCATCACGCGCTGGCGCATGCCTCCCGAAAGTTGATGCGGATATTCGCGCACGCGCCGTGCCGGCTCCGGGATGCCGACCAGATTGAGCATCTCGACGGCGCGCGCCTCCGCGGCCTGCTTGTCCAGTCCTTGATGCAGCCGCAACGTCTCGCCGATCTGGCGACCGACGGTCAGCACCGGATTGAGGCTCGACATCGGCTCCTGGAAGATCATCGCAATGTCATTGCCGCGAATGCCGCGCATCTCGCGCTCGGACAGTTGCAGCAGGTCCCTGCCCTGGAAACGGACAGCGCCCGCGATCCTGCCCGGCGGCTCCGGAATCAGCCGCATCAGCGACATCGAGGTGACCGACTTGCCGCAGCCGGATTCACCGACGATGGCCAGCGTCTCGCCTTCGGCGACCTGGAAGGACACGCCGTCGACGGCGCGGTTGATCCCGTCGGGAGTGCGGAAATGGGTCTGCAGATTCTCGACTTCGAGCAGTGCCATCGGATCGAAACCTCGTCTGTCCTACAGGCTCTTGGCCAGGCGTGGATCGAGCGCATCACGCAGACCGTCACCGAGCAGGTTGACGGCGAGGACGGTGACGGACAGGAACGCTGCGGGAAAGAACACGATGTAAGGCTTGACCTGCCACAGCGCCCTGCCCTCGGCCATGATGTTGCCCCAGGACGGAATCGTCGGCGGCGTGCCGGCGCCGATGAAGGAGAGGATGGACTCCACGATCATGGCGCTGGCGCAGATGTAGGTGGCCTGGACCAGCATCGGTGCCAGCGTGTTCGGCAGGATGTGGCGCAGGATGATCATCGGCGTTCGCGTGCCGGATGCGACGGCGGCGTCAACATAGGGCTGCTCGCGCAGCGACAGCACGACGCCGCGCACCAGACGCGTCACGCGCGGAATTTCGGCAACGGTGATGGCCAGGACGACGTTGCCGACGCTGCCGCGCGTCAACGCCATCAGCGCGACCGCGAGCAGGATCGGCGGTATCGACATCAACCCGTCGATGAACCGCATCAGGATGCCGTCCGCCCATCGCACGAAGCCCGAGACGAGGCCGATGGCAAGGCCGGCGAGCGAGGCGAGAGCCGCCACCGAAAGGCCGACGGTGAGCGAGACCCGCGCCCCGTAAAGAACGCGCGAGTAGATGTCGCGGCCCAGCATGTCGGTGCCGAACCAGAAGTCCGCCGAGGGCGCGCGGGTCCGCTTGGCGGGCGCCAGCGCGGTCGGGTCGACGGTTCCGAGATAGGGCGCGAAGATCGCGATCAGGATCAGGCACAGCAGCAATGCGCCGCCGATCGCAACCGTCGGATGACCGCGGAGAAAACCGATCAGACCGTGCCGGATCTTCACCGGCCGCAGCAGTTCAGGCAGTTGCGGCGCGATAACCAGGCCCGGTGGCAGGGCCGCAGTGCTGGTGGTGGATATGGTCAATAGCGGATCCTCGGATCAACCAGGGTGTAGACGACGTCAACCATCAGATTGACCAGCACGTAGAGGAAGCTGAACAGCAGCACGATGCCCTGGATCACCGGGTAGTCGCGCCGCAGGATCGCATCGATCGTCAGTCGGCCGAGGCCCGGAATCGCGAACACGCTTTCAGTCACCACCGCGCCGCCGATCAAGAGGGCGATGCCGATACCGATCACAGTCACAATCGGAACGGCGGCATTCTTCAGCGCATGAACGAACAGGATGTTGCGCATTCCAAGGCCCTTGGCGCGGGCGGTACGGATATAGTCCTGCTGCAGCACTTCGAGCATGGAGGCACGAGTAATGCGCGCAATCAGCGCGATGTAGACGCAGCCGAGCGCGACCGCCGGTAGGATCAGATTCTGCAGCCACGGCCAGAAGCCTTCGCTGAGCGGCGTGTAGCCCTGCACGGGAAGCCACTCGAACTTGAGCGCGAACACGTAGGCGAGCACGTATCCGACGACGAAGACGGGAAGCGAGAAGCCGAACACGGCAAACGTCATGATGGTGCGATCCAGCCAGCTTCCCGCCTTCCACGCCGCCACCACGCCAAGCGGGACTGCGACCAGGATCGTCAGCAGCAGAGTGAGCACCATCAGCGAGAGTGTCGGTTCGATGCGCTGCGCAATCAGCGTCGAGACCGGCAGGCTCGTGAAGATCGAGGTGCCGAGATCGCCGTGGAGGATGTGCCAGAGCCAGGACCCGAACTGCACCAGGAACGGCCGGTCGAGGCCGAGGCTCTGGCGTATCCGTTCGACGTCGGCGGGGCTCGCCTGATCGCCGGCGATTACCACCGCAGGGTCGCCGGGCGCAATGTAGAGCAGGCTGAAGACGAACAGCGCGACGATCGCCATCACGGGCAACGTCGCGAGAATCCGCCGCAGGATATACGAGACCATGTCGGTTTACCGTGCCGTCATGCGGTCTTCGACACGCCCCAGAAGAACGGCAGCGGCCCCTTCACGATTCCGGAGACGTTCTTGCGCCACGCCGTATAGCCGAGGAAGAAACCGGTCGGCGCATAGACCACGTCGTCGAGTGCCGCCTTGTTCAGGCGATTGATCGCCGCCTTCTCTTCATCGAGATTCTTGGCTCCGAACCATTCCACGACTTCCTTTTCCACAGCATCGCTCGAAGGCCAGCCGAACCACGCCTTGTCACCATTGGCGCGAATCGCGTTGTAGGGGGCGGGGTTAATGCAGTCGGCGCCGGCGTGCCAGGTGTGGAACATCTGCCAGCCGCCCTGCCCCGGAGGCGTCTTCTGGGCGCGACGGGAACCGACCGTGCCCCAATCGGTCGCGACGAAGTCGACATTCATGCCGAGTTTCTTCAACAAATCCGCCGTGACGTCGCCCTGCGCCTTGGTGATCGGTTGATCTTGCGCCACCAGGCAAGTCACCGGCTGGCCCGAATAACCGCTCTCGGCCAGCAGCTTCTTGGCCGCGTCGAGATCGCGCTTGCCCTTGAGCATCTCGCCGCCCGCCTCCGAATAGAGTGGCGTACCCGGCGTGAAGAAGCCCGGCAGCGGCTTCCAAAGCGAGGTGTCATCCCCCACCAGCGCCCGCATGTAATCTTCCTGGCTCATCGCCATCAGCACCGCACGCCGCGCTCTCACGTCGTTGAAGGGCGAGTAAAGGTGGTTCATCCTGAACGAACCCACGTTGCCAAGCGGGTCGGCGATGTCGACGCTGATGTTGCGGTTGCTCTTGAGCACCGGCACGAGATCGGTGATCGGGCTCTCCCACCAATCGACCTCGCCGTTCTGCAGCGCCGCCGCCGCCGTGGCCGGATCCGGGATCACCACCCATTCCAGACGATCGATCAGCATCTGCTTGCCGCCGGCGAGCCAGGACGCCTTCTCCTGCCGCGGCACGTAGTCGGTGAATTTCTCGAACACCGCCTTGGCGCCGGGCACCCATTCGGCCTTCGCGAACTTCATCGGTCCCGAGCCGACATAGTCCGTGATCTGCTTGAACGGATCGGTCTGCGCGATACGCTCCGGCATGATGAAGGCGATCGGCGTATTGTTCTTGCCCAGTGCGTAGAGCAGCTTCGGATAAGGCTGCTTCAAGACCAGTTTGAAGGTCCTGTCGTCGACAGCGGTCAGTTCCTGCTGAAGCGCCTTGATCATGAGCCCCATCGGATCGCGGGCCGCCCAGCGCGTGATGCTCGCGATCACGTCCTTGCTGCGCACCGGCTCGCCGTCGTGGAACTTCAGCCCCGCCCGGAGCCGAAAGGTCCAGGTCAGGCCGTCATCGGTGACCTCCTCGGACTCAACCATCTGGCGCTGCGGCTGCAGCATCGCGTCGACGCCGTAGAGGGTGTCCCACACCAGTGCGGCGGCATTGCGCACCACGTACTGGGTCCCCCAGATCGGATCGAAATTCGCGAGATTGGCCTGAGGCACGAAGCGCAAGGTGCGCGCCGCGGCGCCTTGGGAAAGGGCCGGCATCGAAACACCGCCGGTCGCCGCCAGGGCGCCTGCCCCGGCCAATCCTTTCAACAGAGTCCTGCGATCCATGAAGTTCTCCAAACGTCGGGGTGTTGCGGCGACTCCGCCTGCTTCGGCGGCGGGTTTCGGTACAGGTGAGGTCAAACCGGCGGTCGGACCGATGATGAGTGATTATTTTGCGTGCAAATGGTATGCCAGCGCAGTCCACCTGAGTTGGGACCGGATCGGATAGCAGCGGCTTTCGGACAGACGCATTTTCAACGTGAATCACAACCGGCTTGCGGGCGCCGGTCAGGTACCTGCCAAGAATTTCGACATGGTCGTGATGTCGATGCGGGCGTTATCCGCAAGGATCGACGCTGACGACGCCGTCGATCAGATTGAGGCCGAGCAAAAATTCAGGGCTGAGATGCACACGCAATAGCGGCTCGGCGCCCCGCGCCAGCGCGGCGGCCTCTTGGCCGACGCGCAGCGACCGCTTCCTCGATCGATACCGCCTCGAAGCGGAACGTCGTTCCGGGCCTCGCCTGCGCCAGCCGACCGAGATCGGGACCGATGACGGTGGCGATCTTCGGATAGCCGCCGGTTGATTGACGATCGGCCATCAGAACGATCGGACGGCCGTCCCCCGGCACCTGGATCGCACCCATCGCGATGCCGAGATCGTAGAAATTGTGAATGATGTCGGCAGCCGTTTCGCTGATGCTGGCCGTGCTCTGCTTCAATCTGCTGGGCGACGGAATCCGCGGGCACGGCGACGTCGATTGACGGCAGCGTGGCCAACCCCGTCGCCTCCACTTCGCTACTGCCAGCGGGAAAATCGACCGCGCAGTCGTTCAGACGTTGAAGAAGCTGGACGGCGCGGCATTGACCTTGCCGTTGTCGTCAAGCGTCGTGACCAGCGCAATCGGCCTCGGTACGACGATCCCGCACAACAGCTTGTATCGGGTCTGCGGATCAAGCGCGTTGAAGGCGATGCCCGACATTCAGTTTTCCGGAGGCGGCTGTGCGCCGGTACGACTGGTGATGAGGCCGTAATGCTCGATGCGGCGATGCTGGGCGAAGTTGAAGATCGTGCTCTTGCCGAAGGCGGTGGCGTCGAGATCGCAGGAGTGAACCAGCAGTTCGTCCTCCTCGGTCTTGGCTTCGACCACGATCTCGCCGTCGGGATTGACGATCAGCGTGCCGCCGATCAAGGGGTGACCATCCTCGACGCCGGCCTTGGCGACACATACGACCCATGTGGAATTCTGATAGGCGCCTGCCTGCACGGAGAGGCGGTTGTGGAACAGCCGCTTCGCGGGTCCCTCCTCGCTCTTTTCGGCGTTCACCGAGGGGGTGTTGTAGCCGATCATCACCATCTCGACGCCCTGCAGACCCATCACGCGATAGGTCTCCGGCCAGCGCCGGTCGTTGCAGATCGCCATGCCGAGGATCCCGTCAAGCTCACGCCAGACGTTGAAGCCGAGATCGCCCGGCTCGAAGTAGCGTTTCTCCAAATGTTGAAAGGCGCGCTCGGCATCGAACTCCGCATGACCGGGCAGATGAACCTTGCGGTACTTGCCGACGATCCGGGCGGACTTGTCCGTCAGGATGCTGGTGTTGAAATGGTGTCCGTCCGGCGTCAGTTCAGCGTAGCCGAAGTTCATCGCGATCTGGTGGAGGGCCGCGCGCTCGAACAGCGGCATGGTCGCCGCATTAGGCATCTCGCGCTCAAACCAGCGGTCGACTTCGGACTGGTCCGTCATGTACCAGCGCGGGAAGAATGTGGTGAGCGCGAGCTCGGGATAGACGATCAGGTCGGCGCCGCGCGCCTTGGCTTGATC
Organism: Bradyrhizobium australafricanum; assembly: GCF_020329495.1. Taxonomy (NCBI): domain Bacteria; kingdom Pseudomonadati; phylum Pseudomonadota; class Alphaproteobacteria; order Hyphomicrobiales; family Nitrobacteraceae; genus Bradyrhizobium; species Bradyrhizobium australafricanum. The sequence continues at coordinate 132,375 of NZ_JAGKJL010000019.1, read as the reverse complement.
CATCAGCGCGATCATGCGCTTGACGACCGCCTCGCGACTGTCGGCCTTCTGGATCGGACCCATCTGGGCGGCGGCAACATTGATGACGCGCATGAGTTTTCCCTGGTTGTTTGACCTGGTGTTGCGTTGGAGCATCGTCGAAGCCTAGGTGCCGGCGCGACGGCCGCTGCCCGCGACAGTGAACCACGGGAAACAAGCGCTCCTGGCGGCCTGGCGGAGGTACACATCGGGGATCGGCTATCGTCCTCGTGCTTCCGAAAGATTCGTCGCGATCGCACTGAGCGCGGTCGGCTCGATAACACCAGCGCGTTCAGTGATGACGGAGTACTGCTCGGGCCGTCGATGAGCGGCAAAATTGAACATCTTGTCCTTGCCCTGGCGACAAAGGTCGAGATCGAGGTCAGCGACGACGACTTCATCCGCCAGCGTCTCCGCTTCGGCGACGATGCGGCCATTCGGATCGACGATGCAGGAGCCGCCGATCAATCCGGAACCGTCTTCGTCACCGGCCTTGGCAACCGCGATTGCCCAACTCGCGTTCATGTAGGCATTGGCCTGCGTCACCGGCTTTGAATGGAAGGTGCGCAGCGCGGCATCTTCCGTGGCGCCGCCGTTGGGGTCGTAGGCCGCCGAATTGTAGCCGACGCAGACCAACTCGACACCCTGCAAGCCCAGCACGCGCCAGGCCTCGGGCCAGCGGCGATCGTTGCAAATCATCATGCCGATGATCGCGTGACGCCAATCCGCTCCGGCGCGGAAAGCCGGAAATCCAAGGTCGCCATACGCGATGTTGCGCTTTTCAAGCTGCTGGTAGCGCGCGCCGGCGCGCGGTTCAACTGAACCCGGCAGATGCACCTTGCGATAGCGACCAAGGATCTTACCGTCACAATCGACCAGGATCGAGCAGTTGTAGCGTCGTTCATCAGGAGTCTGTTCGGCATAGCCGATATAAAATCCGACGCGAAGCGCCCGAGCACGATCAAACAGGCGCTGCACGGCCGGATTGGGCATGCCGCGCTCGGAATACTGGTACAGCGCGCCGTCTTCGAGGTACCACCGCGGGAAGAAGGTGGTGAAGGCCAACTCGGGAAATACGATCAGACTCGCGTCGCGCGCGGCAGCCGTTTCCAGAAGCTCCAGCATCCGGCCAAGCGTATGCTCTCGCGAATCCGCTTTCTGCGTCGGCCCCATCTGGGCGGCTGCGGCGCGGAGTATGCGTGCCAATACTGCCTCCAATCTGTGCGAATTGCTTATGCGGGAGGCGGATGGCCCACTCTGTCAACGCTCCGCTGTGTCGTTGATTAGGTGAAAACGGCCCACAAATTGCAATCACCCGTGCTATGATATTTCGGGCGAGACCATAATCGGCACTTATATGAACCTTCGCCAGTTGGAGATCTTGCGTGCAGTCATCCGCCATCGAACCACAGTCGCGGCGGCGGACGAACTGGCGCTGTCGCAGCCCGCGGTCAGCAATGCGCTGAAGGCAATGGAGGCGCAGGCCGGCTTTTCCCTGTTCGAACGGGTCAACAACCGCCTGTTCCCGACATCAGAGGCGATGGCGCTTTACAAGGAGAGCGAGGCGATCTTTGCGCTTCACGCCAAACTTGAAAATCGGGTGCGCGACCTGCGTGAATGCCGTTCGGGACTCCTGTCGATCGTGGCGACCCCGCCGCTCGCCTACGGCATTATTCCGCCCGCACTATCGGACTTCCTGCGTCAGCGGCGGCAGACCAGGGTCTTCTTCGACGTCCGTCGCTATGAAGGAATTATCGAAGGGGTGACGAGCCGGGTCGCCGAACTTGGCTTCGTGCTCGGCCTGTCGCATCATCCAGGCATCGCGCATGAGGTGGTCCACACCGGCGAAATGGTTTGCGTAATGCCGCCGAAGCATCCGCTGGCCGAACGTCCCGTGATTTCCGCCTCCGATCTGGTCGGCCTGCCCTTCATCGGGCTGGAGCGTGGAACACGATTGGGCGAAGCCATACGCGATAGCTTTGCCCAGGCCGGGGCGCCGTTCCAGCCGACCGTGGAAGTGCGATACTGCAATACTGCCTGCGTGCTCGCGGCTGCCGGCGTCGGCGCTGCCGTCGTCGATCCGTTCTCTCCGCGCCAGGGCGGCAGCCACGACCTCGTTATCAAGCCTTTCACACCCAGGACGCCGGCAGTCGCCCACATGCTTTGGTCGGAGGCCGAACCACTGTCACGCCTGGCGAAGGCGTTCCTGGACGAAGTTCGGCAGGCGAGCCGCGCGCTCGGCCCGGCCGAAGCGGGCCGTCCGCAGATTTCTTGACATCTTCTCGATGCCCAGCAGGCTGGAACGCGTCCCAGGAATTCTGACACGTTGTTGAGCCTGAAGTCGGCTTGCGTGCGCACAGCGCCATTATCCACCCGAAGGGCCATGGCAAGGCTTCGAGGTGGAATTGAAGGGAAGTTCGCCGCGCTCGTGAGCAGAGGGTCTTTCCGGATTCTCTCCGCGTCGATTGACTGATGCGGGCGAACGCCGCCGTGTACGAGGACGGCCGCGTTCATTCAATTCGGCACGTGTCCGATCCGGCACACTCATGTGTGGTCTCAATGACCGCCATTTTCTGAGAACCACCAGCCTCGCGATGAAGCCCGGGCGAGCGCCCTATATTGTTAGCGATGTTGCTTAGCGCCTCGCCGCCGGAAGAGGCCGCCACGATCGACGCATGATCAGTCGGCGAACTCTGTCGTAGGAAATCGTAGTTTGGCCTGCAAAATTGTGCAAATGGCGGAGAGAGTGGAAGTCGAACCTACGAGCCAGGCCGTTCAGCGGTCGGGATCGAAAGCCAGGCCAACCGCACCAGTTTCGCACCAGAAACGATCCCTCCAAGAGCGATAAACGCGGTCAAACATCACGAATAATGCTGAAAAATCAACGACCGCACCCCTTGTCCTGCCGCTCATAACGGTCTGGTTGCAGGTTCGAGTCCTGCCGGGCCCACCAGCAAATCAACTGTAAGTTCGTTATCGCAGCTTGCCGAGCCACAGCGCGGTGAGCGCCGAGCGATTGCGCACGCCGAACTTGGCGTAGATCGACTTGACGTGGAAATGCGTGGTGTTCGGACTTTGGTCAAGCCTCTGCGCGATCTGCTTTTCCGTGTGCCCGTCGAGCAGTGCGAGCAACACCCTGCGTTCAGCAGGTGTCAGGGGTGCATTGGCGATGAGCAGGCCGTGGCTGAGCAGTTGCTGACGGTGAAACCATCTCAACCCGCGCATCACGAAGCCCAGATGCTGGCCGTCCTGCGCCGAGAAGCGAGGGGCCTCCGCATCGCGAAATACGAACAGGCGAATCCTCACGTCGTCATTGAGCGCAATGCGCACGGAAATGCTGTCGGCGAAGCCGACGTCCAAATAGTGCCGCCGATAGTGCTCGCCCTCGAACCATTCCGGCGGCAGCGCTTCGAACAACAGGCGGACGCGGAACGGCTCGTCTCCCGACATGGAAAGGATCTGAGACAGGTCGACGTCGCGGGACCAGAGCGTATCGAACTGCTTCTGCACGGATGCAGCCACCGCCGGTATCGGGTCCAGCACCCGGACGAGGCGCGGACGCCAACCGAGCAAGGGATCGGCCCGCTTCGGCGAAGGCAATCGCACGACAACGCCCCATAGCACATTGCGTGCCGACAACATGGTACGCAGTGCGGCTAGCAGATGTGTCAGTGCGGCGTCGCCGTCGCCGACGGAGAACTCGGCCAGCCGATCCCAGAGTGCATAGACATCTTGATTCTGCGGATTGGTGGAATCCGTGGATAGATACATGTCCCCCCCGAAACGAGTGCGCAGGTCACCGACCTTCGAGCAAGCATAGGAGACACCGGACCACCTTTCTAGGTAGTTCCCAGACGCATCAAGTGGCGAGATATTCAGTGCGGGTGTTGGGAAGACTGGCCTTCTCACCGTCACGATATTCGGAGATTAACGATGCGCACAGCAACGGGCGCGCGCCGGCTTGACACGCCCGACGACGGCCGGACGGAGCGGCGGTGGCGTCTCGGCTTTTTCATCGCCCTATTATGCGCCGTTTTGATTGCACTCGCGGCCTTCGCGCAGGAGCAACCTGCTAAAGCGTTGATCCGACCCACTGGCCCGCTGCCGGCGATCAACATTCCCTGATCGAGGCGCTGTTGGCGCGCCATTTGCCAACTCCTGGAGATCATCATGCGCGCCGCTGCAATTGCTGCGATTGCAAACGCTTTTGTCCGGGTATTCCCCGCATCGTCATTGCAGGCAAACGTCCTCAAGCAGACCGGGTTGTTCTGTGGAGCCGCCCTCTTGGTGTGGCTGCTGTCGGTGAGTTATGGGCTGGATCTCAGTGCCGGATTCTTCTAGCCGATCAGCATCTGATTTTTGCGTTTGCTTCGGTATCCAGGCCCGTTGAGCCACAGGTGCAGGCGTCGTCGCGCTCTTCACGGGCAAGTTCATAGAAAGACGCGGAAATGCGCTGCTCAGACGTTTTGCTTTGCGGCTCGAAGTCCTGGGTTGAAGCCGCCGGCTATCTCGCATCTCTTCTCGTCTTCGCCACGTTTTGCATGAAGACGATGCTCCAGCTCAGGATCACGGCCATCTTGAGCAATGTCGCGTTCATCGCATACGCGTTCTTCGACGGCTTGTATCCAATCCTCATCCTTCACTCGGTTCTGCTGCCTCTTAACGCCGTCCGAACAGTCCAAATGCTCCGCGTCAGGCGAATTGTGGAGCAAGCATCCAAGGGCAAATTCACAACCGAACCGCTATGCCCGTTCATGATTGCAGGTTCGAGTCCTGCCGGGCCCAGCAATAAATCAATGGCTTGGCACTCACGATTGCCGGAGATCCTGTCTACTCCACGCAAAAAAGATGCCGCGCCCGAAGGACACGGCAAGTTTCAGGGAGGGTGAACCGGCAGACTTCCGGTGCATGCCTGAGACCCCGGCCCATCGTCGGTCAGGGCGCAATCTGAAAATCAGCGGCCGCCCACCACGGCGGTCACCATTTCAATGCGGCCGTGCGCACGGGATGATCCCAGAGCGCGGTGGTCTCGCTGTCGAGCAGGCTTACGGTGAGCGAGCAGCCCGCCATGTCCAGCGATGTGACGTAGCTGCCGACCAGCGAACGGGCGATGCGCAGGCCCCGCTCCTCGAGCATCCGGCGCGCCGCGTTGTACATCAGATAGAGCTCGATCGTCGGCGTGCCGCCGAAGCCGTTGACGAGCAGCAGCGCCTCGGAGCCCGCGGGCGCCGCGAGATCGCCGGCGATCGCTGCCGTCATTTCCGATGCGATCGCATCGGCCTCCGCAAGCTTGACGCGGCGGCGGCCCGGCTCGCCGTGAATGCCGACCCCCATCTCCATCTCGTCTTCGGCAAGTGCAAAGGTCGGCGTGCCCGCAGCCGGGACGGTGCAGCTGGTCAGCGCCACGCCCATCGAGCGCGTCTGTGCGTTGATGCGCTCGCCGAGCGCCACGCAGGTCTTGAGATCGGCGCCCTTCTCGGCCGCGGCGCCGACGATCTTCTCGACGATCAGGGTGCCGGCGACGCCGCGCCGCCCGGCGCTGTAGGTCGACTTCTCGACCGCCACATCGTCATCGGTCACGATGGTGGCGATACGACCCTCGGCGATCTCGGCTGCCATCTCGAAGTTCATGCGGTCGCCGGCATAGTTCTTGACGATGAAGAGAACGCCGGCATCGCCCGCGACCGCCTGTGCGGCCTCGACGATCTGGTCCGGCGTCGGCGAAGTGAACACCTGGCCGGGACAGGCGGCATCCAGCATGCCGTAGCCAACGAAGCCGGCATGCAGCGGCTCGTGCCCGCTGCCGCCGCCCGAGACCAGCGCGACTTTCTTCGAGTTCAGCTCGCGGCGGCGGACGAATTTCCGCTCAGGGCCGAGCATGACGAGGTCGGCATGCGCGGCGGCAAAGCCGTCGAGGCTCTCTGCGAGCACGTCGTCGACCGAATTGATGAACTTCTTCATTGTGTCCTCCCCGCTTCGTCCGTTCGGCGTTTTCGCCTATTTCTCCCGCATGATGGCAATCAGTCGCCGCGTGAACTCCTGGAGCAGCGTGTCAAGCTCGGCGTTGCGCTTGGTGCTGCCGAGGTCCGGCAGATGCAGCGTCAGCGTCCGCTCGTGCGAGCCTTCGCTCAACCGGCCGACGCGGCGCGGATGTGCGCGCGCATAGGCGCGAAGGAAGGCTGCCTTCGCCTGTGGCGGAAAGTGGCAGACATCGAAGATCGTGTTGAGATGCTGCACCGGTATCGGCACCGGATATGCGGGATTGCTGATCTGGCTGACGAAGCTGCGGTTCTTGCCCATGGCATGGGCCAGCCGAAGCCGCATGCCGGACGGGCGGCTCTCAAGGACTTCCTTGAAGATGCGCTTGTAGACCGCAACCGCGCCCGCTTCGGGCGCTTCATCGGCCGCCGTGTCAGCCAACGCTGCCTCCGCTGCTCAGCCGGTCAATGGTGTGCTTGATCTGCGCCAGCGCCGAGGCGTTCACGGACAATTCGCGCAGTCCGCAATTCAGCAAGGCGGGCAGGCAGCGCTGATCACCGGCCATGTCGCCGCACAGGCTGACAGTGATGCCAGCGCGGCGGCCGTGCTCCGCAGTCCGCGCGATCAGTTCGAGCACTGCGGGATGCAGAGGGTCCATCAATGGGGCGAGAGCTCCGTTGGAACGATCGCAGGCTAGGACATATTGCGCGAGATCGTTCGAGCCGATCGAGAAGAAGGCGGCCTTGAAGCTCGCGATTGCCAGGGCCGCCGCCGGAACCTCGACCATGATTCCGAGCTCGGGCAGCATTGCGGCAATGCCGTCCGCCTGCAAGCGCTGCACGACATCGGCGAACAGCTTCCGTCCCGCCTCGAGCTCGTCCGCCGATGTGACCATCGGGAACATGACCTTGAGATTGCCGCGCACCGCGGCCCGCGCCAGCGCGCGGAGCTGAACCGCAAAGATCTCGGGCCGGGCGAGACACAGGCGCAGGCCGCGCACCCCGAGGAACGGATTGGCTTCGCCGTCCACCGTGAAGCCCGGCACCGGCTTGTCGCCGCCCGCGTCAAACGTGCGAATGGTGACCGGTCGCCGGTCTGCCCAACGCAACACCGCATCGTAAGCCTGAAACTGTGTCTCTTCGTCGGGCAGACTACCGCGCTCCGTCAGCAGGAACTCGGTGCGCATCAGGCCGATGCCGTCGGCATATTGCGCGTCGGCATGCTCGAGATCCTCGACGCGCTGGATGTTGATGAAGAGCTTGATCCGCTCGCCACGCCAGGAGGCTGTCGGCCGCCGCAGGATTGCGCGCGCGGATGCCCTGCTCTTGAGATGGCTGTCGCGCCGCTTCTCGAAAGTACGGACCTGTTCGGCATTGGGATCGAGTTCCAGCGTCGCGCCTTCGCCGTCGAGCAACGCCATGGTGCCGATGTCTGGAATTGAACCGAGCTGCACCACCATCGGGATGCCGCGCGCGCGCGCCAGCATCGCGACATGGCTGGTCGGGCTGCCGCGCAACAGCGCCAGGCCGCCGCCGCCGGACCAGTCAATCTCGAGGAATCGTGATGGCGGCAGATCGTCGGCGCAGACCACGCCCCCGCTCGGGACCTTCAGCGGCTGCCCCTGGTCGCCGCGCAGAATGTGGACCACGCGGTCGCGCAAATCCGCAAGATCGGAGGAACGCGCTTTCAGATAGTCGTCCGGTGCGGAATTGTAGTCGGCGATGTGCGCGTCGAGCGTCGAACGCCATGCGATATCGGCCGGACGTCCCTCGCCGATCGACGCGAAGATCGCCTTGATCAAATCCTCATCCTCCAGCAGCGCAACCTGGAATTCGAGAATCTGCGCAGCTTCGCCGCCGGCGCTGGTGGCAAGATCCGCGATCTGGCCACTCGCGACGTCGATCGCATTGCGCAGAGCCAGCGCCTCCTCGACCAGTGTGCCGGCCACACGCTCGCCGGCCGCGCCCGCGTCGACACGGACGAACGGGCCATGGGCAAAGCCGATCGAGGCGGTCCTGCCGCAGTAGGCCAGCCCTGCAGCGCCACCCTGCATGCTATGGTGCTCCATCCGGGAAATCGCTTGCGATCAGATCGACCAGCGCCGCGACCGCGGCCTCGGCATCGCTACCGGAGGCCTTGATCTCGATCGTGCTGCCATGGGCCGCGCGCATTGCCATGATCTTGGCCACGCTCTTGGCATTGATCCATTCAGGCGCGCCCGCGACCTGCACCGAGATCTGAGCCTGGAACTTCTTGGCGAGCTTGGTCAGCTTGACCGCGGGGCGCGCGTGCATGCCAACCGCATGCACCAACCGCACACTGCCGGTGAAGATCTGTTCGTCCGCTTTATCAAGCATGCTCATCATCCATCATCGCTTCCCCGCCGGCTCAGTCGGCAGAGAGTTCCTCGGCCACGGCCCTGACCTGGGCCAGCGAGCTGCCGCCCGCAGCTTCGGTCGCCGCCATGACGGCGCCCTCGACGATCGGCGCGTTGCAGACGACAACGAGATCGCGCCGCGCCGGCTCCAGCATTTCGACCGCCATTTCGCTGTTCGTTTCGGCGCCGCCGAGGTCGACAAGCACAGCAACGCCTTTCGACGACCAGGCATCGTTGATGGCGTCGATGATCAGCGGCACGCTGGTGCCGAGACCACCATCGGGATTGCCGCCGCAGAAGGCGACCTTGACCTCGCTGCCGACCATCTGCCGCACCATGTCCGCGGTTCCCTTGGCGATATCCCGGGAATGCGAGACGATCACGATCCCTACGGTATCGGTCATTGCCGCGCCTCCAGGCCAGCGCACACAGCGTGCAGCAGAACGCAGCTCGATCGTGCCCCGGGATCGACATGACCGACGCTGCGCGCACCGAGGAACGACGCCCGGCCCTTGGTGGCTTGCATCGGCACTGTGCGCTCGACCGCTTCAGCTGCGGTGATGCGCACCCGCGCGATCAAATCGGGCTGGCCGGCGCCCGCTTTCAGTGTCTCCAGCACCGGAACGAGCACATCGAGCATCGTCTTCTCGCCGGCCTGCGAGCGGCCCCGCGCGCTCACCGCGTCCACTCCGCTACCGAACACGTCGGCGAGATCGTCAGGCAAGTGCTTGTCTTGCGACAGCGCCTCGCCCGCGGCGAGAAAGAAACTGCCATAAAGCGGACCGGAGGCGCCGCCGACCGTCATGACAAGGGTCTTTCCGATCGCCTTGAATGCCTCGTTGAGCGGCTGCGACGAGATGGCATCGAGCTTGCCGAGCACGGCTTCGAAGCCGCGCTTCATGTTGGTCCCGTGGTCGCCGTCGCCGATCGCCTGGTCCAGGCTCGTGAGCTCCGGCGCGCTGGCGATGACCTGCTCGGCGGCCGCCTTGAGCAGCGACTTGAATGTCTCCGGTTGCACAGACATCTATCTGAACCTCTCGCTCCCCTATTGAACCATCGCGCCGATGCGTTGCCCCGCACGATCGAAACACAGCGGACGCACCAGTTGCAATTCAACCTCCTGGCCGGCCCGCAGCGGTTGATGCGGATCCGCCAGCGTCACCAGCGTTTCGCCCTTATAGTCGAGGTGAACGTGATTCTGCTCGCCGAGATGCTCGACGCGATGCACCCGACCGACCATCTGCCCGCCGTTGCGCGCGGCGATCTGAAGGTGCTCGGTGCGGATGCCGATCGTCTCCGTTTCCGGCGGTATCGCCACATCGGACAGCAGCCGTGCGGGCAGGAAATTGATCTGCGGCGTCCCGAGCCGCGACGCGACATAGCTGCTGGATGGATTTTCGTAGATCTCCCTCGGCGTGCCGAGCTGAAGCAGCCGGCCGTCCTTGATCACGCCGATCCTCGATGCCATCGTCATGGCTTCGACCTGGTCGTGGGTCACATAAAGGATGGTCGCGCCGAGCTCGAGCTGGATCCGTTTCAGCTCGAGGCGAAGCTCGGCGCGAAGCTTTGCATCCAGCGACGACAGCGGCTCGTCCATCAGATAGATCGAGGGATCGCGCACCAGCGCACGGCCGATCGCGACCCGCTGCATCTCACCTCCCGACAGGCGGGTGGCACGATTATTCAGCTTGCTGGCGATGTGCAGGAGCTCCGCGGTCTGCTCGACACGCTTCCGGATCAGCGGCTCCGGCACGCGCCGTGCCGGCGAGCGCAGCGGGAATGCGAGGTTGTCATAGACCGACAGATGCGGATACAGCGAATATTGCTGGAACACGAATGCGATGTCCCGTGAACCCGGCGGATCATGCGTCACATCGCGCCCGCCGATCATGACCGAACCGGCGTCGGGGCTCTCGAGCCCGGTGATCAGCCGCAGCGTCGTGGTCTTGCCGGCACCGCTCGGCCCGAGCAGGACAAGGAACTCACCGTCGTTCACCGTCAGTGAGAGGTCGCGCACCGCCTCCACCGCGCCGAAGCGCTTGCTGATGTTGCGCAAGCTGACGTCAACCATGGCGCCCCCCCTCCTCGCCGGCGGTCCTGATTGCAAGGCCGCTGCCGGCATCGAACAATGAGAGCCGACCGGAGTTGAATTCGAGGCCGACGGTCTCTCCGACCCGCACCGAGGCGCTCGACGGCAGCCGCGCCGCGACCCGTCCATAGGCGGTGTCGATTGTGACGATCTGCGTCGTGCCGAGATATTCCGCGCCGAACACCTCGCCGCGAACGGATCCGGCGTCGCTGAATCGAATATGTTCCGGGCGAATCCCGAGGGCCAGCGCAGCGCTGGCGCGGTCCTCGCGGATCTCGGGCACCACGAGCCTGGTGTCGTGAAAATTGATCGCCCGGTCACCAGATCGCAGGCCGCCCTCGAAGCGCAGGAAGTTCATCGGTGGCGAGCCGATGAAGTCCGCGACGAACATGCTGGCGGGCCGGTCATAAACCTCCTGCGGCGTGCCGATCTGTTCCACGCGCCCCTTGTTCATGATCGCGATCTGGTCGGCCATCGACATTGCTTCGAGCTGGTCGTGAGTGACATAGACCGTGGTCGCCTTGATGCGATCGTGCAAATCGCGCAGCTCGCCGCACATCAGATGACGAAACTCGGCGTCCAGCGCGCCCAGCGGCTCGTCCATCAGGAAGGCCTTCGGGCGCCGCACCATGGCTCGCCCGAGCGCGACACGCTGGCGGTCGCCGCCCGAGAGCTTTGATGTCTTGCTCGACAGCAGATGCTCGATCCGCAGCATCCGCGCGGTCTCCTGCACCTGCTCGCGAATCTCGTGCCGCGCCATGCCCTGGCACTTCAGCGGGAAGCCGATGTTCTGCCCGACATTCATATGCGGATAGAGCGCGAACAGCTGGAACACGAACGCGATATCGCGGGCGGCGGCGCGGTGGAACGTGACGTCCTCCCCGTCGAGCAGGATCTTGCCCTCGGTCGGCAGCTCGAGGCCGGCAATCATGCGTAAGGTGGTGGTCTTGCCGCAGCCGGAAGGGCCGAGCAACGCGAAGAAAGTGCCGTCGTCGATGGTGAAGGTCGACCCTTCCACCGCGGTGAACTGATCGAACGACTTGCGAAGATTTTCGATGCGGATCTGAGCCATGTCCCTATTCCGGAAAGTGGCTGACGAGGACGAAGCCTACCGTGCCGGCCAGAATCGTCACGAATGAATAGCTGTACAGATCGATCGAGAAGGGCTGCACCAGCATGAAGATGCCGCCCCCGATCAGGGTCATCGCAACGGCCTCCCAGCGCCCGCGGCTGAACAAGCGATGCAATGTCCCCTTGGCACCCTTAACAACAGCAGAACCGCTCATTTGCGCACCGCTCCGAAGGTGATGCCGCGCAACAGATGCTTGCGGAGCAGCACGGTGAACATGACGATCGGGACGACGAACAGCGTGGTCGCGGCGGCAACCGCCGGCCAGTCCTGCCCGCCCTCACCGATGATGAAAGGGATGAAAGGCGGCATGGTCTGCGCCTCGCCGCTGGTCAGCAGAACCGCGAAGGCGTATTCATTCCAGGAGAAGATCAGGCAGAAGATCGCGGTCGCCGCAATTCCGGTGACGGCCTGCGGCAGCACCACCTTGCGCAGTGCCTGCAGTCGCGTGTAGCCGTCGACGAGGGCCGCCTCCTCGTACTCGCGTGGGATCTCGTCGATGAACCCCTTGAGAAGCCAGACCGCGAGCGAGACGTTCACGGCGGTATAGAGCAGGATCATTCCGAGCCTGGTGTCGGTCAGGTTGAGCTGCCGGTACATCAGATAGATCGGGATCGCGACCGCAACCGGCGGCATCATCCGCGTCGAGAGAATGAAGAACAGGAGATCGTCCGCCAGCGGAATGCGGAAGCGCGAGAAGGCGTAGGCCGCGAGCGTACCGAGGAAGACGGCGAGGAAGGTCGAACCGAACCCGATGATGAGCGAGTTGACGAAGCGCGGGACGACTTTGGACGGTCCGGCAATGACCATGTCATGCTTGCGGACGAGCTTGTCATACCAGGTCTCCGGCGGCGGCAACTTGGCGATGAAATCAGGTGTCTGGCGGGTGCGCACCGTGAACAGGTTGACATAACCTTCGAGTGTCGGCTCGAAGATCACCTTGGGCGGATAGGCGATCGCATCGCTTTGCGACTTGAAGGCGGTGGCAACGATCCAGACTAACGGCAGGATCGTGATCAACGCATAGAGGATGACGAGAGCACCAGCGAATGCCTTGGTGCGCGGCGAGGCCTCGACGATCGAGTGTGCGCTCGATCTGGCCAGGACAGATTTGGCTACGGCAGCGGTCATCGTTGCTTCACCTTGTTGAGCGCTTTGACGTAGATGTTGGCGGCACCGAACACGGTCACGAACAGGATGATGGCAAGCGCGGAGGAATAGCCGGTGCGCCACTTCTCGAATGCCGCGCGCTTCAGTGTGATCGATACGAGCTCGGTGGTCGACCCTGGTCCTCCGGACGTCAGCAGGTTGACCATGTCGAACATCTTGAAGTTCTCGATCGCGCGAAACAGTACCGCCAGCATCAGGAACGGCACCGTCATCGGCAGCGTGATCGACCAGAACTGCCGCCAGGCCGAGGCACGATCGACTTCAGCCGCCTCATAGATATAATCCGGGATCGAGCGCAGCCCGGCGAGACAGATCAGCATCACGTACGGCGCCCACATCCAAGTGTCGACGAGCACGATGGTCCATGGCGCGAGCGCGACTTGCCCTGTCATGCTGAAAGAGCTCGGCGGCACACCGGTGAACAAGCTGATCAGATAGTTGAACGGGCCGATCTGCGGCTGCAGCAGCAGCGTCCAGAAATTACCGACAACCGCCGGCGACAGCATCATCGGCAGCAGGATGATCGTGGTCCAGAAGCTGTGGCCGCGGAATTGACGGTTGATCAGAAGCGCGAGCCCAAAGCCGACCACGACCTGCAAGGCGACCGAGCAGATCACGAATTGCGCGGTGGTCTGGAGCCGGAACCAGACGTCCTCGTCGTTGAGTATGTCGCTGAAATTGTCGAGCCCGACAAACCGCAGCGGCAGATAGGACATGCTGAGGTTGAGGCTGGTGAAGGACAGCCGGATCATCCAGACCAGCGGAAAGATGTTGATCGCGAGCAGCAGCGCAATCGTCGGCGCGACGAACAGCCATGCGATGGTCCGGTCGGACAGACCATGGCCGCGGCGCACGGCGCGGGATTTGGCGGGCTCGCTCACGCCCGGGATCGTAGCATGGTCGGGTTGCAGGATCGTCGTCATCTTGTCCATCGGCTGGGCTGGTTCGGCTTCCCCGAGGCTGACCTCGGGGAAGCCAGTTCAGTTGGGACGCGGAGTTCGGGCTATTGCGAGGCGACCTGCTTGCCCTGTTCCTTGAACACCTTGGTCCAGTCCTTGACCAGGAGATCGAGCGCCTGCTGCGCTGTGCCCTTGTCGGCGACGACGTAGTCATGCACCCGCTTCTGCATATCAAGCAGCAGCTGGGCGTAGGACGGCTCGGCCCAGAAGTCCTTGACGATGCCCATCGACTCCAGGAATTGCGGCGCGAACGCCGCGCTCTTCGGGAAGTCCGGCGCGTCGACCACCGCCTTGAGCGCCGAGTAGCCGCCGATCTGCCACCATTTCTGCTGCACGGCGGGCTGCGCGAACCACTTGATATAGGCGAGCGCGTCGTCCTTGCGGTCGGAGGTTGCAACCACCGAGATGCCCTGTCCGCCGAGCTGGGTGAAGTGCCCGTTCGGGCCGGCCGGATTGACGAAGAAGCCGATCTTGTCGCCACCGACATTCGGATCCTTGTAGAGGCCGGGGAAGAAGGCGAACCAGTTCATCTGCATCGCCACCTGGCCCGACTTGAAGGCATCGAGCCCTTCCTGCATGTAGGCGTTGGTCATGCCCGGCGCGGTGCAGCACTTGTAGAGCTCCTTGTAGAATTCCAGCCCCTTGGCCGCCTCGGCGGAATTGACGATGCCCTGCATCTGGTACGGCTTCTTCGGATTGTCGTAGCTGAAGCCGTAATTGTAGAGCACGTTGGTCACGCCCATCGTGATGCCTTCGGAGCCGCGCTCGGTGAAGATGTAGGCGCCATAGACCTTCTTGCCGTCGATCTCGCGGCCCTGGAAGAACTCCGCGATCTGCTTCAACTCGTCATAGGTTTTCGGCGGCGCCAGATCACGACCGTACTTGGCCTTGAAAGCCGACTGAATGTCGGGCCGCGAGAACCAGTCCTTGCGATAGGTCCAGCCCACGGCGTCGGCCATCGCCGGCAGCGCCCAGTAGTTCGCCGAATTCTTTGGCCACTGCGAATAGCCGACAACGGTCGCCGGGACGAAGTCGTCCATCGAGATGTGTTCTTTGTCGAAGAAATCGTTGAGCTTGACGTACCACTTGTTCTCGGCGGCGCCGCCGATCCACTGGCTGTCGCCGATGATCAGGTCGCAGAGCTTGCCGTGGGAGTTGAGCTCGTTGAGGAAGCGATCCGCGTAGCTCGTCCAGGGGACAAACTCGTACTTCATCTCGATGCCGGATTGCTTGGTGAAATCCTTGCCGAGTTCGACCAGCGCGTTGGCCGGATCCCATGCCGCCCAGCACAGCGTGAGCTGCTTACCCTGGGCCGCAGCTTCGCCCCCGCCAAATATCCCCAGCAGCGCCGCCCCGAGAACCGTGGTGGCCGCTGAGCTTCTCAGCCAATTGAATGTCCGCATATCCGTTTCCTCTCTCGTTGAAGCGTCCAACCCGCTCAGCGCGCCCTGCCGGGGCGACGCCAAGACCTGAAACCGAGTTTGAGGAGCGATGAGTGAAGGACGAGACGGACCGCTGCCGGAGACGGCTCCGGCATGGCTTGGGCTCCTCCTGCACATCGGCGCTCGATGCGCGATGTTTAGTTTTTTGTATTACTAAACGTAGTACTAAATTTTTTGGCTCGTCAAGCCGGTTCTCGCGACCCTGGCGAAAATATTCGCGACGCTCGCACGGGCACGCGTCGATGTTCGCAATGCAACAAATTGCCGGAGTATTGCAGCGAATGCGGCGAACAACGACTGCCGGCCTGGTCCAGCGGACGCAATTCGGCCCGTCCCGATAACAGGAAAGCCAGAAGGTCAGCCCCAGCCAGAATGTTTAGTATGCGACTTTACTGAACGTTCAACAGAGCGATTGAGCGCGCGAGCAGCCTCCGTGTCGGCCGAAATCTGCCATGCCGCGAACTGCCGGGCCCACCACTCGTGTTATCGACCGGACACCGGAATCCTGAGGCTTGCGGTCAAAATGCACCCCAATGTCAACGCCACACCCACGCCTGCGACACAGGCGACCCATCCGAAGTGATCGAACAATTGACCAAGCACCGCGCTGCCGACCAGGCCGCCGAAGAAATAGCAGGCAAGGTAGGTGCCGCTGGCAACCCCGCGGTTTGTTCGCGCCGCTTGCCCGACGAAGCCTGTGGCGCAGGCTTGCGCAAAGAAGGTGCCGACCCCGATCAGCACCATCCCCGCGAGCACATCCGCAAGGTGCGATGAGAGCATCAGTGGCAGGCCTAGAGCGGCGATTGCGAGACCGCCCCAAAGTGATAGGCGCATACCGAACAGTGCCACCGCTTTGCCAGCCAGCAGCGTCGTGACGACGGAGGGGAGAAATACGAAATAGACAAAACCCACCCCCATCATACCGAGCGACAGTGGGGCACGGACCAGGATGAAGTTGACGTAGGTAAAGGTGCCGATGAACGCGAACAGGATGCAGAAGCCAAGGCCGAAGGCCGCGCGTAGCGCCGGATCGCGCCAATGCTCTATCATTGCCGAAAGTGGCGATTGTGCCGGGCCGATGGAGTGCATGGGCTGGACGCGCTTGATTGTGAAGTAGACCAGCAGCGCGCCTGCGAGATTGAGCACGGCAAAGAAATAGAAATTCGTCGCCAGGCCCAGATTGTCGGACACGGACGCCGAGATGAGACGTCCGATCAGATTGCTTGCGACGTTCCCGGTGATATAGGCGGCGAAGGCGCCGCCAGCATCCATTGCGCTGCACTGTTCGCCCAGATAGGCAAGGGTTAACGTAAAGGCTGACGCCATGCAGAGGCCCTGCATGATGCGAAGAATGGTGAAGACGGCAAGGTTCGGTGCGACGGCAAGCAAGCTCGTCGGAATCGCGAGCAGAAGCAGGCTTGCCAGAATGCCGGTCCTGCGATCGATGTGCGGGCTGAAGGATCCGACCACCAGTCCTGCGACTGCCATGCCGATCGTGCTGGCATTGACGGCGAAGCCCATCGCACCGGGCGTGACGCCGTAGTGCCGCGTCAGAGTTGGTAGAATTGCTTGAGTTGCGAACAGGTCGACGACGGTCAGGAATGCGGTGAGGCCGATCACCAGAGATCGCAGCGCCACGTCCGGCGAATGACCGTGCTCTTGCATTGGTTTCGCCGTGACTTCCATCGGCATATCAGTCATCGCCGCAGCTCCTGTGATCGAAGGGAGATGTAACGCCCGGGCGTGCGGGGCCAACACGTGGCTCCCGGGTCGTCACATCCGGTAACGAGGCGTGGGGCTGGAGCACTCGTTACATGTTGTGGTCAGTCGGATCCTTGCGAACGTCGCCGACATAGAGAATGACGGTCTCTTTGCCGAGGTTCTTCCACCAATGCGAGGTGCCGTAGACCTCCGGTCGCAGGTCACCTGCCTTGTGCACGATCGGATCGATGCAGTTGCTGGCGTATTCGACGACCTCGCCCTGCTGGACAAAGATCAGCGCCGGCCGATCGTCATGGCTGTGCCAGGGCACGATGCCACCGGGCTCGATGGTCAGCTTGCGGAAGCGCAGTTCGCGGCCCTCGATATGCGCGGGTTGCTTGCCGAGATCGATGGAGCCAAGCGTCACGTCGGTAACACCAACCGGCTTGTAGTCCACCATCGAGCGGGCATTGGCCTTCATCTTGTCGGCGGGACATTCACCGGCGAATGTCGCGGATGCTGTCGCGAGCGAAACGGCAATGGCGCTCGCGACGCCGAGAGCTTGCCGGATCTTGCGCGAGGTTGCGATGTCATTGAACATGTTGTTGTCTCCTTGATGTCGCGGCCCCGAAAGGCTGGCCGGCGTGTCAGGAGCATCGCGCAAGGCCTTTGCTTCGGGAAATGCCGGTTGGCTGTTGAGTCGATAGCGGCGGGCTATGCGACTCAAGCGCGGCCGAGCATGTGCTTGATGTCGGACGCGAAGGTCGGACAGGCGGAGATGTGGTCACGAAGCTCGCTCCCGCGGGTGCCGAGTTTCATTGCAAGGCCGAACATATCTCCAAGTTCATGACCGGCATGGCCCATGATGGACATCAGGAAAGGAACGGTAGCGAATTTGCCAATTCACAGTACGTTATAGCGTGACATAGAAAACCCCTCGGGGGACGGCTATCCTCGCTCAGGCGTCCAAACATGAAATGCGGGCGCGCTCTGATATCGATAGCCCAATGCTATCGAGCTTTGTGCAATGCTCCTGGCGGAGACAAAGGCGCCTCTGGTGGGCGGTCCGCGCAGGAATCGCCATCTGAAGGTCAAACATACGGGAGCAAGGGATGACATCGCTTTCCCCAGCCGACGCCGAGCGGCTCAAGGTCGCCTTTCAGCGCTGCCGGGAGATGGAAGGCACTCTCAACGAGCAGCTCCAAGCCTATGCGGCAGCAGGCCGGGAAATCTTTCCGGCCTATGGCGACGCAGTCGATCGCCTCGTTATCAGGGTCAACGAAAATGGCGGCGGCGAAAACGCGCCGCGTCCTGGCGAGCCGATGCCACCTTTCGTGCTACCCGATGAAAGCGGTCGCCTAATCGCCTTGCCCTCTCTGCTCGAGCGAGGCCCGGTGGCGGTCATGTTTTTCCGCGGCCATTGGTGCCCGTATTGCCGGCTCAATGTCAGGGCCGTGATCAAGGCCTATGACCGCATCAAAGCTCTGGGGGCGGACGTCGTCGCCGTCATGCCCGAGACACAGGAATATGCGGCAGAATTCAAGTCCGAAGCCGGAGCACCGTTTCCAGTGCTGACCGATCTCGACAATGGCTATGCGCTGTCCCTCAACCTGGCGATCTGGCTTGGTGCAGAGATTGAGCGGCTTCTCTCTTATCTCGACATGCCGAGCTTTCACGGCAACGACGGTTGGGTGTTGCCGATTCCTGCGGCCTTTGTGATCGGATGCGATGGCATCGTCAAAACGCGCTTTGTTGATCCCGACTTCCGGCGCCGCATGGCGATCGAGGATCTACTCGGAGCTCTGAAGGACGCGAGGTAGGCACTTCCGGGCGACCCGCGTGCATTGGTACTCTCACGCGGCTCGGCTCTTCTCCAAAAACTGCCGCCAATCGGTGCCACGCAGCATGCGCATGACGGCAGATGCGACCGCAGTTCGCTCGCGACCGGCGATGCCGTAGAGATTGACCGTGCGTCGGGCATCGAGTCCCTCGACCGAGGTACGTTTGAGCGTCTGCGGTATCCGCGAGGTGTCAGGAACCACGGCGATGCCGATACCGGCCTCAAGCAGCTCAATGAGATCGCGCTCGCTCGAGATTTCGTGGCAATGATCGACGTCTATGCCGTGCTCTCGCAAGACGGTGTTCAAGCGCGGGCCATACTCGCAGTACCCACGCGACAAAAGCTGTTCGGAACGCAGATCATCGAGGTCGATGCTGTCCTGATCGGCAAGCCGGTGGTCAGCGTTGACGACGAGCTGAAAGTCCTCCGTAAATAGCGGCCAGGTGTCGAGCCGCTCCCAATTCGGGTCGAGCTCAGCTGCAATTCCTAGCTCCGCCTCGCCTTTCTTCAGCATGTCTCCGACTTCGCGGCCATTGCCACGGAGAAAACGGAATTCCAGCCGATTGAACTGACGCTTGATCTGATCGAGGAAGGGAATCAGCAGACACAGATCGATCGAGTGGGTGAGCGCGATTCTCAGGGCGCCGATCTCGCCGCTCTTGAATGACGAGGCGAGCGAGCGCGCGCCGGCGGCGGCCTCGTAGCATTGCTTCAGCAAGGGGTGCATGCGCTGACCGAGCTCGGTCAATCCGGCCGGACGCTCGCGGCGAAACAGGTTGCCGCCAAGCTCTGCCTCGAGTTGCTTGATGGCCCGCGTCAGCGATGGTTGGGTGACATTGCACTCATCCGCAGCACGCGTGAAGTTAAGCGTCCGCGCGACCGCGAGGAAATACCGAACCTGATGCATTTCCATGGTCGAACTCCCCTGATCCGGCCAGCAGTCTAGCCGATTTAGGGCCACGGCGGCCATAGCGCGCACCTATGGTTTTGGAAGCCAAAGGGTATTTCCGTAAATCCGTTTTGCGATGCAGATTTTGGCGATCGTGGATACTGCCGACGACGCAAACGAGATTGAGAAGATGAATCTCCAGATCAAATCGCATGCCGCAATGGACGCAAGAATGCTCGATGGCAGAGTAACCCTGGTGACCGGCTCAACCAGCGGGATCGGGCTTGGCATCGCCCGCGCGCTTGCCGCGGCTGGCGCAAACGTGATGCTGAATGGCTTCGGAGCCGCGGCCGAGATCGCCAGGACGAAGGATGCGATAGAAGCCGATCATGGCGTCAAGGTCGGCTATTCAGCGGCCGATATGACGTCGCCAGATGCGATCGCCGAGATGGTCGCGGTGACGCTGGCCGACTTTGGTCGGCTCGACATTCTCATCAACAATGCCGGTATTCAGCACGTCGCACCGCTCGACCAGTTTCCGGTCGAAAAATGGGATCAGATCCTTGCGATCAATCTATCGTCCGCGTTCCACACCACGCGGCTGGCGTTGCCGGCGATGCGCAAACAAGGATTCGGCCGCATCATCAATGTGGCATCTGCGCATGGGCTGGTCGCCTCGCCGTTCAAGGGGGCCTATGTCGCCGCCAAACACGGCATTGTCGGCTTGACAAAGGTAGCGGCGCTCGAAATCGCCGAGGAAGGTATTACGTGCAACGCCATCTGCCCTGGCTATGTCTATACCCCGCTGGTCGAAGCTCAGATCGATGGACAAGCCAAGGCGCATGGAATCTCTCGGGATCAGGTGATCCGCGACGTGCTGCTAGCCCAGCAACCGAATAAGCGCTTTGCGACAGTCGAGGAGATCGGTGCGCTGGCGGTTTTCCTGGCGAGCGAAGCAGCCGCGTCGATTACCGGAATTGCTTTGCCGGTCGATGGCGGTTGGACAGCACATTGAGACGACGCCCGTAACAGAGCCGGGCGCGCTTGCGAATATTAGACCAGGCCGGAATGGGAGCACAACATGCAGGACAGAACTTCGTCGCGAAATATCAAATCGCTGGCCAAGGATCTCCCCGGCCAGGTCGTTCTGGTGTTGCAAGGCGGCGGCGCCTTGGGCTCGTACCAGGCAGGTGTCTATCAAGCCTTGCACGAAGCAGGCATAGAGCCGGACTGGATCATCGGCACATCGATCGGCGCCATCAATGCCAGCCTCATCGCCGGCAATCCGGTCGAAAACCGGCTGTCACGCCTGAAAGAGTTCTGGAAGCGGATGGAGCAAAATCCGGTCTGGAACATCCGGACGGCCTTTCCCGACTTCAATGACCGGCTATCCTACTGGGCGACCATTACCCACGGAGTTCCCGGCTTTTTTCGTCCAAATGCCCTTGCTCATGCGGGTGACAGCTACCCGCTGGGTGCCGAACGGGCCGGCTATTACTCGACCGCGCCACTGGAGCAGACCCTGTGCGAACTCGTCGACATCAAGCTGCTCAACAGCTGTTCGCCGCGCCTGACGGTCGGGGCCGCCCACGTGCGGACCAGCCAGATGCGCTATTTCGATAGCCGCGACGGCGAGCTCACCATCAGGCATATTATGGCTTCCGGCGCGTTGCCGCCGGCCTTTCCCGCCGTCCGGATCGACGGCGAGCTCTATTGGGACGGCGGTATTCTGTCCAACACGCCGACTGAAGTCGTGTTCGATGACAATCCCCGCAAGAACTCGCTGATCTTCGCTGTCCATCTGTGGAATCCTGCGGGTCTCGAGCCGACCACGATGGCGGAGGTGCTGAATCGACACAAGGATGTCCAATATTCCAGCCGCATCATGAGCCACATCGCACGCCAGCAGCAGGCGCATCGGTTGCGTCACATCATCAACCAATTGGCCGAACGGCTGCCCGACAGCGAACGCAACACCCCGGAGGTGCGCGAACTGGTCGGTTACGGCTGTCAGACACGCATGCACGTCGTGCGTCTGCTTGCGCCGCAGCTTGATCGCGAAACCCACACCAAGGACATCGATTTCAGCCCGCGCGGCATCATGCAGCGGTGGGACGCTGGTTACTCGCACACGAGAGCAGCCCTTGAACACGCGCCGTGGGTCGGCGAGTTTGATCCGCTGTCGGGCGTGATCCTGCATGAGCAGATGGAATTGATGCCGGTGGCGGCGGAATAGGGTGCGATCCAGGAACAGGATTGTGTGATGGGAAGAATGACTCGTCCGATCCAGCTTCCGCAGTGGAGAGGTCGAGGGACGCCACCTTGCCGCGCCGATCTCATAGCCTCGTGGACGAGCGAACCGACAGCCCACGAATAGGGCCTCGCCTTGACCGTGGTCAGGCTTAGTTCCCGCCAGAACTCAGGATTGACCAGCGGGCCGGCAACGACGTCTTTCTTCGATGTCGAATGCTGCCGCTTTCGAGCATGGGCAGCATCCAGTCGTCTGTCTGGTACCGGCGTGTCGGCTATTTCGATTGAAGTGTCACGACAGGTGACCACGTGTCGTCAACACCCGACCGCTCGAGGAGCTTGCAGCGGTCGAGCATCAGTTCAGTCGGCCTGTCGTGAGGACGCTGGCGCAAGACAGCCTCGAAGCAGCATATGGCGCCGGCGAAGTCGCGCTTGCGATATTCAAGTAGTCCCTGTTCGTAATCGATGATCCAGGCCGGGTAAGCGTCGCCTGTAGCCGAACCGATCAGTTCATGCACGGCGAGGCCTTCCGTCTTGCCGTAGACGGCTATGCGATCGATCTCGCGTGTGATCATGGCCCCCTGAACGAGGCGCTTGGTCTCGGCGCCGATCAGAATTTGCGTCTCATAGTGCTTGTTGGCACCTTCGAGGCGGCTCGCCACGTTCACGGCATCGCCAATCACCGTGTAGTTCAGCCGCAATTCGGAGCCGACATTGCCAACCAGCATGCGGCCGGAATTGATGCCGATCCGGATTTGCAGGGGATGGCCCTGGTCGTCCCTGACGCCCGCGGCCTCAATGCCTTGGCGGCAGACGAGTGCTGCACGGCAACCGAGCAGAGCATGTTCGGCCTGCGCTGTCGGCGCGCCCCAGAATGCCATCACAGCGTCGCCAATGAATTTGTCGATGGTGCCGCCGTGGGCGACGATGACTTCGGAGGCGACGTCGAGATATCGCGACAACAGCGGCACAACCCGATCCCCCATGCGCTCGGAAAGCCCGGTGAAGCCGGCCACATCGATAAACATTACCGTCAGCTCCTGGATCGAGCCGCCAGGTTTCGCCTCGATGCCCTGGCGAAGGAGCGACCGGACCAGATCGGCAGGAATGAATTTGCGGAAAGCAGACAAGCCCTGCGCCATCTCGGCTATCGCGCCCGAAAGGCTCGAAATCTCGGCGAGCCGCGACGGGTGGCGGCGCACCTGTTCCAGCGCAAAACTTTCCACATGTCGGATTTCGCCGACCACACGGGCGAGCGGTGCGGCGATCACCGACCGCGCCAGCATCGCAGAGAACAGGGCGGCGAGCAGCGCACCGATGGCAAGACCGATGATGAGCCGTCGCAGCGTGGTTTCGACCGGGCCAAGAAACTCAGCCTCAGGGATCACGGTCGCCAGGCACCAGCCGGTAAATGGTAAGGGCGTCAGCCCAACCTCATAGGCTGCGCCATCGAGGGTAAGCCGCCGCCGCCAGGCTTCCTTGCGACCGTCCTCGCCGGCCAGTGTCAGAGCCATCCGCGCCAACGGCAACAGATCGATCCGGCTGTGCGCGGGATGCAGTTCGTCGGCGTTCTTGTCGGGAGCCGCGATCAATTCGTCGCCGGCACCGAGGATGAAAGCCGTTCCGGTGCGGCCGACCTCGAGCTGGGCGAGGAAACGGGAGAGCCTGGTGTACTCGATGATGATCGCAAGGACGCCCTGACGTTCCTGATAGACATCGATCGGCCCCGCGAAGGCGATCGATGGGCGCGGGCCGATCGGATGGTCGACGACCCCGAACCACTGCGGGCCCTTGGCCTCCATGCCGATCTTGAACCAGTCCTGCATAGTGACGCTAAAGTCTGTGGGTTCGAAACGGCGGGATTCAAATTCGATGTCGCCGGGGATAACTTCATATTCGTCGATGCGGCGCTGGCCGACATGGTCGATCTTCGAGATCTCCATCATCTCGAGATGGCCGTCACCGAGCTTATGCGCGGCGAAGAAGGAACCGTCGGGCCACCCGAAGGCGACCCAGGAGATCGTCGCTTGCGACTGCAATTGTGATAGGAACACGAACTCGCGCTTGTCGGCCTCGCGGGTATCGAGCACGTTCTGCAGGAACAGCGTGCGCACGGCGGTGTGGGCGGCGCGCGCTTCATTGACGATCGCGGACACCTCTTTGCGAACGGCAGCAACGATCTGTTCGTTGATCGTCGAGGCGAGCTGCCGGCTGATCGATTCGGCCGTGCGCCACCAGAGCAGGCTTGAGGCTGCTGCGGTGAGCAGGATCGCCGTAAGGACCAGCGCCGAGACGGCAAGACGAATGCTGATCGTCAGCATCCTCGCCGAAGACGGTGACCGCGGTCGTTCGAGGGCGCTTGAGCGTTCAAAGGCGTTCATGTTGGCCTTCGCCGGCGGTCGGAGGGCTTGATGGCGATACGCTTGCGTCCGGCAGATTGTTACGTCTCGGAATTATGACAGGCGGAGCGTCGCCATCGCCAATGCTCGACCCGCCCGGTTTCCATAGCGACAAGGCATTGGAGGCTCCGGTCGATGTCAGCGTATTTGATCGGCACGCAGACGGCACAAGAGCCATTTGCGGGACACCTGCAGCGAAGTCACGGATTCGTGAGCTGCCAAAACCGTAACGGCGGCAGCGAACGGAACGAACCTTTCGATGCGCCCCCGACGCCTCAGGAGGCGACGCAAAATAACGATGTGGAGAGATCTATGAAGAATGTCATCAGCTCGCTTGTCCTTGCCGGCGCCGTTTCGACCGCACTTGCAACCCTTGCCACCGCCGCTCCCCTCACCAAGGCCGAGGCGGATGCAGCGACCGCGGCCCACAAGGAGAAGTGCTTCGGCGTCGCGCTGAAGGGCCAGAACGATTGCGCGGCCGGCCCCGGCACGACTTGCCAAGGCACCTCGACAGTCGACTTTCAGGGCAATGCGTGGAAGTTCGTGCAGGGTGGCACCTGCACCAGCATCCAGCTTCCGAACGGGAAGACCGGATCGCTCAAGCCGGTCTAGTCGCACCGCACGGCAGACGTTCACGATCATAGAGAAAGCGGAGAGACGACATGAACGCTGCGATCTCGTCCCGGTTGCTCGCAGCCGAGCCTCCCCGCTTTCCCGCGCTTGCCATACATGGCCTGGCTGGCACCAGCTTCAAGCCCGGGCACCTTACTGCGATCCTTGGCGCGGGACGGCAGCGTGGCTTCTTCGAGGTGCATGCAGAGAATTACATGGGCGCGGGCGGGCCGCCGCATCGCGCGCTGGAAGCCGTGCGCCGCGATCATCCGGTATCATTGCATGGTGTGTGCATGTCGATCGGCGGCGAACGGCCGCTCGACAAGGCGCATCTGAAGCGCTTCCGCGATCTCGTCGAGCGTTACGAGCCCGCGCTGGTTTCGGAACATCTCACCTGGTCGACCCACGAAACCACCTACTTCAACGACCTGTTGCCACTACCCTATACCGAAGCGACGCTCGCACGGGTCTGCGATCATATCGATCAAGTGCAAGACGCCATCTGGCGGCCGCTGCTGCTGGAAAATCCGTCGACCTATCTCGCATTCACCGAATCGACGATGAGCGAGACCGAGTTCATCCGCCGCGTCGCGGAACGCACCGGATGCGGACTGCTGCTCGACATCAACAATGTGTTTGTCTCGGCAAACAATCACGGCTTCTCCGCGCTCGACTATCTCTCCGACTTTCCGTTGTCACGCGTCGGCGAAATCCATCTCGCCGGTCATGCCGAGCAGCTCGACGATGAAGGCGACCTGCTCCTGATCGATAGCCATGACGGACCGGTCACGGACGCGGTGTGGAAGCTGTTCGAGATCGTCGTCTCGCGTTGTGGTCCCGTCCCGACGCTGGTCGAATGGGACAGCAAAATTCCGGACTGGCCAGTGCTGAAGGCTGAAGCGGCCGCGGCGCAAGCAATCCTCGACCGCCACCAGCGGGAGATGCGCTATGCTGCCGCTTGAGGAGGAGTTCTCGTCCTACGCGGCGCGCTTCGCGGCTGCGCTGATCGACCCCGGGCGCGAGACACCCTCGCTCGTCACCGGGCCGAACGGAAAGGCGGCGGTCCGGCGCTACAATGTCTATCGCAACAACGTCACGGTCAGCCTGATCGATGCGCTTGCCGCGGTCTACCCTGCGGTCCAGCGCATCACGGGCGTCGAGTTCTTCCGTGCCATGGCGCGTTTCCATGTCCGGGCCTCGCCGCCAACATCGCCGCTCTTGCTCGACTATGGCCGCGACTTTCCCGCGTTCATCGAAACCTACGAATATGCCTGTGCCATGCCCTGGCTAGCGGATGTCGCGCGGATCGAGCGGGCCTGGCTCGACGCCTATCATGCCGCCGATGCCGCGCCATTGTCACGGGATGTGCTCGCTCTGGTTCCGCCGGAGCGGCTGGCGGATGTGGTGTTCACCGCACATCCTGCAGCAGGACTCGTCCGCTCGCCTTTCGCGGCGGTGACGATCTTCGCCGCCAATCGCGGCGGAGAGATGCCGGGTCAGATCGACGCGGGAACGCCGGAAGATGCTCTGATCACCCGGCCCGAGATGGACGTCGTCGTGCGCCATCTGCCCGAGGGCGGCGCGGTGTTTCTGACAAACCTGATGTCCGGACGGCCGCTTGGCGACGCCGCAGCGTCCGCACTTCAGTCCTCGCCCCGCTTCGACATCGCGGCGAACATCGCGGGCATGATCGAGGCGGGCGCTTTCACATCAATCAATTTCGGAGAAGCATGATGGTCATCGATCAGCATTTTGGCGCCAGTGAACGCCACCGGCTGAGCCACCTCGCTGACAAGGCCGAGCACCTGATCCAGACAGTGGCCTTGCCGTCGCTGGTTCAATTCGTGATGCGCGTGGCGCTGGCGGTGCCGTTCTGGAAATCCGGCATCCTGAAATGGACCGGCTTCCTCAAGCTGAGCGACACCGCGGTGACGCTGTTTACCGATGAGTTCATGCTGCACCTGCCGGGCGGGCCCTATCACTATCCGCTACCTGCGGTGATGGCATTCCTGTCCGGATGCGGCGAGATCACCTTTCCGGTGCTGCTGGTGCTCGGCCTCGGCACCCGCTTTGCCGCACTCGGGCTGTTGTTCATGACCATAATTGTCGAACTCACCGTGCCCGACGGCTGGCCGATCCACCTCACCTGGGCGGCGATGGCGCTCGGGATCATGGCTTGGGGACCGGGACGCATCTCGGCGGATCATCTGATACACGGATTCCCTCGGCAAGCGAACTGAGCACATCAAGCTTTACGACCGCATCCCTTTTCCTGCCGCTCATAACGGTCTGGTTGCAGATTCGAGTCCTGCCGGGCCCACCAAGACATGTGGAGCCGTCACCGTTTCAATAGGCGCGCGCGAAGTCACCCTCCTGCTTGATGTCAGTGAATACAGGGAAGCGCGCCTTCCACGGCGTGCCCTTCGCCGTCGTCAGCTTGTTGAGCCGCTCAAGCACGCCGAGGCCATCCTTGCGCAGACCCGCCGAGACCGCCGCAAGGTCCGGGAAATTCTTCAGGACGGCATCGAGCCAGATGGTGCGACCGGCCAGGAAACCGCCCGCGCCCGCGGCATAGGCGAAGTCGAGGACGCGTTCGAATTTTTCCGGCGCGGCGCCGCCCGACAGCAGGACCCAGGGAATGCTCCGCTCGCGGCAGATATCGCCGATCGCATCGAATTCCTTCTGCGCGGCCTTGGCTTCCGCGCTGCCGTCACGGGCCGGCAGACTGTTGGCCGCGAGAGGGCTCTCAAGCTTCAGGAGATCGACGCCGTATTCGGGCTTGGCAAACTCGCGCACGCTATCGATGACGAGACCCGGGAGCTTGCCAGGCGATTCCACATAATCGGCGGTGTGATTGGCGCTACCAAGGAACGGATAGACCAGCAGTTCAAGAACATAGGGAACGTCGTGGCGGGCGCACTCCTCGCCGATCTCGCGCACGAAGCGCTTCTGATGCTCGTTGACCGCGGCGTGCGCATCCGGCCGATACCAGGCCAGCACCTTGACGGCGTCGCCGCCCATGGCGCGAATTTTCTCCACACTCCAGTTGGCGATCGCGCGCGACTTGCGACCGCCCGCGGTCTCCTCGACGCGATGCTCCTCCAGCGTCATGATCAGGCCGCAGCGCGGCGGCAACAGATCGATCGCGGCGGGCACGGCAAAATTCGGGTCGAACAACATCGAGCTGCAATGCGGCGCAAGGTTTTCGACGAGGAGCCGCTTGGCCGCCGTGACGTCGGAATATTCGACCTGATCCCGCGTGATTCCCTTCGCCTTCGCAATGGCATCGAACAGCGGCGGCCGCTGATCCAGCGCCACCATGCGAAAGTGGCCTTCCGCGTCAGCAAGGCGGCCCAGCCCGCGGTTCTTTCCAATCGTTCTCATGGCTTCGTCCTCATGAATGCAAGACAGTCGTTGATGGTGGGGATTCCGTTGCGGCCACCGGCGTGGCGACATTTCATCGCGGCCGTGGCTGCAGAAAACGCCATGGCGTTGCGCACATCGAGGCCGACGCCGATCGCAAGGGCATAGGCGCCATGGAAGACGTCGCCGGCGCCGGTGGTATCGACGACATCGACGGCATAGGCGGCGTGCCGGTGCAGCTGGCCATTCTCGTACCAACTGACGCCGCCCTCGCCGCGCGTGACGGCGATGACACTGCAGCCGAACCGCGCCAGTGCTGCGAGAGATTCGTCTTTGGCAGATCCGGCGAAAGAAGCGAGCGCAGGCTCGGAAAAGATCGCGTGGTCGGTCAGGGGCAGCAGTCGCTCGAATACCTCGGCATCAGCCATATCGCCGTCGAGCACCGTCGGAATGCCGCGCGCACGCGCCTCGCGAAACAGCGTCGCGGCACCCTCCACCCAGCGCGGATCGGCCAGCACCGAGGATGCGCGAGCGACGGCTTCAAGCGGAAGCCAATCAGCCGCTTCCGGAAAGAGACCACGGAAGTTCACGATCTGCCGCTCGCCCGAACTGTCGACAATGATCCCCGAGACCGACGAGCGGCCATCGGGAAACAGCCGGAAATTCTCGACGTCGACACCTTCGGCCGCAAAAGCCGACCGCATCTCGTGCCCGGCGGCATCGTCCCCTGCCCGCCCCCAGAACGCGACGGAGGCACCGAGCCGCGCGACCGCGACCGCGGCATTGGCGGCCATTCCGCCGCCAAGGGTACCGTAGTCGATGGCCTTTATCTTCTCGCTGTTGCCCGCAAAGAGCCGATCGACGCGCCAGACCTGATCGAGCGCGGATAGCCCAAGGCAGATCACCTGGACGCCCCTGGCTCCCGACGCCACATCCGCGAGCGCCGAAAGAGCTGCTATGTTCGCCGATGCGCTCACCGCAAAACCTGCCCGTTCGCTGCATCGAACAAATGCGTCTTGCCCGGCTGGGGCCGCAAACTGAGGCGATCGCCGGGCTTTGGTCGCAACGCTGGATCGACCCTTGCGATCGCGGAGACGCCGGCGAGATCGAAATGGATCAGCGTATCCGAGCCGAGCGGCTCGACCAGCTTGACGTGGATGGCGATGCCGTCCGCCGCATCGGTCGTGACGGCAAAATGTTCAGGACGAATGCCGAGCACGGCATTTCCCGCCTGCTGCAGGCGGCTTGCGGCCTCGCCGTCCAGCGGCACCGCCGTTGCGCCTTGCGAAAGGATCGCGCGCTCCTCACGCCATTCGACCGGGAAGAAGTTCATGGCCGGCGAGCCGATGAAGCCGGCGACGAACTGGTTGGCCGGCCGCTCGTACACTGTCTCCGGCGTGTCGTATTGCTGGATCGCCCCGTTCTGGAGCACCACGATCCGGTCGGCCATCGTCATGGCCTCGATCTGGTCATGGGTCACGAAGACCATGGTGGTCTTGAGCTCCTGCGATAGCGCCTTGATCTCGGCCCGCACCTGCCCGCGCAGTTTTGCGTCGAGGTTGGACAACGGCTCGTCGAACAGGAACGCCTTGGGATTGCGCACAATCGCACGGCCCATGGCGACGCGCTGGCGCTGTCCGCCGGAGAGCTCCTTCGGCTTGCGATCGAGATAGGGCTCGATGTGCAGGAGCGCGGCGGCACGCTTCACGCGCGCATCGATCTCCGCCTTTGGCGTTCCCCGCAGCTCCAATGCGAACGACATATTGTCGTAGACGCGCATGTGCGGATAGAGCGCGTAGTCCTGGAACACCATCGCAATATCGCGCTGTGCAGCTTGCACGCCGTTGACGCGCTTGTCGCCGATGTAAAGGTCACCCGACGTGATCGGCTCGAGACCCGCAATGATTCGCAGCAGGGTCGACTTGCCACAGCCGGACGGCCCGACGAACACCACGAATTCATGGTCCGCGATCTCCAGATTGAGATCGGGGATCACGGTGAAACTGCCGTAGCGCTTGACGAGGTTGCGGATCGAGATCGAGGCCATGATCGCCTAACCCAGCGCCAGTACCGGCTTGATCAGTTCGCCCCTGGCAAAGCGGGCGAAATTCTCAGGCAGGGCCGACAGGCCGAACTCGCCGTCGACGAGGACGCGGTATTCGTCCTTGAACTTGCGCAGCAATTCGATGTTCGGCTCGAAATCCGAGACCGGGAAGTAGAAGGTCCGGATCATGTAGAAGTCCTTGCGGCGGAACACCTTGCCCTCTTCGATGGTCCAGGGCGCGGCGTTCTCGCCGACCAGCACCAGCGCGCCGCGCGGCAGGACGAGCTCGATGCCGAGGTTGCGCGCCGCATGCGCGCCGGAGCATTCCATGATGAGAGCAAAGCGCTTCGAGGTGTCGCCCACGGGGTATGCCTTCGCGCCGAAGGATTGCGCGATCTTCAACCGCGTCGCATTGGGGTCGGCAACGTAGATGTCGTTGTAGCCGAGCGCGCGCAGCGCCAGCACGACGCCGAGACCGACTGGCCCGGCGCCCATGACGAGAACAGGTCCAGCCTCACCCGGCGGCACCACGCGGCTGACGAAGCGCACGGCGTGGCCCGACGTGCCGATGGTGTCGAGCAAGAGCGGCGCAAGGCTGTCCTCGATATCGTCAGGCACCGGCAGCAAACAGTTTTCCGGCACCGGCACGTATTCGGCGTAGCCGCCCGGCCGGTTCCAGCCGATCAGGCTGGAGACCTCCAGGCACATCTGGGTATCGCCGCGCTTGCAGGCCGCGCAATGGTCGCAGTGGAGTGGAATATAGACGGCACAGCGGCGACCATGCAGCCGGTGACCGGGCTGCTCGACCACGCCGAAAATCTCATGGCCGGCGGTGAACTCCGCGCCCTTGTGCCAGAGCTTGAAGTCCGAACCGCACAGCGCGGTGCGCGAAACGCGCACGAGCACTTCACCTGTGCCGACGTCGGGCATTGCCACGCGCTCGATGGTGATGCGGTCGTTGCCGTGGAAGACCGCGGCCTGCATGATCGAATTCGGACGGGGTGACACGTTCATCAGATACCTAGCCTTTCACCGCACCGAGCGTCAGTCCGGACACCAGCCAGCGCTGAACCAGAGCAGCCAGCACCAGCGGCGGCAGTGCGATCAGCGTCGCCGCGGCCATGAGGGCGCCCCATTGCGTCGAGCCTTCGCCGATGAAGTTGAAGGCCGCCGCGATCAGCGTCTTGGTGTCGCCGTTGGAGAGCACCAGCGCAAACAGGAAGTAGTTCCATGAGAAGACGAAGGCGAGGATCGCCGAGACGGCGACGCCGGACGCCACCAGCGGCAGCGCGATGCGCCAGAGGATGCGCGTGACGCTGCATCCGTCGACCTGCGCCGCCTCGAAGACGCTGCGCGGGATGCCGTCGAAGGATGGCAGCAGCACCCAGATCACGATCGGCAGCGTGATGACCGCGTGGCTCAGGATCAGCGCGGTGTAGGAGCCGATCATCCCGACCTGCCGGAACATGACGTACCACGGCAGCAGGAACAGCGTGCCCGGCGCCATGCGCGCTGCGAGCGTAAGGATCGCCGGCCATGAGATCCGTGTCCAGGAGACGGCGAAAGCGGCGGGGATGCCGAACAGTAAGCCGAGCGCCGTCGAGCCGACTGTGACGATGAGGCTGTTGAGCGCATAGCTGAGGAACGGCGTGGTCTTGGTCAGCTCGACATAATTGTCGAGCGTCGGCGTGAAGATCAGCGTCGGCGGATAGGCCGTCACCTCGAACGACGGCTTGAACGAGGACAACACCATCCAGACCGTCGGCGCCATGATGAGCACGCCGGCGAGCACGAGCTGCACGGTGTTGAGCCAGCGGATCCAGCGGTCGGTGTTGGCGGCATCCGTCATGACATCACCACGCCACGGCGCCGCGCAGGCGGTTGAAGGCGAGCACGGCACCGAACACGATCGCCGTCAGCGTCAGCATCAGGGCGCTGGCGTAACCGATGTTGAAGAACTCGAAACCCACCCGGAAGCCGTAGATGTTGAGCGTGTTCGAGGCGTTGCCCGGCCCGCCCTGGGTCGTGATGTAGATGATGTCGAAGAAGCGCAGGAGATCGACGCTGCGCAGGATGGCCGCGGTGACGATGGTCGGCAGCAGCAGCGGCAAAGTGATGCGCTGAAAAGTCTTGAACGGCGATGCCCCGTCGATCTGCGCGGCCTCGTAGACGCTCGGCGGCAGCGATTGCAGGCCGCCCAGCACGATCAAGGCGACATATGGCGTCCACTGCCAGCTGTCGATCAGAGCGACGGTCGGGATGACCCACGTCGGCGACGCCAGCCAGTCCGACGGCGGCAGGCCGAACGACTGGAGGATGTAGTTGGCCGCGCCCAGCGAGGGATCGAGGATCACCAGCCACATCATGCCCGCCACCACCGGCGGCATCATGAACGGGGAGATGAACAGCGAGCGCACGATTCCCGGCAGGCGCCTGGCGCGAAACAACACCAGAGCCAGCCACACGCCAAAGACGAGCTGGAGCACCAACGACAGCACATAGAGCGCTATGGTGATCCAGAGCCCGTGCCAAAACTCGTAGTCGGAGATCAGCTTTGAGTAATTGGCGAGGCCCGCAAAGGACTGCTTGCCGGTCGAGGAGAATGTCTGGAAGCCGAGCCAGATCGTATAGACGACCGGAAACGCGATCATCGCGACCGTGAAGATCACGGCCGGCGCCGAGAGCGCCGCCATTTCCAGCTTCTGCCGGTCCTGCGTGAGTGTCGCAGCCGCGTCCGACATGTGTCCGTTTCCTTGAGAGTGAGGCGCCGGCAGGCACGAGCCTGCCGGCATCAAGCGGTTACTTCTGGGCGATCAGCGCATCGAGCGCCTTGTCGGCATCAGCGCAGGCTTGGTCGATCGGCTTCTGCTTCAAGATCAGGTCCTGCACAGCCTGGCCGATGAACTCGCGCGATTCCGGGTTGGCGATGATGGGATAGCCGACCTCGGAGGAGCCCTTCGTGGCCAGCACGTCGAGCGCAGCCTGCCATTCCTTGCGGACCGGCTCCTCGTCGATCCATTTGCGGTACTCAGGATCCTTGGCAACCGACGGCCGCGGCGGGGCAATGCCCTGGAGCGCCATTTTCTTCTGCACCTCGGGGCTGGTTGCCCACTGCACGAAGTACCAGGCCGCGTCCGGCTGCTTGCTGTGCGAAGACACCGCCATGCCCCAGCCGATCGTGGTCGGCACCTGGCCGGCCTCGCCTGCCGGGAACGGCAACAGGCCGGTGTCCTTCAGGCGCGCGCCGCCCTCCATCACCGTGCGCAACTCATTCGAGGATTCGAACGCCATCGCGGCGCGGCCGCTGCGATAGAGCGCCGAAATCTGCTGGAAGCTGTAGTTGACCACACCCGGCGGACCGAAGTCGCGCAGCAGCCGGCTATAGGTGTCGAGTGCTTCCTTGCCCTTGGCCGAGCAGAGGTTCGACTTGCCGCCTGCGATGTAGCTGCCTCCGATGTTGTGCAGCATGTTGCTGAAGGTATAGGCGACCGCGGGCTTGAGGCCACGCGAGACAAAGGGCGTGACAGCGCTGTCGCAGGTCTTGATCTTCTCGGCGGCCGCCTCGACATCCTTGATGGTCTTCGGCGCCTCAATGCCGCACTTCTTGAAGATGTCGGTGCGGTAATAGAAGATCGGACCTTCGATGTTCATCGGCATGCTGGTCAGCTTGCCGCCGAAGGT
Organism: Bradyrhizobium australafricanum; assembly: GCF_020329495.1. NCBI lineage: Bacteria > Pseudomonadati > Pseudomonadota > Alphaproteobacteria > Hyphomicrobiales > Nitrobacteraceae > Bradyrhizobium > Bradyrhizobium australafricanum. Next base: position 98,433 of record NZ_JAGKJL010000019.1, on the reverse strand, counting down.
CGCGGCCTTGAGCAGAGCCTGGCTCAACCCGGCCGGGTCGTATTCCTTGGTCACCTCATTCTTGGCCATCGCAGTGAGATCGCCGTACCAGCCGGCCGCGGCAAACTGCTCGCCCTCGCGCGAAGGCAGCGTCATGAACACGTCGACCTCGTCGCTGTTCGCATTCATGACGGTGACCAGACGCTGGCGCATCTGTTGTTCCTGATAACCGTCGACCTTCAGGGTCATGCCGGTCAGCTTCTCGAAATCGGCCTTGTAGGTCAGCAGCGCCTGCGCGACCGGATTGTTATTGGCGAGAAAGGTGACGGTCCTGCCCTTGAACTTCATCCAGTCGAAATCGGCCGCATGAGCCTGCGCGTTGACGGCGACAATCGCGAGAACGGGCAACGCGACGTGCGTCGCGAGCATCCTGACCTTCATCGAACTCTCCTCCCGGCTGGCCGCCTTAAGCTGGCGGGCCATTTTGAACGCGACTTGAAAACGGTTACAATTTAGACCTCACATCGGTTGTGTCAAGCAATGGACAAACCGGATATTCTGCGGCAAATTTACGAGATTACCGCTACCATGCGGTTTGCCCCATCGAATGTAACGTTACATTGATGCGATTGACCAACGCCAAATCCGTGAAACAGGGCATCCGCGCCGTGGCAGCCCGTGCCGGCGTCTCAACGGCCTCGGTGTCGCGCGCGCTGAACAATCCCGATGCGGTAAGCCCTTCCCTGCGGGCGCGCATCGAACAGGCCATCGACGCGCTCGGCTACATTCCACATGCGCCGGCGCGCATCCTGTCGTCACGGCGCTCGCGCACGCTCGGCGCGATCGTTCCGACCATCGACAACACGATGTTCGCGCGCGGCATCGCCTCGCTCCAGCAGTATCTCTCCTCGGTCGGATACATGCTGTTTCTCACCACGAGCGGCTATGATCTCGACATCGAATTGCAGCAAGCGCGCAATTTGATCAGCCGCGGCGTCGATGGACTTGTGCTGCGCGGTGATTGCCATCACGAAGGACTGCGCAAGTTGCTTGCGGACAATGCAGTTCCCTTCATCAATGTCGGCATCTACCAGCCTGATCGACCCCACCCTTGCGTCGGAACGAACAACGAAGCGGCCGCCCATCGCGCCGCCGCGCATGTCATCGAGCTTGGCCACCGCCGCATCGGGATCGTCTCGGCGCTCCAGCGCAACAACGACCGCGCCAGCGCTCGCGTCGCCGGCTTTCGCCGCGCGCTCACCGAGAACGGCCTGGAGCTTCCTCCGCAATGGCATGTCGAGGTGCCCTACACGCTGGACGACGCGCGTGAAGCGGCCCGCTATCTCCTCAACCTGAAGGATCGTCCGACCGCCGTCGTCTGCGGCAACGATGTCATCGCCTACGGCGTCTTGCTCGAGGCGGAGCGCGATGGATTTTCGGTGCCGCGCGACCTGTCGGTGGTCGGCTTCGACGATCTCGACTGGAGCCGCCATTTGCGGCCGAGCCTGACCACGATCCACGTACCGACCGGAGAAACCTGGCAGCGCGCCGGGGAATATCTGGTGCGCAGCCTCGCCGGCGAGCAGACCATCATGCATCGCGAGATCGACTTCTCCCTGGTGGTCCGTGAATCGACGGCTCCCCCTCCCAAATCCTGAACCGAGACCCCTGCAATGCGCTCAAATTTCTCTCTTGCGCCCGGCTTCCATGCCGTGGTGATTGGCGGCGCCGGCGACATTGGCGCCGCAATCAGCAATCAGTTTTGCGACCTCGGCGCGACGGTGACCGCAACGGCGGCCAACGAGACCGATCTGGCGCGCACTTTGCTGAAATCGCGCGCCGGACTCGCACTCGCGACGCTCGACGTCACGAACGACGACGCTGTCGCTTCTTTTGCCCAACAGCAAAAGCGCGTCGATGCGCTGGTCAACTGCGCGGGAATTCTCGCCCGCGACAAGGAATACGAGATCGAGACCTTCATGAAAGTGCTCGACGTCAATCTCACGGGCACTTTTCGAACCTGCATGGCGTTCCGCCCGCTTCTCGCCGAGAGCAAGGGCGCGATCGTCAATCTTGCCTCGATGAATGCGACATTGGCGTTGCCGCGAATCCCGGCTTATTGCGCCAGCAAGGGCGGTGTCGTGATGCTGACCAAGGCGCTCGCCTTGGCATGGGCCGAGCAAGGCATCCGGGTCAATGCGGTTGCGCCCGGCTATATCGAAACGGCGATCAATGCGGCCGGCCGCACCGATCGCGCGCACTATCAGCGCATCGCCGACCGCACCGCGTTCAAGCGCTGGGGTCAGCCGGAGGACGTTGCGGGAGCCGTCGCATTCCTCTGCATGCCGGCATCACAATATGCGACCGGCACCGTCGTCGCGGTGGATGGCGGGTTTCTTGCCGGATGAGCCAGGAAACCAACCGATACGGCCTGCATAATGTCGCCGGAAATGTCTGGGAATGGTACGAGGACCGCCTCGCACCGTCGGGAGTCCCCTTGAATCGCGAGCCTGCACCGAACCGCTCGACGCGCGGTGAATCCTGCCTCGAGTCCTACGGCAGCCGCCACCGCTTCGCAGCGAGACCCGAACGCGTCGGTCGGCTCGTCGAGCAAGATCGGCTTCCCTGTCGTGCGCACCGGGCAGCTGCGGGATCCGGCATAGGATGACGCTGGCGACAAATGCCGCGAAGCCGGCCCCTGCTCCCGGCACCCGTCTGTTGCCGCAGTTCTTGCGCAATTTCGTGCGCAATCGCGAGACCGGCCTCGTGCTGGTTGGCATTGTCGTCGGGTTGCTGAGCGGCGTCCTCGTTGCCGCGATCTCGGGCCTCAGCCAGGCTTCGCACGCGCTGCTGTTCGACATTCCCCTCGACGCACATCTCAGCGCCACCGGCGTAATTTCCTGGCAGCGCACGCTGCTCATCCCGGCAGTTGGCGGCCTGGTCCTGGCGCTGATCGGGCTGTACTTCGCGCGGCGCGTGAAGGGACAGCAGCTCGCTGACGCGATCGAAGCCAACGCGCTCTATGGCGGCCGGGTGTCCTTCCGCGGCAGCTTGCTGATCTCGATCCAGACTCTGCTGTCCAACGGGTTCGGCGGATCGGTCGGACTGGAAGCGGGATACACGCAGATCTGCTCGATGTTTGGCTCCCATGTCGGCCAGCGCCTCGCTGCCCGCCGCAACGACATGCGGCTGTTGGTGGCCTGCGGCGCGGCGGGGGCGATCAGCGCAGCGTTTTCGGCTCCGCTGGCCGGCGCCTTCTATGCCTTCGAGGTCGTGCTGGGAGCCTACACCTCGGCCGCTCTCGTGCCCGTCATCGCCAGCGCCGTCACGGCCTGGCTGGTGGCGCGGGGGTTGACGCACCAGTCCTTTCTGATGGTGCCGGGCTTCCCATCGCCCGTGTCCGTCGAGATGATCGGACAGACCGTGCTGATCGGCATCATTTGCGCATTCGTCAGCATCCTCGTCATGCTCGCGGTCGCATTTTCCGAACGTTGCTTTCAGCGCGTCACGCTTTTCAGCGGCTTCGTGCGCCCGATCCTCGGCGGCCTGCTGCTCGGCGGCCTCGCCCTGCTGACGCCGACCGTGCTCGGCGCGGGACATGGCGCAATGCAAATCCTACTGGTCAGCAATCCGAGCTGGCTCCTGCTCACGACGACCATCGTGCTCAAGATCCTGGCATCGGCCGTCTCGCTCGGCTCCGGCTTTCGCGGCGGACTGTTCTTCGCCTCGCTGCTGCTCGGCGCGCTGATCGGGCAGCTTTACAGCGTCGTGCTGACCGGCCCCTTCCCCACGCTCGCGCTTCAGCCCGGCACCGCCGCCATCGCGGCTCTCGCCGCGCTCGGAACCGGCGTGCTGGGCGCACCGTTCAGCATGGTTTGTCTCGCACTCGAGATCACCGGCGACTTCTCCGTGACCGTAGGAGCCGTGGTCGCATCATCGGTCTGCGCGCTCATCGTCCGCGAGTTGTTCGGCTACAGTTTTGCGACATGGCGCTTCCATCTGCGCGGCGAGGTGATCCGCGGTCCGCAGGACATCGGCTGGGTCCGTCAGATGAGCGCAGCTTCCCTGATGCGCGCCGACTTCGAGAATGCGCTGACGACCATGCCGATCGGCGAGGCGCAGAAGCTGTTCTCGCCGGCGCAGGTCCGACAGGTCGTGCTGCGCGATCCGAACGGCAGCTATGCCGGCATCGTTGCGGCGGCGACGCTGCATTCCGTCACCAATCGGGACGACGATCCGCTCGGGTCGTTGGCCCAGCAGCAGGATGAGTATTTGCTTCCGACCACGTCGGTTCGCGAGATCCTGAAGGCCTTTGAACGGAGCGAAGCCGACGTCCTCGCGGTCATTGACCGTGCCGACCATCGCGTCACGATTGGCACCTTAAGCGAATCCCATGTGCTGCGCACCTATGGGGAAGAGCTCGAACGCCGGAACCAGGAGCTGTTTTCGCGGTGATCCTTGCGCGCTATGGCCTTAGATCCATATCGATCCGCACAAAATCGCCGCGATAGGTGACTTCACCGAGATAGATCACGGTGCGATCGCTCGCCGTGAAGACACGGCGGACTTCGGCGACCGGCGAATTCAAAGGGACGCGCAGCAGCCGCGCCGCCTCGATATCCGCGGTTCCGATGGTCAATGTCTGTCGGGCGCTGGCGATCGCCGGATCCCTGAGATCGTTGAGGATCGGGATCACCGTCTCGTTGCGAAAGCGCTTGGGAGACCTGCGGAAGATCTTCTCATCGAGATAGATGGAAATGACGCAGTAAGGCTGCTTCTGGCGCGAGTGCAGGCGGCGCATGAAGACATATTTCTCGGCCGGCTTGCCGTCTTCGGGAAGCAACGGCGCATCGCTCCGGCTTTCCGAGATGTTGATGATCTCCGGCGAAGTGTCGCGGTACATGTCCGCAAGATCGGACAGGGTGGTCTCGACCTTGAGCCAGCGGTCCTGTCGTACAGTCCCGGTGACGAACGTGCCGCGGCCTTGTTGCGCCTCGATGACACCGTCGCGGGCGAGCAGCTCGACGGCCTGCCTGATGGTGACACGCGAGACACCGAACTCGGCCGCCAGATCCTCGTTGGCCGGCAGGCGAAAACCTTGACTCCAGACACCCCGCGCAATCCGCTGGCGAAAAATATCGGCAATCTGCGCGTATTTGGGGACGTGACTGTCGGAACTCAATTCCATCTCGCCCTCCGGAAATCAAGCGGCCCAATCACGGCATGACAAGGGCTGCACCGCGTTCCCCGATCATCAGGCTCGTCGCATTGGTGTTGGCCGAGGTGATCTGCGGCATCACCGAGGCGTCGATCACACGCAGCCGCTCGACGCCGCGCACCCGCAGCTGCGGATCGAGGACTGCCCGCTCGTCGCTGCCCATGCGGCAGGTGCCGACGCAGTGAAACACCGTGCCGCCGGTGTTGCGCGCAAAATCCCACAGCCCCGCATCGCTATTTGCGGCCTCGCCCGGCACCATTTCGACGTCCCAGAGCGGGCGGAACGCCTTTTGCTGATAAATCTCGCGCAAGATCTTCAGGCCGGCAACAATGGTCTTGCGGTCGATCTCCTCGGCGAAATAATTGGGCGCGATCAGCGGCTGCTCGAACGGATCGGCCGAGCGGATCGCAAGCTGTCCGCGCGACCGGCCGTGGCATTGCCAGACCGAGGCCGTGAAGCCGGAATAGCTGTGGAGGGGCTCGCCGGGCTTGTCGACGGAAAGCGGCATCACGTTGAACTGCACGTCGGGACGGCCACCGACCGCATATTCGGTACAGGCCGCTCCGCCCACCTGTCCCGCCCCCACCGTCAATGGCCCTCGCCCGGCCAGCATCCATTGCAACCCCATCTTCGCGAGTTCGACAGGATGGCGGACCTGGTCATTGAGCGAGATCCGCTCCTTCAGGCGCACGATCAGCCGTGCCTGGAAATGGTCCTGCAGATTGGAGCCGACCTCGGGCGAGTCGGTGACGACGGCAATCCCGTGCTTGCGAAGCAGGTCGGCCGGACCGATCCCGGAAAGCTGGAGGATTTGCGGCGATTGCAGCGCGCCGCCCGACAGGATGACCTCGCGATCGGCTGTCGCGCGATGAACCTGCCCTTTGCTGATCCACTCGACGCCGGTCGCGACGCGGCCGTTGAAAGTGACTTTGCTCACCTGCGCATGCGTGGTGATGGTCAGGTTGCGCCGGTCGGCAATCGGTCGAAGAAAGGCGGATGCCGAGCTGGTCCGCCAATGCCGCCCGATGCCAAGCTGATAGGCACCGACGCCAAGCGTCGTCGCGCCGTTGAAATCGGAATTGCGCGGCAGGCCGAACTGCACGCCCGCCTCCACCCAGGCCCTCGACGCCGGGTTGTCGTTCCTGAGGTCGGAGACCTCGAACTCTCCGAGGCCACCGTGAAACTGGCTCTCGCCGCCGCGATAGCGCTCGTAGCGCCGGAAATAGGGCAGGACGTCGCGATAGCTCCAGCCGTCGGCGCCGAGACGTTCCCAGTCGTCAAAATCCTCGTGCTGGCCGCGGATGAAGATCAGGCCGTTGATCGACGACGATCCGCCGAGCACGCGGCCGCGCGGCCAGACGATGGCGCGGCCGCCGCTTCCTTCCGACGGCTCGGTCTTGAACAGGCGCGAGAAGCGCTCGTTGTAGATGGTCCGGTAATACCCGACCGGCAGCTTGAGCCAGAAATTCCGGTCCGATCCGCCGGCTTCGAGCAACAACACGCGGCAGGCAGGATCGGCTGACAGTCTGTTTGCGACCACACAGCCGGCCGACCCCGCACCAACGATGATGTAATCGTAGCCAAGCCCCGACATCACGCGGTCCGGTATTGTTCGATCGAGGCAAGATCGGGCGCGATCCCGAGACCCGCCTCGTCGCCGAGCTCGATCATTCCATCGCTGACGTGCAGCACGGGGCCGCAGAATTGATCCCGCAGCGGGTTCTCATTGCTGTCGACCTCCAGCAGTCCCTCGCCGCCGACGCCCGCCAGCAGATGCGCCGACGCCAACAGGCCGATGCCGGCGCCGAGATAGTGCGGACAGAACATCTTGCCCGACGTCAGGATGTCGCGGGCGATGCCGGCGCAAGCCGAAAGCCCGCCCCACTTGGCGATGTCAGGCTGGACGACACCGAGAACCGGCTCGCTCAGCACCTCGGCAAAGCCAGCGTGGCTCGCGATGTTCTCACCGGCGGCGAGCGGAAAACGGATCGTCTCGTGCAGTTGCTTCCATTCCTGCCGCGGACGGTCCGCGCGGATGGGCTCCTCGAGCCAGGCAAGGCCGAACGGCTCGAGCTGCGGCGCACGCTCGAGCGCCTGCGCGATGGTCCAACCCTGGTTGACATCGGCCGCAAGCATGCCATCGTCGACGAGGCAGCGCAGTGCGGCGAGATTGGCCCGGTCGTCTGCCGGATCGAAGCCGATCTTCAGCTTCAAGGCGCGATAGCCGCGGCCGAGCGCTGCTTCCGCCGCCCGCTCCGATCCGACCGGATTGATGCCGCTGGCATAGACCTTGATCCGGCTCCGCGATCCGCCGAGCAATCTCCACAACGCAACGTTCCGGCGGCGTGCATGGAGATCCCAGACCGCAAGATCGATGCCGGCGATCGACTGCGCGAACGGGCCGGCTTCGCCGGATTGCAACGCGAGCACCGAAGTTCCCTGCGTCAGTCGCTCGAATGCGGCACCAGGTTCGCTTGCCCTGAATCCGACAAGCGCCGGTGCCAGGACCTCGTTGACCAGCCGAACACGATGCTCGGCGCCCGGCGCGGGAAAGTTGCACCAGACCTCGCCCCAGCCCGCGTAACCGTCCGTGTCTTCGACCCGAACGAACACGGCAGGCCGGTCCCCCATCCGCCCGAACGAGGTGATGACCGGTGTCGTCAGAGGATAGCGAAAGCCAAAGGCCTGGACGCTCCGGATGGTGAAAGGCGGCGATGTCATGCGCGGAAAAGCCTGCGGCGCCTACGACCAAAGCGGCGCTTGTATGGTCATCCTATTTATAATATGACTTGGGCAAACATCAACTGCAATCTGGGTGGACGCGTCGAATGGACGGAACTGGCGTGAGACGCTTTGGTCTCGGGTTGATACCGTGGGTCGCCGCGATCCTGCTCTGGTATGCCGTGCGCTGGAGCGGCTTCGTCAACGCATCGCTGATCCCCGCCCCGCATCAGGTCGCCGCGAAGTTCGTCGAGCTTCTCACCAAGGAAGGCCTCCTGATCGACATCTTCGCCTCGACCAGGCGCGTCTTTTTCGGCGTCTCGCTTGGAATTCTCGTCGCGGTGCCCGTCGGCTTTCTGCTCGGATGGTATCGCCCGGCCCGCACCTTCGCCGACCCTATGATCAACTTCTTCCGCGCGCTGCCGCCGATCGCGCTGATCCCGCTCGTTATCGTCTATTTCGGCGTGGACGAGCTCGCAAAGCTCGTCATCCTGTTCTACGCCTCGTTCTTCTCCGGCGTGATCGTCATGTATGAGGGGGTCTCGCAGATCACGCCGCTCTATATCCGCGTGGCGCAGACGCTCGGCGCCAATCAGGCGGAAATCTTCCGCAAGGTCATCATTCCCCTCACCGTTCCGCACATCCTCACCGCGCTGCGGGTCGCGCTTGGGGTAGCCTGGGCGACGCTGGTGGCATCCGAACTGATCGCGGCCCAGCGTGGGCTTGGCGCCATGATCCAGAATGCGTCGACCTACTTCCTGCTCGACGTCATCTATGTCGGCATCATCTGCATCGGCCTGATCGCGCTGATTATGGACATGATCCTGCGCAAGATCACGGCCCGGTTGCTGGTCTGGCAGGATCGGGCCATCGCATGACCACGCGTGCACAGTTCGACAAGGTTTCCCTTGCCTTCGAGACCCCGAAGGGACGCCTCAACGTCGTCGAGGATGTCAGCTACGATATCAACGATGGCGATTTCATCGCAGTGATCGGCCCTTCAGGCTGCGGCAAGACCACGATGATGAGCATGCTCGCCGGCTTCCAGAAGCCGACGACCGGAAGCGTGCTGTTCGACGGACAGCCCGTCACGGGTCCCGGTCCCGAGCGCGGCGTCATCTTCCAGGAATATGGCGTCTTCCCGTGGCTGACGGTGAAACAGAACATCGCTTTCGGCCTGACGCTCCGAGCCAATCACGTCGCGGCCGGCGAGCGCGATTCGATCTGCGATCACTATCTCGGCCTGATGGGCCTGTCCGACTTCGCCAACTCCTATCCGAAGCACTTGTCCGGCGGCATGCGTCAGCGGCTCGCAATCGCGCGGGCTTACGCGGTCAAGCCGCAGTTCCTGCTGATGGACGAGCCGTTCGGTGCGCTCGACGCCCAGACCCGTTCCAACATGCAGAACCTGCTGCTGAAGGTGCTCCAGACCGAAGGCAAGACGGTCATGCTGATCACCCACTCCGTGGAGGAGGCGATCTATCTCGCGTCCCGTATCGTGGTGGTGACCGCGCGGCCGGCGCGGATCAGGCAGATCATCGACGTGCCGTTCGCCTATCCGCGCGATGAATCGATCCAGGAGCGGCCGGAATTCGGCGAACTGCGAAGCTATATCAAGCATCTCGTGATGGACGAGTATCGCGCCCAGCAGGCGCAGATGCGTCCGGTCTCATTCTCGGAATAACAACACAGCGGAGGACGACCTATGGATCGGCGACAATTTCTGACCACGACGGCCGGGCTTGCCCTGGGGTCCTTCACCGCCGCAGCGCCGGCGATTGCGCAGGCCAAGACCAAGGTTCGTGTCGGCTATCTGCACACCGTTGCCGTCGACGGCCAGATCTGGACCGGCATGGACCGCGGCTCCTTCGAAAAGCAGGGACTGGATCTCGAGGTGCGGCAGTTCAATACCGGCCTCGAAATCTTCCAGGCGCTGATCGGCGGCAGCCTCGACGTGCTGGCGACGGGCGCCGTGCTCTCGAACTTCCCGGCCCGCGGCCAGGGCAAGGTCTTCCTCATCAACGACATCGAGGTCGCGACCGCACAGCTCTGGGTGCGCGGCGATCAGGGCATCAAGTCATTCGAGGACCTGAAGGGCAAGCGGATCGCAACTGCGACCGGCACCACCGCGCATGTGTTCCTGGACACCGCGTTGCGCGCGAACAAGGTCGATCCCAAGCAGGTCGAACTCGTCAACCAGACCATGCCGGCCGCCGTAACCGCCTTCATTTCAGGCGCGGTGCCTGCCGTCGCGCTCTGGGTGCCTTTCAACGTGACGGTTCGCGACAAGGTGCCGGGCGCGGTCAAGCTCGCCGACGCCTCGGCCTATTATCCGAAGGCAGCGATCATCGGCGGCTGGGCGGCGGCCAACGACTATTACGAGCCCAACAAGGAAACGCTGGCGAAGCTGATCCGTGGCTGGGCCGATGCCAATGACTACATCATCGCGAACAGCACCGAAGCGATGGAAAAGCTGCAGAAGGGCCATTACAGCCAGACGCCGATGGCCGACATCGACGAATCGTTCAAGGCGCAGAAGATGTTCTCGTCACGGGACTGGAAGCGGATGTATTCCGACGGCACTGTCACCAACTGGCTGCAGCAATCGACCGACTTCTTCATGGCCAATGCCGGCATCAAGGACTTTACCCCGGCAAGCAAATATTTCGATCCGAGCCTGTATTTGAAAACGATTGCGTGACGCACCTGGATGCGGATGCCGTTCTAGAGAAAGCTCTCGAACGCGAGGCGCTGCGCCGGTGTCAAATGCAGGCCGTGCTTGGTGCGCCGGTCCAGGAAGTCGGTGGGCTTCCTGGCCCACTCATTCTCACGAAGATACACCGCTTCGCATTCATAGAACTCGCCGCCGAAATGACGGCCCAGGTCGACGGCGCTGCGGACCGGGCCCAGCAGTTGGCGCGCGCGCGTCCCATAGAGGCGGGCATAGTGATGGACGAGCGTTCGCGGCAAATCGGGATAGTCGCGTGCCAGCCGATTTGCGAATTCATCGAAGCTGCCGCCGATGTCGCCGCCCGGCAGCGGTCGATGCGCGGTCCAGGCCGACGACAACTTCGGAAACCACGGCGCGAGGCGCTGCAGCGCCTGCTCCGCCAGCCGGCGGTAGGTCGTGATCTTGCCGCCGAAGATCGACAGCAGCGGCGGCACATCCTGCGCGCCATGAACCTCGAACACATAGTCGCGCGTCACGGCCGACGGATTGTCGGCGTTGTCGTCGTAGAGCGGCCGGACCCCGGAGAACGCGTGCACGATCTCGCCCGCCTGCGGCGGCGTTCGGAAATAGCGGCGCAAGACCTGCAACAGGTAATCGGTCTCGTCCTCGCCGATCGCGACGTCCTCGGCGCGGCCGTGATAGGGAATGTCTGTGGTGCCGATCAACGCGAGATCGCCCTCATAAGGGTTGACGAAGATCACCCGGCGATCGCTGTTCTGCAGCAGATAGGCCTGCGGCCCGCTCCAGAATTTCGGCACCACGATATGGCTGCCCTTGACCAGCCGGACGCTCTGGGCCGAGTTCAGGCCCGCCACGCCCTGGATGACATCCTGAACCCACGGCCCGGCGGCGTTGACCAGCGCGCGCGACCGCACGACCTGCATCGTACCGTCGTCGCCGTGCATGTCGAGCAGCCAGGTCTCGCCGTCGCGGCGCGCGCGCACCGCCCGCGTGCGCGGCAGGATGCGTGCGCCGTTCTGCGCTGCATCGATCAAATTGAGGATCACCAGCCTGCTGTCATCGACCCAGCAGTCCGAATATTCGAAGCCTCGCCGGAACTCCTGACGTAGCGGCGCGCCCTCCGGAGCGCGCGACAGATCCAGGCTGCGGCTCGCCGGCAGTTGCTTGCGGCCACCGAGATGGTCGTAGAGCAACAGCCCGGTGCGGACCAGCCACGCCGGCCGCTGCACCGGCGAATGCGGCAGCACGAAGCGCATCGGCCAGATGATATGCGGCGCCGACGCGAGCAGCACCTCGCGCTCGATCAGCGCCTCGCGCACCAGGCGGAACTCGTAATATTCGAGATAGCGCAGCCCGCCGTGGATCAGCTTGCCCGAGCGCGACGAGGTGCCCTCGGCGAAATCATCCTTCTCGCACAGCAGCACCTTCAGGCCGCGGCCGGCGGCGTCGCGGGCGATGCCGGCACCGTTGATGCCGCCACCGATCACCGCGATATCGACCAGCCCGTGATCCGTACCTGCGACCGGCGCAGTGCCCGTCATCGCTTGCTGCTGCGCCGTTTCTCGGCGCGGCGCGGCGCTGCCTTTGCCGTCGCGCGGGCCTTGTTCGGCTTCGGCGCCTGCAGACCGTAGGTGGAGAATCCCTTCGCGGTGTCGGCAATCTCCTCGTCGGTCAGGATGACGCGCGAATCGAGCGCCAGCGAGAGATAGTACTGCCGCGCAATGGTCTCGAGCTCGACCGCGAGCCACATCGCCTTGTCGAGATTGGCGCCGAGCGCGATCATGCCGTGATTGGCGAGCAGGCAGCCGTTGCGGCCTTCGAGCGCCGCGATCGCATGATCGGACAATTCCTTGGTCCCGTAGCGCGCATAGCCGGCGCAGCGGATCTCGGTGCCGCCGAACGCCGCCATCATGTAATGGCAGGCCGGGATCGGCTTGCGCGCGATCGCGAGCACGGTCGCGTAGGTCGAGTGAGTATGGACGATGGCGCCGACATCGGGCCGGGCGCGCGTGATGTCGAGATGGAAGCGCCATTCGGTGGACGGCTGCAGCGGCCCCTCCCACGCACCATAGTCGCCCTCGAGCGGCATCGAGGCGATCATCTCCGGCTTCATCGAATCGTAGGGGGTCGCCGACGGCGTGATCAGCATCCGGTCCTTGTAGCGCGCGGAGATGTTGCCTGATGTCCCCTGGTTGAGACCCGACGCATTCATCCACCGGCACTTGGCGATGATCGCCTCGCGCAACTGTCGTTCCTCACGGGTCATACGAACTGCCTTTCTCTTCAGCACGGATTGCGTGGCGGCTCGCCGGCCAGGAAGCGGCGAACCTCTTCGGCCGCCTGCACGGCGGCCACGGTGACGGTACGCACGGAGGCGCCCGCGATGTGCGGCGTCAGCGTGACGTTGGGAAGTCGCAACAGCGGCCAGTCCGCCGGAACCGGCTCGACCGCGAAGGTGTCGAGCATGGCGCCGCCGAGATGCCCCGATGCCAGCGCATCATGCAGCGCCGCGTAGTCGACCAGTGGACCGCGCGCGGTGTTGATCAGGAACGCGCCCGGCTTGATCCGCGCCAGCGCCTCGCGCCCGATGAAACGGGTGGTCTCCGGCGTCACCCGGGCGTGCAGTGTGACGACGTCGGCGCGGCCGAGCAATTCGCCGAGCGCGACATGCTCGACGCCGTCATTGCGGTCCTGGGCGCTGAGCTGGACATAGGGGTCGGCGACCAGGATCTTGCAGCCGAAGGCCTTCAGCAGCTTGACCACGCGGCTGCCGATCGCGCCGTAGCCGACAATGCCGACCGTCATCTCGCCGAGCTCGCGCCCGGTACGGTCGGCGCGATAGAGATCGCCGCGCCATTCCCCGCCTCGCAGCGCCTCGTGACCGCTGCGGATCAGGCGCGTCTCGGCGAGGATCGCGCCGATGGTGAACTCCGCGACCGCGCTCGCATTGCGGCCGGGCGTATTGACCACCAGCACGTTGTGGTCGCGCGCCGCCTGCATGTCGATGTTGACCGGGCCGCCGCGCGACACCGCGATGAACTTCAGCTTCGGCAGCCGCTCCAGCATCGACCGCGAGATCGGGGCCAGATGCGTGACGAGCAGCTCGGCATCGCCGATGAAGCCGATGATCTCGTCGGGCTGCCCCATGAACTCCTTCAGGCCATCGAGCTTCGAGCCGGCGTAACCGTGCTCCATCGGCTCGTCCGGCCAGGGCTGCTCCAGGGTGCGGATATCGACGCCATCGCCGCAGGCTGATCGGATGTGCTCGGCGAACACCGAGGGCAGCATGAAGCGGTCGCCCACGATGGCGATGGACTTAGACATGATCGCCTCCGGCGCGCAGCGCAGCAAGTTGCTTCCAGACCGGCCGCGACGCCAGCCTCGCCTCGAGATAGGTCGGGAAGATGCTGGCATAGCGCTTCGCCAGCGCGGCGTCCGGCGATTGCGGCGCACTTAGATGCGGCGCGACCCACTGCTCGGCACAGGCGCGCATGTCGGGATAGGCATCGATCGCGACCGCCGCGATCATCGCAGCGCCTGCGGCGCCGGCCTCGGCGCGGCTGCAGATGCGGACGTCGCAATCCAGTGCGGCCCCGAGGATGGCGCCGAGCGCACGGCTCTTCGCCGCGCCGCCTGTGATCCTGACATCGCGCGGCAGCGACCCCATCGCCGCGTAACAATCCCGTGCGGCGAAGGCCAGGCCCTCCATCACGCCGCGCATCAAGTCGCCATAGCGGTGGCGCGAGCGCAGGCCGAAGAATTGCGCGCTGGCCTCATGCGCGACGAACGGACCGCGCTCGCCGGCATCGGAGATGAACGGATGGAACAGCACCTCGCCGGGCCTCGCCCGCAGCACCTGATCGTCGAGCCGGCGGATCAGCTCGGCGCGCGTGCGCGTCACGCCTTCCGCCGCCAGCATGTCGCAGGCGAGATCGAGCATCCAGTCAATGTTCAGCGTCGCCGCCATGTTGGACTGCATTTGGGCATAATGACCGGGCACGGGGAACGGCATGGTGTAACCGGTTGCCTCCCGATTCAGTGTCACCGCGTCGGCGCTCGGTACCAGCCGCATATGCATGCCGGTCGAGCCGATGATCGTGCAGCCGACATCGGGTGACGGATCGTAGAGCCCGGCGCCGAGCGCGTTGCAGATCACGTCCACATAGCCGAGGCAGACCGGCACACCTTCCGGCAGGCCGATCTCGATGGCGGCGGCCGCTGTCAGCGGATGCGTCATGACCGCGCCGTCAACGACCGGCGGGAACAGGCGCGTCAGGTCCGCGATACCGATCAACCGCGCGGTCTCCGCATCGAAGGCACGCTTGCGGAAATCGCCGCAGGAGAACGTCGCTTCCGACGGATCGGTTGCGCGTTCACCGGTGAGCAGGAAATAAAGCCAGTCCTTGCAGTGGAAGGCCGTTGTCGCGCTGGCGATCGTGTCGGGCATATGGGCCTGCAGCCACGCCAGTTGCGGCCCCTGCTGGCAGGCATTGAGCCCGGAGCCGGTGTGGCGATAGAGCGATGCGTTGCGCTCGCCGGCACGAATCTCCTCGACCAGCCGCCCGGCGCGCGAATCCAGCCACAGCAGCGCCGGCGCAACCGGCCGGCCGTCGTCGTCGATCAGCCAGGTGCCGTCGCCCTGCCCGGTCACCGCGATCGCCGCGATCCGCGCCGACAGGTCAGGCACTGACTTCGCCAGCGCACGAATGACCGCGACCGTATCGCTCCAGGTCTGCGCCATGTCCTGCTCGACATGGCCGCTGGCCGGGCTAACGTACGCGTTCGGCCGCGAGACATCGGCAAGCTGCTCGCCGGTCAGCGTGAACGCCACTGCCTTGATCAGGGAGGTGCCGGCGTCAATGCCGATGATGACGTCGCGGCTGGCCGTAGCAGTCATCGTCACGCTCCCTCCGCATGACGAATGCAGGTCCCGTCGCTGCCGAAGATGTGCAGGTGACGCGGCTCCAGCGCAAACGAGATGATCTCTCCCGGCCGCGCGGCGACGCGGCCCGGCATGACCGCGATCAGCATGCGGCCACCGCAATCGCCGGCGACATGCGATTGATCGCCGAGCCACTGGTTGGAGACGACCTTGACCCTGACGTCACCGGTCCCGACCACGATCTTCTGCGGACGAATGCCGATCCGCACCTGCGGCGTGGCCGCGAGCGACTTCGCCGCCTCAACGTCGAGCCCGGCGCCGGCAATATCGAAACGCATGTCGGTTCCGACCGACAGGCGGAAGCCGCCATCCGACCGCGTCATCTCCGCGTCGAGCAGGTTCATCGGCGGCTCGCCGATGAAGCTTGCGACGAACAGATTGGCCGGGCGGCCCTTCAGCTCCTTCTCGCTGGCGAATTGCTGCAGCACGCCGCCTTCCATGACCGCGATGCGGTCGGCCAGCGCACTCGCCTCGGTCTGGTCGTGGGTGACGAAGATCGCGGTCATGCCGCGCTCGGCGAGCAGGCTCTTGATCCGGCCGCGCAGCACCGCGCGCAGCTGCGGTTCGAGCTGCCCCATCGGCTCATCGAGCAGATAAAGATCGGCGTCGCGCACCAGCGCCCGCGCCAGCGACACGCGCTGCTGCTGGCCGCCTGAGATCGCGCGCGGATAGCTGTCGAGGATGTCCTCGATCTCGACCAGGCGGGCGATCTCGTCGACGCGGCGCGTTACCTCCGCGCGCGGCAGTTGGGCGGATTTCAGCGCGAAAGCGATGTTCTCGCGGACCGTGAGCGGCGGATAGAGCGAGTAACCCTCGAACGCCATCGCGACCTTGCGCCGCGCCGGCGGCAGCTCGTGGATCCGCCGCCCGCCGAGCGCGATCGATCCGGCGGAGACGTCCTCGAAGCCTGCGATCATGCGCAATGTCGAGGTCTTGCCGCAGCCCGACGATCCCAACAGTGCGACGATCTCGCCCTTCTCGACCGCCATGTCGAGCGCGCGCACCGCATGCACCGGCTCTTTGCCGCGGCTGCGATAGACCTTGTCGATGCCTCGAAGCTCGAGCATGTCCATGACCATCCGCTCCTATGCCGCCTTGAGCCGGTGCGACGCCCCGATCCGCAGCCCGGTCGCGCGATCGAACAGCATCGCGGCGTCGGGCGCGAAGCGAACGAAAACGGCATCGTCGGCCGCGCCTTGCGGCGCATCCGGCGGCAGCGCCGCCAGCCATTCCGTTCCGTCGGCAAGACGGAGCAGCAGCACCGCCTTCTCGTGCATCGGCGTGATCGCGAGAATGCGCGCCGGGATGGCGTCATCGGTGGATGCCGACGAGACCGCGATATCCTCGGGCCGGACGCCTAGCCAACATGCACCGGCAGGTGCTGCGCCATCGGCCGCGCCGAGCCGCATCCTGGCGCCGGCGATGTCAGCCGACAGCATGCCGTGCTCCGCTACTGGCGAGACTTCCGCGAGGTTAATGGTCGGATCGCCGAACAGGCGCGCGACCGCGACCGATGCGGGTTGGGCATAGATATCGGTCGGCGTCGCGACCTGCGCGAGCCGGCCGTCGATCAAGACCGCGATGCGGTCGGCGATCGCCATCGCCTCGCGATAGTCCTGGGTGACGTAGAGCACGGCGGCAGTGCCGCGCCGCAGCAGGTTCGGCAGCTCGAGCCGCATCTCGTAGCGCAGCTTTGCGTCGACATTGCGCAGCGGATCATCCAGCAGCAGAACATCCGGATTGCCGATCAGCGCCCGCGCCAGCGCCGTGCGCTGCTTCTGTCCGTTCGACAATTCGCGCGGCGCGTGACCGAGCACGTGCTCGATCTTGAGCAGCCTGCTGATCGCGGCAACGCGGCCGGCGACATCGCCGCCGCCGGCCCTGACGCGCAGGCCGCTTGCGATATTGTCGCGGGCGGTCATGTGCGGGAACAAGGCAAAGTTCTGGAATGCCATGCCGATCCCGCGCCGCTCGGGCGGAGCACCGACCACCGAGCGGCCGCCGACCAGGATGTCGCCGTCGTCGGGCTCGAACATGCCCGCGATCATGCGCAGCAGCACGGTCTTGCCGCTGCCGGACGGTCCGAACACCGCCACGATCTCGCCGGGCTCGACAGCCAGCGACAATCCGTCGGCGGGCCGTGCCGCACCGAACGCCTTGCTCACCGAATTGATTTCGAGACGCGCCATCGGATCAGCCTTTCACCGCGCCGAGCGAGAGACCCTCGACCAGATAGCGCTGCGCATAGAGCGCAAGCAACAGCGTCGGCGTCACCGACAGCACGATCGCCGCCGCGATCTGGCCGTACTGGATACCGGACGCGGTGACGAAGGCGAGCGCGCCGACCGTCACCGGCTGCTTGTCGGCGGAGGCCAGGATCAGCGCGAAGACGAAATTGTTCCAGCAGAAGATGAACGACAGCAAACCCGCCGCGGCGATCCCCGGTCCTGCCAGCGGCACCGCGATTCTGGTGAAGGCCTCGCGCCAGGAATGCCCGGCCAGTCGGTAGGCATGCTCGATATCAGGGCTGATATCCTCGAAATAACCGCGCACGATCCACAGGATCAGCGGCAGCGCGATCAACTGATAGACCCAGACGATCCCGAAGTAGGTGTCGTTGAGGCCGAGCTCCTGGTAGTACAGCGACAGCGGCAGCAGCACGAGCAGCGGCGGCGCAAAGCGGAACGACAGCAGCGTGAAGGCGATGCTCTCGCCGAGGCGGAATTTGAAGCGCGCAAAGGCGTAGGCCGCCGGCACGCCGAGCAGCAGCGCCAGCAGCACCGCCGCGCTCGATAGCACGACGCTGTTGAAGAGGTTGCGCATGAAGGAGATCTGCAGATTGCCGGCCGCGGTGCGCAGCTGGCCGGAGATCAGCGCCTCGTAATTGGCAAGCGTCGGCTCAAACAGGATCCGCGGCGGGATCCGCAGGATCTGCTCGTTGGTCTGGAACGACATCAGGAAGATCCAGACGATCGGAAACATGAAGAAAATCAGGATCAGCGTGAGCGCCACACCGCGGAAGATGCGAGCAGCAAGGCTGGAATGTTCCATCGCGCCCCTCCCCGTCACGCGTGGCCGTGCGCACGCGCGCGCAGCCGCAGCCAGTTCTTGATGAAGGTGTTCGACAGGATGTTGGTGATGAGCCAGAGGATCATCAACAGCGCCGCCGATCTGCCGACATTGGTGTACTGGAAGAATTCCAGATAGGCCTGCACCTGGAATACCATCAGCCGGTCACCCGGCCCGCCCTGCGTCATCGCATAGATGATGTCGAACTGCTGGATCGAATCGAGCAGCCGGAACAGCGACGCCGTGATGATGTAGGGCGCGAGCATCGGCAGCGTGATGCGGAAGAACACAAAGCTCGCCGGCACGCCGTCGAGTGCTGCGGCTTCGAACGGCTGCCGCGGCAGCGAGCGCAGGCCCGCGAGCAGCAGGATCATGATGAAGGGCGTGTAGACCCAGACATCGACCAGCACGACCGTGAACAGCGCACTCGATGGATCGGAGGCCCATTTGAAATCGGTGACGCCGAACAGGCCGACCAGATAGGACAGGATGCCGAAGCTCGGATTGGTCATCAGCTTCCACATCAGCGCGGCGATCGCCGGCGCCGTCATCAGCGGCAGCAGCAGCATGATCGACACCGCATTGTGGAAGCGGGTCGGCCGGCGCAGCAGCAGCGCGATGCCTAGACCGAGCAGCAGCTCGAGCACGACCGTGACCACGGTATAGGTGATCGAGACGCGGAACGTATTCCAGAACGCCGGGTCGGACAGGAAGTCGATATAGTTTCCGGCGCCGATGAAGCCGCGCAGATGCGGCAGGTTCAGCCGGTAGCGCTGCAGCGAGTAGACCGCCGCGGTCACGAACGGAACCAGGATCGCCACGCAGACGAGCAGCGCCGGCAAGCTGAGCAGATAGGGCAAGAGGCGCACGCGCGGCCTTGGTTTGGCCGGCGCTGCCTGCGCGTTCGTCTGGAGGAGTTGGACCATGCTCATGATGATAAGAGATCGCGTTCGGCTGGCAAACGCCGCCGGCTCGGATGGGACAAGGGTCCGAGCCGGCGGATGGGTGCGGTGCGGGGGATCAGGCACCGCACAGTTGATCCGTCAGCCGAGACCGGCCTGCTTGAGCTGGCGGTTGATGCTGTCGGCGAGCTTGTCGAGCCCTTCGTCGACGCTGACCTCCTTGGCCACCATCTTCTGCAGCGAAGCGGCCCATTCCGTCGTCAGGTCGAAGAACAGCGGCTGCGCCGTGAAGTAGATCTTGGCGCCGGGCGACGACATGTCGTGCTGCTCGAGATAGCCGGGATAGGATTTCGCGATGCGGTCGCGAAATTCGCTGTCCTTCCACACCGATGCGCGAACCGGGTTGACGAAGTCCATCTTGCGCGCCCCGAACAGGTCGTGCTCGACGGATGCCGCCCACTGCATGAACAGCCAGGCCGCGTCCTTCTGCTTGGAGAAGCTCGACATCGCGAGCGACCAGATCCAGACGTTCGGGGTCGGCGCCTTGGCGGCCGGATTGGCGGCGAACGGCGCGTAGCCGAGATGCCCCTTCTCCTTGTTGTCGCCGCCGTTCATGAAGTAGCCGAGGATGTCGGCGTCGAAGATCATGCCCGAGGCGCCGGCGCCGAGATCGGTGCCGACCTGGTACCAGGTGTAGGTCGACCAGTTCTTCGGGCCCGAGGTCTGGATCATCTTGACCCATTTGTCGTGGAAATCCTTCGAGGCCTTGGTGTTCATCGCGGCCTTCAGCTTGCCGCCCTCCATCACGAAATCCTTCTGGCCGAAGTTCGAATAGGCCGACAGGAAACCGGGATGGATGGTCGCCCAGGACCGCGAGCCGCGCACGCCGACGCCGTAGGGACCGCCGGCGTCCTTGGTGATCTTGGCCGCGACCTCCAGCATCTCGTCGAGGTTCTTCGGCGGTTTGACGCCCACCTTGTCGAAGACGTTGCGGTTGTAGGTGATGTTGTTCAGCTCATAGCCCCAGGGGATGCACCACTGCTTGGCCTTGCCCGAGCCGAGCTCGGAGCCGGCGACGCCGTCCCACGCGGTCGAGGCGCGCAGGCCCGGCAGCACGTCGTCCCAGGCGAAGGCCGGATTGGTCTTGGCGGGATCCTTGATGTAGGTGTTGAGGTCTTCGATCCAGCCCGCCGGACCATAGGTCCAGGTCATGTAGGCGCCGGTCATGAAGGCATCGTACTGGTCCGACTTCGACGACAGCGCCGCCGTCACCTTGTCGAAATAGACGTCCTCCGGGAAGATGTCGTAGGTGACGTTCATGCCGGTGAGCGACTTGAACGCCTCGATGTCGCCGATCATCGCGTCGACATAGGGGTGCTTGTTGAGCAGCAGCTTGACGCTCTTGCCGCTCTGGGCCTTCCAGTTGAAGTCGGCGGCCATCGCCTTCGACATCGAGGAGGCGAAGGCGGCGTTGGCGGCGATGCCCGCGATGCCGAGCTTGGCGGCGCCGTCCAGGAGATCGCGGCGGCTGATGCGTTTGGCAGCGTAGGAGTCGAACAGATTCTTCTCGCGATCGAACATGTATTTCCTCTCCTTGTTGACGCTTGTTTTATGTGTCCTTCCGGGTCTTGCTTCTTGTCTTGCCGGATGTGGTCTCCGGCTTGTCGGTGGCGAGCGCCTTTGCGGTCGCTTCGTCGATGATGAGGCCGTGCAGAACGCCGCTGCGCAGCACGCCGCGCAGCGCGGTCACCTTGGCCGGCCCGCCGGCGATGGCGACGATGCGGTGCTTCCTGAGATCGGGCATGCTCATGGAGGTGGCGCGGGCCGACAGATCGGTGTCCAGCACCGTTCCGTCGGCGCTGAAGAAATGTCCGAGCAGGTCGGCGCAGGCACCGACGCGCTTCAGCTCGACGACCTCGTCGGGCTTGATCATGCCGCTCGACACCAGGAAGCCGTCACGGCTGACCTGGCCGACGCCGACGAACAGCAGCGAGGCCTTGCGCGCCAGCGCGAAAACGTCGGCGATGCCGAATTGCTGCATCAGCACGGCGCGGTCGGCGACCGAATTGGCGAACACCGGCACCGGCAGCAGATAGGCTTCCGCGCCGGTGCGCTCGGCGAGCTTGTGAATCACGTCGAACGGATTGGCGGCAAATTTCCGCGTCAGTCCGCCGAGCAGTGACACGAACTGCGCGTCGCGCGCCGGCGTCTGCGGCATCTGCTCGACGACGGCTGCAAGCGTGCGGCCATGGCCGAAGCCGATCACCTTGTCTTGGCTGCGCTCCAGGATCTGGCGCAGGAAGCTCGCGCCTTCCAGCGCCAGCGCCTTCAGCGGCAGATCGCCCTCGCCGAGATCAGGCGCGACGCGGCAGAACGAGAGGCCGAAGCGCTGCGCGAGATCGTTCTCGAGCGCGACGCATTCGGCGACCGGCCCCTCGACGAACACGCGGATCATGCCCTCGCGGCTGGCGCGTGCGATCAGGCGATGCGCCTTGGTGCTCTGGATGTTGAGGCGGTCGGCGACCTCGGACTGGGTGAGCCCCGCCGCGAAATACAGCCACGCTGCGCGCGTCGCGAGCGACGCCTCGCCGTCGATCACCGGCAGCCTGTCGGGCGGGGGTGCCATATCAGGAAAAGTCCGCTTGCAAATTTCTTCACGTCCTGCAAAAAATTGCAGAGGCCGAACGGGGCGTCAATCCCCCAAACGTGCTGCAGCGCAACCAATGTCGACGCGCGCGCACCAGAGAGCGTTGAGGTCGCATGGGAGGTTTGTATCTCGGCATTGATGTCGGAACCGGCGGCGTGCGCGCCTGTGCCATCGACCCGCAGGCCGGCATCCGCGGCTTCGCGTCCGTCGCGCTGCCCGCACCGCGCGTCGACGGCAACGCCATCGACCAGACACCGGAGCTGTGGTGGCAAGCCGCGACGGCGGCCATCCGCAAGCTCGGCGAGACCGTCGTTCTCGGCGACGTCACGCGCATCGTCGTCGATGGCACGTCGGGCACGCTGCTGCTGGTCGACGCCGCCGGCCGCCCCTGCTCGCCGGGTCTGATGTACAATGATGCGCGCGCCACGCGTGAGGCGACGCGCGTTGCGGCGGTCGCCCCGCGCGAGAGCGGCGCGCACGGCGCGAGCAGCGCGCTCGCCAAGCTGCTCTATCTGCAGAATGACGGCTATGTCGGCGATGCGCGCCACGCCGTTCACCAGGCGGACTGGATCGCCGGCCGGCTCGCGAACCATCATGGCATCAGCGACGAGAACAACGCGCTGAAGCTCGGCTACGACCCGGTCGCGCGCGCCTGGCCATCCTGGCTCGAACAGCTCGGCGTGCGCGAGGATCTGCTCCCCGAAGTGCTGGTGCCGGGCACGCCATTTTCCGAGATCGATCCGCAGGTCGCGCGGTCGCTGGGACTGCCGCCCACAGTTCAGGTCGCCGCCGGCACCACCGACGGCGTTGCGGCCTTCATCGCAACGCGCGCCGACCAGCCTGGCGACGCCGTCACCTCGCTCGGTACCACGCTGGTGGTGAAGCAGCTTGCGACCCAGCCGATCTTCGCGGCCGATCAGGGCGTCTATTCGCACCGGCTCGGCGAGCGCTGGCTTGCCGGCGGCGCCTCGAACTCCGGCGGCGCCGCTTTGCTGGTGCATTTCACCGCCGCCGAGATGGAGCGGCTGACACCGCAGCTGACGCCGGACCACCCGACCGGGCTCGACTACTATCCGCTGCCAAAACCCGGCGAACGCTTTCCGATCGCCGATCCGGCGCTGGCCCCGCGGGTCACGCCGCGTCCGGCGGAAGATTGCCGCTTCTTCCAGGGTCTGCTCGAGGGTATCGCCGCGGTGGAAGCCCTCGCCTACCGCCAGCTGGCGCGGCTCGGTGCGCCGCGCCTGCGCCGCGTCATCGCCATCGGCGGCGGCGCGAAGAACGACGCATGGACCAGGATCCGGCATCGCGTTCTCGGCGTTCCCGTCTCGGTCGCCGAGCAGACCGAAGCAAGCTACGGCGCCGCGCTGCTCGCGCTGAACGGAGGCCCGCCATGAAGGCCGACGCGACCGCGATCGCCGGCCTTCACGCCATCGCCGACCGCTTCGATCATGTGCTGCTCGACCAGTGGGGCACGCTGCATGAGGGACTGGCGGTGTTCCCCGCGGCGCTGGAGTGCGTGGCGCGGCTGCGCGAAGCCGGCAAGCGGATCCTGATCCTGTCCAATTCCGGCAAGCGCGCCGGCAGCAACCAGCGGCGGCTCGCGACGCTCGGCTTGCCGCCCAACGCCTATGACGGCGTGCTGTCCTCGGGTGAGGTCACCTGGCGCGGCCTGCATGCGCGCGAGCAGGCTCCCTTTGCCGAGCTCGGACGCGCCTGCTTCCTGATCTCGCGCGACGGTGACCGCTCGATCGTCGACAGCACCGACCTTGTGGTGGTCTCCAACATGCGCGAGGCCGATTTCATCCTGCTCGGCGGTCTCGACGATGATGCGGCCGAGCCCGAGCGATGGCGTGAGCCGCTGGCAACCGCTGCCGCACGCCAACTGCCGATGCTGTGCGCCAATCCCGATCTGGTGATGTTCGGGGTCGCGGGCCTGATCCCGGCGCCGGGCGCGCTCGCCGCATTCTACCATTCGCTCGGTGGCACTGTGCTGTTCGTCGGCAAGCCGCATCCGCCGATGTTTGCCGCCGCGCTCGATCAATTGGGACGGCCGCCGCCGGACCGGATCCTCGTCATCGGCGACTCCCTCGATCACGATATCGCCGGCGGACGCACCGCCGGCATGCTGACCCTGCTGATCGGCTCCGGCGCCCACCGCGCGACGCTTGCGCAGGCGAGCGATCTGCCGCGGGCGATCAAGACCGTGGCCGGCACAGCGGCGCGGATGCCGCACTGGACGATGGACCATCTGACCTGGTGAGAACAGCCCCGATGCGACCGCCTCAAATGCTGGATGAACTGCGCCGCATGTCGGCACGCATCGGCAGGAATATCCTGCTGGTGCAAGGCGCCGGCGGCAATTCGTCGGTCAAGGATGGCGACGTGCTGTGGGTGAAGGCGTCGGGTACCTGGCTCGCCGATGCCGAGGACAAGGAGATTTTCGTGCCGGTCGCCTTGTCGGCCGCGCGCGCGGCGCTGATGCATGGCGACGAACGCGTGCCGCTGGCGCCGAACGCCGGGACGACGCTGCGCGCCTCGATCGAGACCTCGCTGCATGCCCTGATGCCGCACCGGATCGTGCTGCACGTCCATTCCGTCAACACCATCGCATGGGCGGTGCGCACCGACGCCCGCGACGAATTTGCCCGGCGCCTGGACGGACTGGCGTGGCGTTACCTCGACTATCATCACCCGGGGCTGCCGCTCGCGCGCGCCGTCAGCGACGCGATCGCCGATGATGCGGTCGACGTCCTGATCCTCGGCAATCACGGCCTGGTGGTCGGTGCGGCCAGCTGCGACGCCGCCGAAGCTTTGGTCGCCGACGTCGAGCACCGCCTCGCCCTGGAGCAGCGCCGCGCGCCGGCGGCAGATCATGACGCGCTCCGCACGATCTGCGCGGGCACCAACTATCGCCTGCCGCGGGATCCTCGCGGCCACGCCATCGCCACCGACCGCTACAGCCGCGCGATCGCGACCAGCGGCTCGTTGTATCCCGATCACGTCGTCTTCCTTGGCCCGGGCCTGCCGGTCCTGGAGCATCGCGAGAAGCTGAGCGCCATGATCGCGCAGACCACCGCGAACGGACTGCCGCCGCCGGTTGCCCTCATCGTCCCCGACCTCGGCAGCCTTATCCGCGACGATGCGAGCGACGGCGCGGAGGCCATGCTGAGCTGCCTCGCATTGGTCACATGCCGCCTGCCCCTGACCGCACGGGTCAATTATCTGACGGCAGAGAACGAGCATGCGCTGCTGAATTGGGACGCCGAGCGTTATCGCCAGCAATTGACGGCCGATCGCTGACCGTCGGTCGACGGAAGCGCCCGGTGCATCATCCCTTCTCGGCGGAGAGAAACAGGCGATAGGCCGGATTTTCACTCTCGTTCCAGTAGGGATAGCCGAGCGCATCCAGCGCCTGAACGAACCGGGCGCGCTCGTGAGGCTTGACCTCGATCCCCGCCAGGATGCGTCCGTAGTCGGCGCCGTGATTGCGATAGTGGAACAGCGAAATATTCCAGTCGGGCGCCAGGCTCTCGAGGAATTTCAGCAACGCGCCGGGACGCTCCGGAAACTCGAAGCGGTAGATGACCTCGTCCTTGAGCAGCGGAGCGCGACCGCCCACCATGTAGCGCACATGGTCCTTGGCCATCTCGTTCTCGCTCAGATCGAGGATCGGATAGCCTTCGCGCCGAAGCAGCTCCATGACTTCCCGCTTCTCAACCTCGCCGCGGCTCAGCGCGATGCCGACGAACAGTTGCGCCGGCGCGGTGGTCTCGGCAAAGCGGTAGTTGAATTCCGTGATCGCGCGCGAGCCGAGGATGCGGATGAAGTGCCGATAGCTGCCCGGCTTCTCCGGCACGGTCACGGCAAGCAGCGCCTCGCGATGTTCGCCGACCTCGGCGCGGTCGGCAATGGTGCGCAGCCGGTCGAAATTCAGATTGGCCCCGCTGTTGACGGCAATCAGGCTTCCGTCGCTGAGCGCGCCGCGCTCGGCGTAGGCCTTGAGGCCGGCGAGCGCCAATGCGCCGGAGGGTTCGGCGACCGACCGCACGTCGTCGAAGATGTCCTTGATGGCGGCGCACATCGCGTCGGTGTCCACCGTGACGACCTCGTCGAGCAGATCGCGGCAGAGCCGGAAGGTCTCGGTTCCCACCTTGCGGACCGCGACGCCGTCGGCAAACAGTCCGACCTGATCCAGCGCGACGACGTTGCCCTTGGCGAGCGCGGCGGCCATCGACGCGGCGTCCGCCGGCTCGACGCCGACGACCTTGATCGACGGGTTGAGGAATTTCACGAAGGCGGCCACGCCGGCCGCCAGTCCGCCTCCGCCGATCGGCACGAAGATCGCCTCGATCGGATCGGGATGCTGGCGCAGGATCTCCATCCCGACCGTGCCCTGGCCGGCGATCACATCGGGATCGTCGAACGGATGCACAAAGGTCAAGCCACGTGCGGCCTCGATCTCCCTGGCCTTGGTTTGCGCGTCGTCGAACGTATCGCCATGCAGGACAACATCACCGCCCAAGCGCCGGACGGCCTCGACCTTGATGGCGGGCGTCGTCCTCGGCATCACGATCGTCGCCGGAATGCCGAGCTTGCGCGCCGACAGCGCCACACCCTGGGCATGATTGCCCGCCGAGGCGCAGATGACGCCCAGCCTGCGCTGCGCGTCCGGCAGCCGGACGATCTTGTTGTAGGCGCCGCGAAGCTTGAACGAGAAGATCGGCTGGAAGTCTTCCCGTTTCAGCAACACGTTACGCGACAATCGCTCCGAAAGCCGCGGCATGGGATCGAGCGGCGTCTCGACCGCCACGTCGTAGACCCGTGCGGTCAGGATACTTTGAGCGTAGTCGCGGAGCGCATTAGAGGTCATCGGGTCGCTTCTGTCGATGGGAGGAAATCCTTATCGGTTGCACCTGCCCATCGTCGGCGCCGACCTGGCGAGCAGACGCCACGGAGCCGCCGCTACATCCAGCTCGAAGCATCGCATGGCCGAAGGCTCGAGTGAAGCCAAGACCGCCGGATCAATCGCCTGGCCGAGCGCATATGAAATCATCTGGGCCGTCGCAGGGGGGCGTTGCCAAAATATCGAAAACAACCCCATGCAAAGGAGCCGGCGGCGGCCGGCGTCGACCGGACAAACTTGACACGTCGGGCAACTCAGGGATATATTTCTAATATTCCGAACTCGTTCCCCCACCACAGCTGAATCGGTGCCCCAACCAAAATACCGCCGTGGCGTTGACCGCTTCACGCCATGAGACGCGATGAATTCCATTCCCTGCCATGGTCACCGGGCGCTTCCCAGCCCGATTTGGAGACGATCAGGGTGTCCTCGAGCTTGATGTAGCCGCGCGTTGGATGCAGCAGCGCGGTCTCGATCGAGATCACCATCCCGCGTTCGAGCGGCCGATCGGCGTCGTACGGCGAATAAGGCACCGGACCTGTTGCAGTCAGGCGCGGCGCTTCGTGGCTGACGAGCCCGATGCCGTGTGCGGTGAAGTCGAGCACGGCGCGATGCGGCGAGGCTTTGACGGCCGCCTCGCCCGCCGCGATGATGTCGCCACCCATGGCGCCCGGCCGGATCGCGCGCCGGGCCAACTGCTGGACGTCCTCGATTTCCTGTAGCAACTCGCGCAGCTCGCTGTCGGGTTTACCCAGGATACCCATGCGGCTGAGGTCACCGATGTAGCCCCGGTAGTTTCCGCCGGAATCGATCGAGATCACGTCGCCTTGCTCGAGACGCTGGCTGGAAGGCGCGCGGTTATGGCTCTTGCCCGCGGCAATCAGGCAATATTCGAAGACGAGATTGCGCTCCTGCTCCTCGCGGCGCAGACGGGCGACGACGTCGTTCTTGGTCATGCCCGGTGCACAGCACTTGAACGTGGCCATCATCGCGTCGACGACCCGTTCGGAAGCCTCTCTGATGAGGTCCAGTTCGGCGGGAGACTTTACGGCACGCAGACGTTCCAGCGTGAAATGGGCCTCGCGGAACTCGACATGGCCGCAGCCGGCAAGCAGATGATCCCTGGCGTCGGCCGGCAGGAAGCCAGCCTCGATGCCGACGCGCCTGGCCGAGCCCGCGAGCTTCTTCACATGATCGATCGCAAGGCCGATCGCATCGATCGTTCCCCACGCCTCCGCTTTGACAACCGGCGTCCATATCCGTCCGAGCTCGTGCTCGAACTTTTCCATGCGGTTGCCGATGTAGGCGGAATTTTCCGGGTGTCCTTTCTGATAGACGAACACCGGCAGATAGCGGCTCGTGCCAATTGCCTCCATGACGTCGAAGAAGAAGAAGCGATATCCACCGAGCAGATACTGCACATTGTGACGCGAGGTGACGATCAGGACGTCGAGCCCCGCTTCATCCATCAGCCGATCGAGCTTTGCAGTATCGAACGGCGCCGCCGTTGCGATCGTGTCGAAAGCGTTGTCCATGGTATGACCTTTCGTCTTTCACTGTCCCGCGGCCGGTTTTGCGGCCAGCGATTTCGGTACGGCGCTCGCGCCCGCGTTCTCGCCAAACAGAACCACCGGGCGCCCGTGCGGCTCGACGCCGAGGAACGTAAAGGCAAGGCCGATCAGGAGGCCCGCGGCGGCAAGAAAGCAGAACGCCGGCATCACCGCCGCAGCGGTCGCACTTGGATGCACGAGGTTATCCGCACCGGCGATCAATGCGAGACACAGGGGACCTACGATCTTGCCGATCCCATTCGAGAGCTGGGCAAGGCCGACCGCGCGCCCCGAGAGCTGAACCGGGAAGATTTCCGCGGGATAGGGCCCGATGTTCGAAAATCCACCGTCGAAGAACACGGCGCCGACGATCAGGAAGACCAGGAACAGCGGCACCGAGCCGGCAAAGTCGTTGTGAAAATAGGCGGCGAGAGCCAGCGACACCGCGGTGCCATAGCCCATCAACTGGCCGCAGGGCTTGCGCCCGATCCGATGGGCGAGGAAGGCGAAGCCGGTCCGGCCGAGCACGCCGGCGAGGCTGACATAGATGAACATCTTGGCTGCATCCTGGGGAGAGACGCCAAGCAGCAGCGCCACGATCGTCGGCCCCCACAGGAACACACCGTAATTCGCCGTGCTGGCGCCGAACCAGATCAGGACTGTCAGCCAGAAGCGCCGCTGCTCGGCAAAGAGATCGGCAAATGTCGCCGGGCTCGCCGGCGGCGGCGTAGGCAGGGCGAACTCATCGCCGCCGACCCGATAGAGTTTCCGGATGCTCGCCTGCGCCTCGCGGACGCGGCCCTTGCTGATGAGCCAGCGCGGCGATTCCGGCATGATGATCATGGTCAGAATCCCGAGGATGATCGGCAGGAATCCGACCGCCGCCAATCCGCGCCAGCCGACCAGCGGCAGCAGGAAGCTCGCCGTCACCGACGCCGACAGCACGCCAAAAGCGACCGGGACGACCACGAGACTCGTGACCAGCGTGCGATGGCGGGTCGGTGCGAATTCGACGATGGCAGGAACCGCCGCCGCCGCGCCCGCGGCAAGGCCGAAGCCGACGAAGAAGCGCAAGATCGCAAACGCAACCCAGCCGTCTTCCGGAATGAACGCGATCGCACCCGAGGTCAGGCCGCAAAGCAGAACACCTGATATCGCCAGCGGCTTGCGCCCGAAACGATCCGCGAGGACGCCCGCGACGAACGCCCCCAGCATCGCCCCGATGCCGGCGCTCATCAGCATGATCGAGGTCTGCCCAAACGTCAGGTGCCATTTCGGCGCCAGCACCGAGACCAGAAATCCGACCACAAAGAAATCGAAGAAATCGACCACGCCAGTGACGGCGAAGATGATGATCGATAGCCAGTAGCGCGTCGTTACCGGCGCTTCGTCGAACGGCACTGCGCTCGTTTGCTCCGCCATGGTCTCCCCCTGTTGTTGTCAAGCCGCCTTCTTGTTTGAATTCAGAAATGCCGTCACCGCCTCCGCCACACGTTCGGGGGCCTGGATCGACGCGACATGACCGACGCCTGCGATGATCTTCGTTTCGACGCGCGCAAGATCGCGGGCGAGCGCAAATGTTTCCGCATTCGGGATCAGCCGGTCATCACCACCCGCCAGCAAGAGCGTCGGGCGATCAAAGCCGGTCAGATCGGCGGCGACAGGCTGCGCAAGCAAGGCGCCGCGACGCGCCTTCTGTCCCTCGTCGCGGCTGGAGCCGCGGAAGATCTCGATCAGTTCGGGTCGCGCCCGCAGGTATGCTGGCGGGAAGAAGAACTCGGCAATCTTCGACGCATTGGCGATGGTATCCGCGCGCCAGGAAGCGAGCTTGCGGAAGACATCCGCATTGACGTCGAGCGGGCTTCTGTTGACCTTCCAGGTGCTGCTCAGGATCAGGCGGTCGATGCGATCGGGATGGCGGGCCGCCAGCACCTGCGCGATCTGGCCGCCCAGCGAGGTCCCGAAGACATGGGCACGATCGTAGCCGAGCCCCGCAATCAAGGCCGCGGCATCGTCAGCCAGGTCGGCCAGCGAATAGGACGACGCGGGATTCCTTGTGGCGCCGGAATCGCGCTGGTCATAGGCGATCACCGTGAAGTTCGCCGCAAGGACAGGCGCAAGGCCGTCAAACATCGCATGATCGGCCTCGCCGCCATGCAGCAGCACGATCGGCTCGCCGCGCCCGGTTTTCTCAAACGCCGTGACGACGCCGTTGGATTCGAACGATTGCATCGGGACCCCGCTAATGC
The DNA here is from genome assembly GCF_020329495.1 of Bradyrhizobium australafricanum. NCBI lineage: Bacteria > Pseudomonadati > Pseudomonadota > Alphaproteobacteria > Hyphomicrobiales > Nitrobacteraceae > Bradyrhizobium > Bradyrhizobium australafricanum. The sequence continues at coordinate 67,561 of NZ_JAGKJL010000019.1, read as the reverse complement.
AGCAGCGTTGAAAGCGCGCCGGCCAATTCCTTCGCCGGATTCGACGGCAGCCACGGCATTCGCCAGGCCACATGGCCATCGGGGCGCACCAGCACAGCGCCGCGCATGCCCAGCTGGAATCCGTCCGCCGGATCGGCCGACGGCAACTGCTTCAGCGAGAGCGGCAAGGCGGTCTTCTCCGACACCTGTTTTCCCGCTTCCAGCCACTCGCTGCCGAGTGGGCCCGCGACGACGGTGAACTCTCTGTCGAACCAGTCGAGCGTCGATTTCTTGCGCGAAGGCTCGAGCCACATGTGCGGAAATCGCGCGCCGGGACGATCCGTCGGCGTGTAGTAGCGGGAGTTCAAGGCCTTCGCGACGGTGCCATCGGGGATCACCGCGCCCTCCTCGTAATTGTGGCCGAGGTTCTGCCCGATGCTGTGCAGGTGATTGTCCATGTCGTTGATCCAGAACCTGATCCGGTCCGGATTGCGCGATCGCACGGCATCATCGGTCAGCCCAAATCGCAATCGATTGCCGTAGCTGAAATTGGCATTGGATTGCGCGATCGGACGTCGCTCGCTGGAATAGCTGTCGAGCAGCTTTTCGTCCGCAAAGCCCTTCAGCACGAAGGCCAGCTTCCACGCGAGGTTATGCGCGTCCTGAACGCCGGAGTTCAGGCCGAAGCCGCCGGTGGGCGGAAAGCGGTGTGCGCAGTCGCCGACCAGAAACACCCGGCCCTTTCGAAAGGTCTCGGCCACCTGCATGCTGACCCGCCAGATCGAGCGGTTCAAAAGCGTGACATCGAGATCGGGAATGCCGACATGGCCGCGCGCGATCTCGATGAACTCCTGGTCGGTCCAAGGCCGCTCGCGATCGTCCTTGCTCAGGCCGATTTGCGTCACGGTCAGCCAGCGATCGCGGCCATTGGTGTTCAGGATGCCGGCGCGCGGCAGGTCGGGCTTGTCCGGGACGATGATGAAGCCTGCGGCCTCGCGCGCGATCGGCAGCCGCGACAGATCGGCACGCCAATACTCGTTCGACATCACCGCCAGCGTCGAGGGCCCGACCATCTCGATCCCGGCGCTGCGCCGCATCTGGCTGCCTGCGCCATCGGCTGCGATCAAATATGTCGCCGTCCACTGCGTCACTTCGCCGGTCTTTTCGCAACGTGTCGTGACGTTGACGCCGCTGTTGGTCTCCTCGAACGATTCACAGGCCGTGTTGAACAGGACCGTGGCGTGTTTGGACTTTTCGACCACCCGCAGGATTTCCTCCTCGACGGCGTCCTGGGCGACCAGGCTCTTCCAGGCGGGGGTATGCCCGACATTCGGTTCGGGACGGGTGCGGCCGAACTCGTGGCCCGCGATGCTGTCGAGGAACACGAACATGTCGGAATTGTCCTGCAGGCCGCGGTCGCGGATCGCCTGCTCGATCCCCCACTGCCGGAAGATCTCCATGGTGCGGACCCAGCAGCCGCGTGACTTGGGATGATCCGTCGTCGTCGGGCTCTTCTCGACCACCACGCAGTCGATGCCGAAGCGATCGAGCAGCAGCGACATCGCAAGGCCGACCGGCCCGCCGCCGGCAATGAATACGGACGTCTGGCGTGCCTCATCGGTGGCGATGCCCATCCTCGTCTCTCCTCCGTTTGATCGTTGCGAGGAGACTGCTCCTTTTTTGGTATCTCACAAGAATATGTTTGATATGGTATCCATCTCGATTTGAGATGGAGTGCCCGTCATGGACCTGCGGCAGATCCGCTATTTCGTCGCCGTCGCCGAGCGTGGCGGCTTTGCCGCCGCAGCGAGCACGCTGAACGTCGCCCAGTCGGCACTCAGCCGCCACGTCAAGGAACTCGAGGAGGAATTGGGCGGCGCCCTGCTCGAACGCGGCGCGCGCGGTGTCTCGGTCACGGAATCCGGCAAGGTGCTGCTCGCGCGGGGGCGCTGGCTGCTCGGCACGATCGACGACATCAAGGCCGAGGTGCGCACGGAAAATCGGGAGCCGAGCGGTACGGTGCGGATCGGCGCGCCACCGAGCCTCGGCGATATCCTCTACCCGCCGCTGGCCCAGGCCTTCGTCAAGCAATTTCCACGCGTGCGGCTCGAGTTGAGTGAGGGCCTGACTGAGAATGCGTCCGAACGCCTGCTGCGAGGTGAACTCGATCTGGCGATCGTGACGACGCCATCCCCCAACGACCATCTCGACTATGAGACGCTGGTCGTCGAACAGGTGTTCCTGATCGGACCGTCGCGCGACCCGCTGCTGAAGCGCGGCCGGCTGACCCGCAAGGAATTCAACGCCCTGCCATCCGCGGTGGCCCCGCTCAGCCGCAACCCATTCCCATCAACCATGCTCTGCGCGGTGCGGGTCGACAACAGCGCACCGATGAAACGCATGGTGGCATCTGGCCTCGGCTACGCGCTGCTACCATTCTCCGGCATTCACCAGGAGGTGGCTGCCGGCGTGCTGTCGGCGGCGCTGTTGCCGTGGATGCGCGCCGACCGCGTGCTGGCGCTGCCGCGCGGACGGCCGGTCAGCCGGGCAACGCGCGAAGCGATTGCCGCGCTGAAGAAAATCTGCCGCGCGCTGATCGACGAGGGAATTATCCTGACTGCACCGGCGCGCAAGACTTGAGTACGCCACTCCAAACGATCGGCTGATTCCTCGCTGTAGCCCGACGCACGGGCCGTATCCGTTGCGTCCGGCTCCAGCTTCCGATCGACCAATCTGTCTTGACCATAGTTGTCATGACAACTATAGAGTCATTCCAAGATTGGCGATCAAGCCGGGCTGTTCCCGCCGTAAAAGACGCGAGCCGTGACGCGGCTCTGCGGGCGACCTTTCACGGCCGGCGGTTAGTCGAAGGGAGGACGTTTTGAACGCTGCTTCGCAGACCCATGCGGCAAGGCTGAGCGAGATTTCCCGGCTCATCGACGACCGCCCCGGCGAACGCATCTTTGAAGTCGATCGCCGGATCTTCACCGATCCGGACGTGTTCGACGCCGAGCTGCGATATATCTTCGAGGCCACGTGGAATTTCATCGGCCTGGAATCCCAGGTCGCCCGGCCCAACGATTTCGTCACCACCCATATCGGCCGGCATCCCATTCTGGTGATGCGGAGCGCTGAGGGAAAAGTCGGCGCCTTCCTCAACACCTGCCGGCATCGCGGAACGATCGTCTGCCCGTTCAAGCAGGGCCGGCAGAAGTTTCACGTCTGCCGCTATCACGGCTGGGCCTACGACTCGGGCGGGCGCAACGTCTCCGTGACGGAGGAAGCGAGCGGCCAGTATCCGCCGTCCTTCTCGAACAGCAATCACGACCTTCTTCCGGTCGCGCGGCTGGGTTCGTATCGCGGATTCCTGTTCGCGAGCCTCTCGGCCGACGTTCCGCCGCTGGAGGAATTTCTCGGCGACACCCGCGCGTTCCTCGACCTCATCATCGATCAGAGCGACAGCGGTGAGGTCGAATTCGTGCCGGGCGCCAGCATCTACACGTTCGATGGAAACTGGAAGCTGCAGTTCGAGAACGGTCTCGACTACTATCACTTCGCGACCACACACAGCTCCTACGTCGATATCCTGAAGAAGCGCAATGCAAGCGCCGGACCGGATGCCGGATTCACCGCGGAGCCGGAAGGCGAGCAGGAAGGGCAAGGCAGCTTCAGCTTCGATTACGGCCACGCCGTCAACTGGTCGATCAAGCGCACGCAGCTCTATGGCCGGCCGCTCGGCGTGGATCCGGCGCGTCTCGACGCGGTGCGGCAGCGCGTCGGCAGCACCCGCGCCAAATGGATGCTGCGCCAGCGCAACCTCACGATTTTTCCCAACCTGCAGGTCATCGACATCCTGTCGGCGCAGGTGCGAACCTGGCGGCCGCTGGCACCCGACAAGACCGAGATGGTGTCGCATTGCCTTGCTCCGGTCGGCGAAAGCGCCGCGGCGCGCACGCTTCGCATTCGCAACTACGAAGATTTCTTCAATGCCTCCGGGCTGGCAAGCTCGGACGACAACGTCATGTACGAGTTCTGCCAGACCGGCTACGACGCGACGACCGCCGCGCCCACGCAAGGTTATCTGCGCGGCGTCGCGGAGGTCGGCCACGGCGAGAGCGCGCACACGCGCGAGCTCGGCATCACCCCAACCGAATGGTCGTTCGGTCCCACCAGCTTCGGCGGCGAGACGAATTTCCATCCCGGATATCGCGAGTGGCGCAGGCTGCTGCAGCACGCCGCCGGGGAGACGGCGTGATGGCGGCCAACGCAATCAGGGAAACCGATGCCCGCGCGGTCGCAGCCGCGGTCATCTTCCGCGAGGCCCGCCTGCTCGACACCGGCGAATGGGCCGACTGGGTCGCGATGTACAGCGAGGATGCCGTCTATTGGGTGCCGGCCTGGCTCGACGAATACACCACCACCAATGATCCCGACACGCAGGTCTCGTTGCTCTACCACGATGCGCGGCGCGGGCTGGAAGAGCGGATCGCGCGCATCGAGTCGCGCAAATCGATCACCGCGCTGCCGCTGCCGCGCACCGTGCACCAGATCTCGAACCTGGAAGCGTCGGAAACCGGCGCTGATCAGATCACCTGCCATTCGGTGTTCTCGGTCCACGTCTACGACCCGCGCATGGCCAAGGAGCATCAGCGGCACGGACGCTACGAGCACACACTGCGGCGTGACGGCGAGACCTGGAAGATCGCGCGCAAGGTCATCACGCTGGTCAACGACCGCGTCCCGACCGTGCTCGATTTCTACAGCATTTGAGAGGGCACATGACGGACGATCAGGGAACATGGCACGAAGCTGCCGCACTCGGCGCGCTGAACGAGGGCGAGCCGTACGGCATCGAAATCGGCCGCCACCACGTCGCGCTCTATCGCGTCGGCAATGAGTACTACGCCACGAGCAACATCTGCACGCATGCGGAGGCGCTGCTGTCCGACGGCATTCTGGAGGGCTGCGAGATCGAATGCCCGCTGCACATGGGCCGCTTCGACATCAGGACCGGCGAGGCGCTGACCAGCCCGGTCGAGATCGACATCCAGACCTATCCGGTACGCGTGGCAGGCGACAGGCTCGAAGTCTGCCTGCCCGTATAAGACAACCATCAAAAATCAAGAATCGGGGGAAACAGGGATGACCGAAGTCGTGATGGACAAGGCGGCGATGACGACCGCCGATCCGCAGATCGAACGCACCACAATCCGCAAAGTCGCGCTGCGCCTGATGTGGTTCGTCATGGCGATGTACTTCCTCGCCATTCTCGACCGCGGAAACATCTCCTTTGCCGCACTGCAGATGAACAAGGAGCTCGGGCTCAATGCCGAGAAGTTCGGCATCGCGGTCGGCATCATGTACTTCACCTATTCGATCTTCGAGATCCCGAGCAATCTCATCCTCAGCAAATACGGCGCGCGCGTCACGCTGACGCGGATCGCGATCCTGTGGGGCATCGCCACCATGCTGATGGCGTTCACGCAGGGCCCGCTCAGCCTCTATGCATTCCGCGGCTTCCTCGGATTTGCCGAGTCCGGCCTGTTTCCCGGGGTGATGCTGCTGCTGAGCCTCTGGTTTCCGTTCAAGTACCGCGCCCGCTACAACGCGATGTTCAACTATGCGGTGCCGATCTCCTATATCTTCGCGTCGCTGATCTCCGGCGCGATCCTCGAGCTGAACGGAACGTTCGGCATCTCGGGCTGGAAATGGCTGTTCATCCTCGAAGGCCTGCCGCCCGTCATTCTCGGGATCGTCGGCATCTTCTATCTGACCGACCGCCCGCAGCAGGCGAGCTGGCTGTCGACGGCGCAGCGCAACTGGCTGACCAGCGCGCTGGAGCGCGACGCCAAGGCGACCGGGGTGGTGCATGCCGAAGGCGTGCTCCGGACCATCACCAAGCCGATGGTGCTGCTGTTCGGCCTGTGCAATTTCGGCCTGTTCTGTGGCCTGGCTTCGCTGTTTCCCTGGCTGCCGCAAATCATCAAGTCGTTCGGGCTGCCGAATTCACAGGTCGGCTTCGTGACCGCGATCCCGCCCGTCGCCGGCCTGATCGGCATGATCGCGTTGTCGCGGCACTCCGACCATATCGGTGAGCGCTTCTATTATGCGGCCATGACCTTCGTGATCGCGGCGGCCGGCTTCGCGATAGCAGCCTTTTCAACAACGCCGGTCTGGATCATCATCGGATTCATGGTTGCCAATGTCGGTGTCTATGGTACGCAGGCCGTGTTCTGGACTATTCCCCAGTCCTACATGTCGCGGCAGAGCGCGCCGGGCGCGATCGGCCTGGTCAGCACCATCGGCAGCATCGGAGGCGCCACCATCCCGATCGTGATCGGACGCGCCAAGGACGCCTCGGGCAGTTTCACCATCGGATTCCTCGTGGTAACAGGCGTTCTCCTGGTCGCGGCGACGTTGGTCTTGATCGCACGCACCCAACTCGTGAAAGAATGAGCAGTCGCACCGCCACAAATCGTACCAAAACCCCTGCCCCGCGCCGCGCCGCGCAAGAGGATGCGCGCTCGGAACTGGTGATCGATTTCGAGCGCTACGTGCCCACGGTGCTGTCCAGCCTGGTCGCGAAATTGCGCGCCAACGCCAATGCCTTCTTCCCGCAGGCCTACGGCGTATCGCTCGCGGAATGGCGGGTGCTGTCCTTTCTCAGGGAGCATGAGCCGGCAAGCGCCTACGACATCTGGACCAATGCGCAACTGGACAAGGCCGTCGTCAGCCGCGAGACGACCTCGCTGAAGAAAAAGGGCCTGATCGAGCTGACGCCGGTGCGAGGCAACGCCCGGAACCGGACCGAGATCCGGCTGACATCGCAGGGCGTGGCGCTGCTCGACCGCAGTCTGGATGAAATCCTGCGCCGGCACTGCAACCTCACGGCCGGCCTCGACGCCAAGGCGCTGGAGAGCTTCTTCCGGGTCGTGGCGCATATCGAGCACCGCATTCCCCACATGGCCGACCAAACCTCGAACGCCGTGCCGGCCCATGCGCCGGTCAAACGCATTGCGAAGCGGAGGCCGCCGACCGGCGCCTAGCGACACTTGTCCGGTGAGGAACCCCGCGCAATTTATGTTTCAGTAAGCAAGTTGTAGCTAGGATCGATCAGTGAGTTGCGTATGGGAGACTTCCAGTGATCGACTTTGACGAACTTCGTAGTATCGCCGCGGATGTTCGTATCTTTATCGACGCGTCGGAAGACAAGGGTGGCGCCTTGAAGGCCATCATCGAGGCCTACGACGTCGTTCTCGGGATTTTCCCGGCCGGCCAGGGAATGGATCTTCACGTGGTCAAGGGCAACGAAGTCCTCAACCACATCGCGCAGACCCAGGCCTCGTCGGGCTTTACCCACACCGCCATCGCATTCCAGACCCGTGAGCAGGCTGTTGCGCTTCAGCAACTGATGGCCGCCTAGCCACCGGCGCTGCGCGCCCCTGTTGTGGGGCGTGAGGCGATCGCATCGGCGATCGCGCGACCCGATCGACGACCGAAGCGGCCCTGGACGATCGAGGGTCGGATCAAAATTCCTCACCCTGCATCTCAGGGCACCGGTAGATCAAGCAGCGGTGGCTGAACCGCGTTGCGCAGCCGTTCAGCATGGTATTGCGCGACGCAATCCCCGGGGTACTCGACCAGGAAATCGGCAATGCGCAGCGCCGCCGCGGCGGGCTCCGCGTACCGGATCGAACCGTAGACGGCTTCCCAGCGCGCGCAGAACGTCAGCTCCGAATCGCCGCGTTCGCCGCACAGCTCGTAGACCGTGATCGCGTCGGCAAAGCCCTTCGGCCGGATCTGGTCGACGCTGCGGAACGCGAATCTGTGTTCGGCGAGCGCCTTCACGGCTGCGCTCACCAGGACCTGCGTGCCGTAGTTCTTGTTGAGGCCTTCGAGACGCGAGGCCAGATTGATGGTGGCGCCGAGCGCGGTGTAGCTCATGCGGGCGGCGGAGCCGACATTGCCGACCACGGCATCGCCGAGATGCAGGCCGAACCGCGTGCCATAGGCCGGCCAGCCTTCGCTGCGGAACGCCCGGTTGAGCTCGGCGTTGCGGTGAACGCAGTCCAGCACGGCCTCGCAGGCATGAACGACGTGATCGGGATCCTCGTCCGGCGCGTTCCACAGCGCCATCACCGCGTCACCGATGAACTTGTCGATGGTGCCATGGTGTTTCATGATCGCCTCCGACATCGCGGCGAAATAACGCGAGGTGAAGATCATGACCTGCGAGGGGTCCGCCTTCTCGGTCTTCGCGGTGAAGTCGGCGACGTCGGTGAAGAGAACCGTGACCTCGCGCCTGATGCCGCCGAGCTGCAGCGAGGCTCCGGACTGCATCAGCTGACGGACGATCGGCTGCGGAATGAAGCTTGAGAAGTTGCGTACGACGGTGCGCATCGTAAACACCGAGCGGCCCAGTTCATCGATCTCGTCGATGGCCGATTGCATCCGCGGCCGGTCGGCGAGCTGAAAGCGCTGGATCTCGTCGGTCTGCCGCGCCAGCTCGCGCAGCGATCGGGCGAGCAACGAGCCGAGCCAGAACGCGAAGGGGAGCATCGCGATCACAAAGCCGAGCGCGATGGCGAACAGCGCGCGCCGCTCCGAGATGATCTTGGCGAAAAACTCGTCGAGCGGGGCGACCACCGCGAGGTGGATGTTGGCCGCACCGGCCGTCTCGATGCGGTGAAAGGCCGCGACAAGGGTCCGCCCGTCGGCGTCGGTGAAGAACTGCTGGGCGAGCCCGTCGGTGCGCCAGGCCTGGATCGCCGCCGACAGGCCGGGAAGCTTGATGGCATCGATCCGGGGCAATGCGTCGCTGCGTTCCGTCATCAGCTCGCGCATCTCGGGATGGCCGACGATGCGGTCGGCGTCGTTGAACAGGAAGGCCAGCCCGGATTTTCCGAGCTTTTGCCGGCTCAGCATCTCCTCGAGACGATTGAGCAGCAGGTCGGCGGCCACCACCCCGCGGCGGCCCTCCCTCAGCGGCGTGCGCAGCGTGTAGCCCGGCTCTCCGGTCGCGTAGAACACATAGGGCCCGGTGAGCAGCGTCTTGCGATCCTTTAAGGCGTCGACATACCAGGGACGCCGCCGCGGGTCGTAGCTGTGCGGCCCCGCCACCTCGGCGACCTGGGTCAGGTTTTCCGACAGGAACAGCGTGACCGGCGCCGCGGCGGCCGCCCCGGAGCGGGCAATGACGACGACGCGGTAGACAGCGTCGGCGGCGACATTCAGCGCCGTGCGGAATTGCGGCTTGGCGCGATCGATGACGTCCATCTCAAGGAAGGAACCGTCTTCGTACCCGACATAGAGATTGAAGATCTGCGGATTGTTGCGCAGCATCGAGGCCAGCAGCGCGTAGAGCCTGACATTATCGGCGACGTCGGCCTCCTGGATGGCCGGAATTCCCGCCAGGATCTCGAGGTTGTCGCGCACATTCTTGAACTGCGCGTCGATGCGATCGGCGCCGATCTGGCCCACCTTGTCGATGAAGGTGCTCGCAGCCATCTGCGTGATCGACGAGACCCGCCTGAAGCTGAGATAGACCAGCGTCAGTCCGACCACCAGTACCGCGGCGATGACCACCGTGATGATCGAGGTACGGAAGCCGATCCGAACCGGCCCCCGGCCGGTCTCGCGCGCATCACTCATCGAGCTCGTCGTTCGCCTCCCCTAATATTTGCGCACGATCGGCTTGGTCGGTGTCGTAGCCGGCGCGGCAGGCGAGAGCTGGAACGTCACCCAGGCCGTCCACCCCTCGGGCCGGTTCTCGGCGGCAAAATCCTTGTAGCCACGAAGGTTCAGATAGCCCTGATAGCCGTCGGCCACCGGAAAGATGAATCCGACCTGCGGGCCGATGCCGGCGACGCGTCCCTTGAAATCACCGAGCGTCGCGCCGGCACCGCTGTCTCCGGTGAGCTGCTGGAAATAGTAGCCGGCGACACCGACATGCACATTCTTGGCGACGAACTTCGAAAGTCCCCAGTCGACGTGGAAGTCGATGCCGTTCTGGTACTGCAGATCCTTGTTCATTCCATTGTAGGTGACGCCCGCCAGCACCGAGAACTCCTGGCCGGTTTCCGGATTGAGATAGGTATAGGCGCCGCCGACGTCGATCGCAGTGAATCCAAAGCTGAGATTGGCGAGGCGGCTGCTGTCATAGGTCCCGCTCGGGATGTTGCCGAAGATGTAGACCATCTCGTTGTTGACACCCTGATTCCATTTCAGCGTGCCCTGGTAGAAGACATCCGAGACCGTGTTGCGGTTGTCGGTTGCGACGCCCGAGACCGTATTGCCCCGCGGCCCCGTCAGCGTCGCGTCGACGCCGACGCCGATATTTCCCGGTGCGGCAAGGAAGGTTACGGCGGCCTGGCCTCCAAGCACGGACTGAGCCCAGGTGTAGGTAAATCCTTCCACGAGAACGTCCGCATGCGCGTTGAGACCGGCGACGACCGATCCGGGCACCCGGTTTCCGATCACGAAATTCTTGCCCGCGTTGGCGCTTTGGTCGAGATGAATGTAGATCGTCTCATAGGCCCAACCGGGCATGGCCGGCGCCGCGGTCAGGCTCGCGAACGCGCCGGGCAGCCAGAAGCTCACTCCACCGGCGTCGGCCAGCGCCGTGCGCGGCATTGCCGACAGCGCGAGCGCGCCGATGATGCCCAATGCGGCGCACCTGTGATTTCTGACTATCCTCATCCTGATCTCCCCCCTTCGTTCAAGCCATCCTAGCGGATTCGCGCGCGCTTCAGTTAACCGCCTGCGCCTCGGGGAACTTCCATTTGCCGTTCAGGATTTCCGCACGCGGCCGGTAGAGCCGGACCGTGTAGTTCCAGCCCTTCATGGTCGGCAGGCAATTCGGGAGCTTGCCGTCGCAGTCGCCGAACTGGACCGCGATCGAGCCATCAGCGGACTTCTTTGCCGTGATGTTGTTCAGCGTGTAGGCGTCATAGGGATTCTTCTCGAAATATCCCTTGGCATTGTAAACGCTGATCGACCAGAACGCGTCGACCGGGACGTCGCGGACGGTCAGCTTGTAGACCGTCGTGCCGTCGTTTTTGGCGGGCGTGACGCTCAGATAGGTGGCGTCCTTGTCGGGATTGCCACCCCAGCCGGCGGCGGTGCCGATCAAGTGCCTCACCGGGTCGACCTGCCCCTTGGCTCCGAACGCGCGGGCGAAGCCGCCGGTATGGTCATTCAACACCAAAAGCGCATCGCGGATGCTCTTCTGGCTGGCCTGGTCCCAATTCGGCACCTCGAACTTGCCGGAAGCCTTCTGGCTGATCTTGATCGCGTCTTGCAGCGCGTGAACCTGAGCGACGTCCTTTGGGTCGTTGGGATCGACCAGCGTGCGCAAAGCGAGCAGCATGTAACGCGTTCCGGCCTTCGCCTTGTCGTAGGTGAAGCTACCCGCGTGATATTCGATCTTGCCGATCACATAGTGATCCTCATTGATCGCCATCAGCGAGCGGAAGCGTTTACCTGCATCTGGCAGCGTAATGGTCACCGGGCCGGCATTGAGGTCGAACACACCCGACGAGTAAAGCGTATCGCGATTCGCCCGGATCACCGCCTGCTTGTCGATCGACATCGGCCCGCGGCGGTGGAAGAGCTTGCCGGTCCCGCCCGCATCCTTGACGTTGTTGCCGAAATAGAGATCGGACTCGGCACGGGCAAAATTGTCGACCGTGACAGGCACCGGCGATTGCGCGAGCGATGTGCTCTGGCCCGCGAGGCAAAGTACACCGGTCAACAGATATCTGAACTTCACTGCTTCGCTCCATTTCCGACCGTGGCATTGATCTTCTCCACGTCGGGCAGCTTCCACACCTTGTCGAAAAACTCCTTCTTTGGCGCGTAGAAGCGCGCCATCAGCTCGAACCTGCGCGCGGGGTCCGTCGGCAGCCAGTTCGTCTCCTGCCCGGCCGGAGCCGCCGGCCCGATATAGATGTCGACTGAGCCATCCGGGTTCTTCTTCAGGTCGGGGATTTGCGAGGACCGGCTGGCCCGAGCGACGTTCTTGATCAACGCATGGGTCTCGCGATCGTAGGCGGTCACCGACCAGTATTGTTCGACCGGAACATTGGCCGGGACGTTGAGGCGATATGTCTTGCTGCCGTCGAAAGCATCGCCTGCCTTGTCGCGAATCGAGATCGCGTAGAACTGACCGGCGCCCAAACGCTTGATTCCGATATAGGCGTAGCTGTAGCCGACAGCGCGACTGTCGGTCGGATATGCGTTCGGATCGGCGAACCCATCGGCGTAAGCCTTGACGACGTCCGGCGGCGCCGGGAGTGTCCAGCGGCTGGTCTCGGAGAAGAACGGCGGGAGGCCGGCGTCGTATTTCGCCGCCAGCCAGGCGCCCGCCTCCTTCGCCGCCGAAGCAAGCACCGTCTTCATCGCCTCGGACGGCGCGAACGGCTTTCCTTTCTCGATGCCGATCGACTTCAGGCTATCGATCATCACCCGATCCCGGTCGATCCACGGCTCGTCCTGTATGATGCGATTCAGATGTTCGAAGAAAGCCGCGTCGTAGCGAATGGTGGAATCGAAATCGATGTCCTCCACGTCGCTGAACACCGTCGCCGGTGGGCTGGCCGCCTGCGCCAGGGGATAGACCTTCATGCGCCTGCCGTAGGCGATCGCGGCCTGGACGTCAGCGTCGCCGTGGCTCTTGAGGTTGGAGCGCAAAAGCATGTAGCCGCCAAACGTGTCGGACTGCAGCGCGATGTAGCCGTCGGGCTTCGGGCCGTTGTAGCCCGGCGGCAGAATCAGGAACTTGCCGCCAGCACCCTTGTCGACGCCGAGCAGGCCGGCATCCTCGAGCGGCATCTGCCATACCGTGACGATATTGCCGTTGAATGAACCATTCACATCGCCAGGAGGGAGATCGAGCACGATCGGACCATTCCGCGTGTCGAAGAACGTCATGAAGTACAGCGCGTCCGGATTCGGTGTCAGCGTCTGGTTGTGCCAATCAAGCGGACGCCCCCAATAAATCACCTGCCCCACCTTGCCCGGCGTCCTGGTCAGCATTTCCTGCCGCATCAGGTCGGTATTGACCGCGGGAATGCCCCAGATCACGGCTTCAACGGCGCGGCGCTCGATCAGACGGCGATTGAGATCGTCGCTGGACGGCGTTTGGGCATACGCCGATACAGTCGACATCATCAGCGCAAGTCCTGCGGCGATCAATGGCTTCATGACAATCTCCATCCCTCAAAACGGATTCACGTAATTGACGATCGCGAGTTGCCGCAGGATCACGCGGCGCACGACGTGGGTCGGCCTCAGATGGTCGGTGTAGATCGCCGCCGTTCCGGTCGAGCCGGCCGGCAGGCGGTTGGCGAAGGCGGCATCATCGAGCTTGACGCGCACGACGAACGGCACCGTCTCGATCGCCTTCGGGAGGACGGCGGTGCCCGAGGTCGTGGCCTGGCCGGTCGCGACCGCCTGCAGCACGCTTTCGACCTTCCCTGAGTAAATCTGCCCGGGCGCGAACTTGAAGGTCACCTCGACCTCCTGCCCGGGCGCAACGTAGCGCGCATCGATCTGGTTGATCTCGACGCCGATGATGGTGTTCGAAGTGTCGATGAACGCCATCACCGGCGACAGCGGCAGGTTCGCCACCCGCGCGCCCTTGCGCAGCGCGAGGTTGGTGACGTAGCCGTCGGCCGGCGTGCGTACCACCGTCTTGTCGCTGTTCCACTGCGCGGCCTCGAGCTGGCCGCTGAGCTGATCGACCTCGGACTGCCGCTGCTCGACGTCGAAGCCGCGCCCCGCATCGCGCTCATAAAGGGTCGTCATTTGCGCCAGCCGCGTCTTCGACAACTTGAGCTGCGCCGTGATCGCCTTGACCTGCGCGTCATAGGGCGTCGGATCGATCTTGAACAGAACGTCGCCGGCCTTCAGCGGCACGTTGGCGACGACGGGCACCTCGGTCACCTCGCCGGCGACGTCAGGCACGATCGACACCGCGTTGCGCACCACCAGCGCCGAGCCCTGCGGGGCGCCCCAGCCCATCGGCACCAGCAGGCCGAACAGCAGCAGCACCAGCACGATGAAGGGAGACGCCGTCCAGAACAGGTTGAAGCGCACGATCTTGAAATGCACCAAGAGGAACAGCAACACCAGATAGACGTTGAAGATCGCGACACCCATCACGCATCTCCCGTCCGGCGGGGCGCCGGCACATCGACATAGGCCCAGATGAACGCGATCGGCCACAGCGCAAAGCCGCAGATCAAGGTGATCCAGCCGGCGACCATCACGGCCTGCGCATAGGGGTGATTGCGGGACTTCGCGATATGCCCGGGCAGCCAGCCGGCGATGCAGAACACACCGATCGCGCTGGCGACCAGGATGATGAGCACGATCCAGGCGAAGATGTCGTAGCCGCTCATGGCTTCGCCTCCTTCGCGGCGCCGGTTAGAGGCGGAAACACCACCTTCCAGTCCTGCTTCATGTCGACCACGGTCCAGCCGCCCGCGGCGGCCGCGTCGAGCGCCTTGTCGAGCTTGCCGACCTTCGATTGACGATCATAGGCGTATTCGCGAACCTCGTCGGTGTGGTGCACGATGCCGGCGAAGCGCGCGCCCGATCCCGCCACGGTCCATTGCAGCATCTGCAGATCGCCATCGGAGTTGCCGAACGCGAAGATCGGACGGCGGCCGATGAAGCGGTTGATGCCGACCGGCTTGCCCGGGCCGTCGTCGATGAACTCGACCTTGGCCTGCTTCATCAGGACCGGCTTGCCGTCGGGGCCGACCTGGAATTTGACCACGCCGGACGAGCCGACCACCTGCTCCGGCGGGATGCCGTACACCTTCTCCATCCACGGCCTCATGAATTCGACGCCGCCGCCGGAGACGACAAAGGTCTTGAAGCCGTTGGCCCTGAGATAGGCCAGCAGCTCCAGCATCGGCTGGTAGACCAGGCTGTCATACGGCCGGTTGAAGCGCGGATGCCTGGCGGTCGCGAGCCAGTCGCGCACCGAATTGGCGAACGCGTCGGTGGTCATGCCGGCATGCGTCGCCGCCACGATCTGCAGCAGGCCCTTCTCGCCGCTCGCGGCCAGCGCCTTGGTGTCCCTCTCGAGAAACGCCTTGAACGGTTGCCGCATCTTCCAGTCCGGGTGCTCCGGCGCCATCGCCTTGACGCGGTCGAACGCGAAGGCGAGCTGGAAATAGAACGGCTGCTCGGTCCACAGCGTGCCGTCATTGTCGAATGTCGCGATGCGCTCGGCCGGCGGCACGTAGTCTCGCCCGCCCTGCGTCGTGACGCGCGCGACGAAATCGACGATCGCCGATTTCGCCGCGCCGTCTTTCCAGGATGGCAAGGGATCCGCCGGCTGCGCCACCGCAACGGAGATGGCCACAAGACACGCAAGCAGCACAGCGGCAAGCCGAACCATCATCGCACTTTCCCTCTTTCCGTCCGTTGCTCTTCCCGCATCACTGCGGCTTCATGCGTTCGAGCTCGTTGAGCCGCTTCAAGGCCGCTTGCTGTCGAAGCAGTCCGTAATTGATGCCGCTTGCGTTCAGCGAACTGCCCCCCTGATAGGGGAACTGATCGAAGTCGGAGAAGAACTCCTTGATCTTCCCCTGCACGGGTACGATCAGCCACATGTTCTGGGCGAGGAACTGGATCGCTCCGCCGCCTTCCTCCATGCCGCGTTCGTAGGGGTCCATGCGCAGATTGGCGATCAGCGCCCATGAGGGCACTTCGCGGGTGGCGGTCGCAATATTGCCCTTCGATGCGACGGCAAAGCTCAGCTTCCAGTCGTTCCACCGGAGCGCGTTGAGGTTGCCGCCTTGGTCGAAATAGTAAATCGCATCGCGGGGCGGCTCCTTTGCCTCTCCCTTGAAGAACGGCATGAAGTTGTAGCCGTCGAGATGAACCCTGAAGCTCTTGCCGCTTGCGCCGGCAAATCCGGCCTTCATCTTGTCCTTGATGTCCGGAATCCCCGCCGCTGCGCACAGCGTCGGGAACCAGTCGATCAACGAGATGATCTCGTTGTATTGCGTTCCCGGCTTCACCACGCCCGGCCATCGCACCATCATCGGGATGCGGAAGCCGCCCTCCCACGTCGTACCCTTCTCTCCGTGGAACGGCGTCATCGCCCCATCGGGCCACAGCGCGATCTCCGCGCCATTGTCCGTGGTGTAGAGAACGATCGTATTATCGGCGATGCCGAGATCGTCGAGTTGCTTGAGCAATTCGCCGACCATTCCGTCGTGCTCCACCATGCCGTCGGCGTGAATGCCCTTGCCGGTCTTGCCGAGGGATGACTGCTTCAGGTGCGTGAAGACGTGCATGCGCGTCGAGTTGAACCAGACGAAGAACGGCCGGTCTGCCCTGGCCTGACGGCCGATGAAATCCTTGGCAGCGCCCAGGAATTCCTCGTCCACCGTAGGCATGCGCGCTGTGTTCAGCGGGCCCGTGTCCTCGATCTTTCCATCCGCCGACGACTTGATGACGCCGCGCGGACCATATTGCTTCCGGAAGTTCGGGTCCTTTGGATAGAAATAGCCTTCCGGCTCCTCCTCGGCGTTGAGGTGATAGAGATTGCCGAAGAACTCGTCGAAGCCGTGCTTGGTCGGCAAATGCTCATCGCGGTCGCCGAGATGGTTCTTGCCGAACTGGCCGGTGGCATAGCCCTGGGTCTTCAGGGTGTCGGCGATGGTCGGCATCCAGTCCTGGATGCCATGGGGATCGCCGGGCATGCCGATGGTAAGCAGGCCGGTCCGGAATGGCTCCTGCCCGAGGATGAAGGAGGCGCGGCCTGCCGTGCAGCTTTGCTGACCGTAGGCATCGGTGAAGATGGCGCCCTCGCGCGCGATCCGGTCGATGTTGGGCGTCCGATATCCCATCATGCCCATGGTGTAGGCGCTGATCTGCGGGACGCCGATGTCGTCGCCGAAGATGACGAGGATGTTCGGCTTGCGGCCACCGGCCGGCGCCGCGGCGGGCGCGGCCTTCTGGGCCTGCGCGAGAGCCTGCGACGTCAGCGCCGCCGTGGCAGCAAGCGATGACGTGCCGAGCAGCACGGCTCGGCGATCGATGGTCGAGGCACCGCAATCGGAATTGGCGCCGGCGTCATGTTTCTTCGTCTCACTCTTCATTCGATACTCCTGAGTTGCTCTAGGGTTGCTCGCTCCGGTGATTACGAATCATGCGTTCTGCTCGATCGGTCTCAATGTGCTTCGTTCATCTGGCGGGCTTTGGTCGACCAAGGGACGTGGTGGAGGAAAGCCCGACCGGATTCAGGTTCTGAAGTAAGCGCGTGTCTTCGCGGCGTCTCGCCCGCCGACGCAGGTTGCGCCGGGCACCGCCGACCTGGCGCAGCAGCCGGTGCGGTGACCAGCGCGCCGCGCCGGCAGACGGCGCGAACAGCTCGCGCTCGACCGCGCCGATCTCGTCATCGAGCGCGGCATCATGAGCAACGGCCTTGAACGCCTCGACCGTGTGCTGCGGCGCGACCGGCTCGAACCGCTGCAGCCAGTCGAGCAGCGCGAAGTAGACCGCCTTGGCATCGCCATGGCGCGCGGCCCGCCGCAGCTCGCTGAAGGCGAACGCTTCCGAGCGCAGGTAGGCCTCGCGATGCCGGCGATAACGCGCCGCGATCGCGCGGACCATCCGCGGCATCAGCCAGCCGAGCCCGGCAAGCGCCAGCAGCACGGCCGCGGCCGACTTCCAGCGATCGGCGACGACATCACGCAGCGCGCCCCATGACATGCGTGGGCGGGAGGTGCCGACTGAGGACGCGCCGCCGGCTGCGGGGTTCGCCTCCACGTGCAGCGTCACCGGATCGAGATGCGCCACATCGATGCTTTGCGCGCTGGTGTTCCACCAGCGCAGGTCGATCGGCGGCAGCACGTAATCGCCGGCCTTCTCGAGCATGTAGACGCCGCTGTCGGTGCGCGCCGAGGACAGCACATCGGTGCGCCCGTCGGTCTTGTCCTGGAGCGACGGCTGCGCAGGATAGAGCTTGAGTCCGTCGAACGCCGTGAACTTCACCGGCGGCAGCAGCATCGCCGGAATGCCTTCGGCCTTGATAGTGACGGTCCGCGTCACGGCATCCCCGGCCTTGAGCTGGTCCGACGATCGGTTGACGGTCTGCTCGATCGACAGATTGCGCGCGGCCAGGAACGGCTGCAGGGCGGAGGCCGCGTCCGGGATGAAGGCCTCAAATGCGATCGGCGGCAGCGCGAGCGTGGCCTCGCGCGTCGCCGGCGGCTCCGCGGCGTATTTGATGGTGATCGGCTGGCCGGCGATCGCGTAGCTGCCCGGCTCCTGTGGATGGATGGCGAATTCGAACCGGACGCCGGCATAGGTCACACCGTCCCGCTGCTCGTTCTCGTTGATGCTCCGCAACTGACGGGTCACGGCGTTGCGGACCTGGAAGTCGGGCAGCTCGGGCGGCGCCGTCATGTAGTTCGGCGCCAGCACATCGATCCGCAGCGCGGCCGCCTGCCCCACCACGACGCGCGGCGGATCGATCGTCACCCGCAGGATCGGCTCCGGCGCGCTTTGCTGGGCGAGCGCCGCGCAGGATATGAGCAGTCCGAGCATCAGGGCTACGGCGGCGAGCGGGTGCCTCATGGCTTCGCCCCCATCGGCCGCGCCGCGTCCTGGATCGCGAATTTCAGCTTGAGGAAGTCAGCCGGCGTGGTCTGGACCTGACGCATCCAGGCTTCGGCGGCGCCGGCCGTGGTGAGATCCGTCGGCTTCACCTCGATCCGCTTGCCGCCCTTCTGGGTCGGGTCGACCCGCATCTCGTCGGCCTTTTCGTCCGGCGGCGCGCTGTCGTCCTGCTCCTGCTTCTTCCGCTTCTCCTCTTTCGCCTTCAGCACCGCTACCACGATGGCACGGTTGGTCTTCGCGGCGACATGGCCGGGCGCGATCTTCAGAACCGCATCATAGGCGGCGATCGCCTTCTCATAGGCGTGGTTCTGCGCCTGGGCGTTGCCCAGCGCGAAGCGTCCCTCGAGCGTATCGACATGCGAAAATTCCTGCGCGGCCGTCAGGAAGTCGAACGCCCGATAGGCGGCGATGCCGCGCCACATCGGATCGGAGAAACGCTTGGCCGCGGTCCCATAGTCGCCGCGATCGAAGGCGATGCGTCCTTGCTGATCCGGCGTCAGCCACAGGTCGGCAAAACGGCGCGGCTCCTCCGCCCTCGCGGACGACACGTGCGACAGACAGATGAAGGCGACAACCCAGGCCACCGTCGTGCCGCGCCGGAACCAGAGCAGGCTGAGCAGCGCAATCGGCAGCAGCAGCCAGAAGCCCTCATCGCGCCATTGCGTACCGAACGCGTCGCCCTGCGCGGCCTGATAGCGGGTTTCGATCCCGCGCTCGAGCGCCGCGATGTCGGCGTCGTCGATGCTGACCTGGACGACGTCGGAACCGAGCGCGAACCTTTCGCCCCTGTTCGGGGTGACGCTCAGCTTGACCAGGCCGTTCCGTCCGGCGGCCTGACGAACCGCTCCCTCCTCGTCACCGCCGTCGTCGGCGACAAGCAGGATCGTGCCGGGCACGGTTTCGGTCGCGAGCGCCTCCGCGGCGAGCGCCACCGCCGCGACGGCGTTCTTCCCGGGCGACGGTATCAGGCCCGGGGCAAGCGCGGCGAGGAAGGGTTCGATGACGGCGCGATCGTCGGTCAGCGGCATCACCAGATGCGCGGTGCCCGCATAGGCGATCAGCCCCGTGCGCGCGCCGGCGCGCGCCGCAAGCAGATCCCTGATCTTCTGCTTGGCGCGTTCGAGCCGCGTCGGCGCGACGTCGCTCTGACCCATCGTTGCATCGAGCGACAGTGCGATCATCAGCGGCGCCTTGTCCTCGACGAAGGGCGGCAGCTCGCGCCGCCAGGTCGGGCCCGACAACGCGACGATGCCGAGCGACAGCGCGGCGGCGACCAGATAAAGCGGGCTGACGCCGCGTCCCGCGCCCGGTTGCACGATGAGATGGTTGAGCAGATGCGGCGCGATCACCCCGCCCCATTGCGCCTGCGGGCTCTGCCGCCACCGCACCCACGCGAAGACGGCAGCGACGGGAATCAGCGCGAGCAGCCACAGCGGCCGCAGCAGATGGAATGGAATCGCGGCCGCGTCATGCATGGCCGATCGCTCCCCTTCGCCCCAGCCCGCTTTCCAGCGAAAGGCCGAGCCACAGCAGCAGCGACAGCATCACGGCGGCGCCGAGCGGCCACTGGAACAGCGGCTGCTTCGGCCGCCATGACAGCGTATCGAGCTTGGCCGGCGCGAGACGGTCGATGTCCGCATAGATCGCCTGCAACTGCGCACCGTCCTCGGCACGGTAGAAATGGCCGCCGGTCGTGGCGGCGACCGACCGCAGCACGCCGAGATCGACGCGGTTCTCGCCGGTCGCGGCCGGATCGCCGACGCCGATCGTGTCGATCACGAGGCCGTTCTGGTGCGCGATGTCGGCGGCATGCTCCGGAGGGACGCGGCTCGCCGTATCGTTGCCATCGGTGAGCAGGACCAGAAGCTTCTCGCGCGCCTTGCTTGTCTCGAAGGTCTTGATCGCAAGCCCGATGGTGTCGCCGATCGCAGTCTGCTGTCCGGCCATGCCGACCTCGGTCTGCGCCAGCAGCGCGGTCGCGGTCTGCAGATCCTGCGTGAACGGCACTTGCACATAGGGCCTGGTGCCGAACAGCACCAGCGCGACGCGGTCGCCGTGCCGGTGCGCGATGAAATCCGTGACCACGCGCTTGACGCCGTCGAGCCGCGTCAACATCGCGCTGTCGCTGCCGCGGAAGTCGCGCTGGTCCATCGAGCCGGAGATATCGATCGCGAGCATGAGATCGCGCGCCGAAACCTCGCGCGTGACGGGATCACCGACCCATTGCGGCCGCGCCAGCGCCGCGACGACGAGCGCCCAGATCAATGCGGCCGTCACCATCTGGATGCGCCGCCGCTGCAGCACGACAGCGCCGCGCTGCGGCGTCTGTCCGGTTGCCGCCGCAAGGTGGTCGAAGAACGGCACCATCACTGAGGCCTGCCGCGCGCGATACGGCGGCAACAGCCACCACACCAGGATCGGCAGCGGCAGGAACGCGAGCATCCAGGGCCATGCGAACTCAAACATGGTGCCCCCTGATCCAGCGCCGCACCAGATCCTGCAGCGCCGTTAGATCGCCGGCATCCGCCGTCGTCCGCCCGTACGGCGCGGTCGCGAGCAGCCGTCCCGCGCCTTGCGAGAATTCGTCCCCGCCATAGCTGCGGTCGAGGAACGCAAGCCAGCCCGCGCCGGCAAGTGGCGCGACGGTTTCGCGCGGAAAGGCATCGAGCGCAGTCTGCCGCACCAGCAGCGCGAGGCTCGCGGCCATTCCCTCCGGGACGCCGCCTTGTGTCTGCAGCAGCCGGTCAAGCTCCGCGAGCGCCGCGCGCCGATAGCGGTTGGCGCGGAAACGCCGCAGCAGGCGCCACGTCGCAACAACAACGCCCGCGGCAACCAGCACGATCACGATCCGCGACGCCCATGTCGCCGGAAGCAGGCTCACCGACGGTGGCAGCGGGATATCGATCAGGCCCGCGACGGGATCCACAATGCCGGGTTGGGTGTCAGCCAAGAGCCGCCTCCGCTCTGGTGTGACCGCCACCGCGTCCGTGCCGGGCCGGCAGCCCGCCCAGGAGACGCCGGATTTGCGGCGCCGTTTCCTCGGCTGTGCTCAGCGGCAGCACCGGAATGCCGAGCTCGCGCGTCCACGCGAATACGCCGCGCAGCCGCTCCTGCGACGCCTGCGCGATACTCTTGCGGACGCTCTCGCGGCCGACCTCGAGCTGAATCTGCAGCTCGCCATCGGTGACGGTCATCCGGCTCGAGGCAGGCAAATCGCTTTGCAAGGGATCGTGGACCAGCACCGCGACCACGTTGTTATGCCGGGCGATCGCCCCGATCATCCGGCGCGTCGCGCTATCCGCGCCATCGAAATCGCTGATCAGGATCACCGTGGCGTCGTGCATCGTCCGCCGCTCTGCATGTTCGAGCGCCCGGTTGAGCATGCCTGACGCCGGAACGATGCCGCGGCCGACGCCGAGCGCCTGGTTCTGCGCGACGATGGTGGACAATATCTGCAACACCGTCGCGCGACTGCGCCGCGCCGCCAGCTCGACGACATCGCTGTCATTGAACACGATCGCGCCGATCCGGTCGCCGACGCCGAGCACACGCCAGGCGCCGATCGCGGCGGTCTCGGCCGCGGTGACCGACTTCATGGCGCGCCGGCTGCCGAAGAACATCGACAGCCGCTGATCGACCACGAGCAGCGCCTGACGGTCGCGCTCCTCGTTGAAGACGCGCACATGCGGCTTCTGCAGCCGCGCCGTGACCTTCCAGTCGATCTCGCGGACATCGTCGCCCGGGCGATAGTCCCTGATCTCCTCGAAATTCAGCCCGCGGCCACGCATGCGCGAGGCGAACCGGCCGGACAGCAGACTATGCACCGGCTGGCGCGGCAGGAACGAAACCCTGCGATCCCTGAATTCGAGCGCGATCAGATCGTCGAGGCTGACGTAGACACCGGGCGTTCTGGCTGATGTCTCCGTCATCATGGCCCTCACGCTGCAGCGACAAGCTCGGTGATCTTGTCGATCACCTGGTCGGGGCTGATGCCCTGCGATACGGCCTCGTAGCTCAGGATCAGCCGATGCCGCAGACAGTCGTGGATGACGGCGCGGATGTGGTCGGGCGTGACGAAATCCTGCCCGTCGAGCCATGCGCGCGCCCGCGCGCAGCGGTCGATGGCAAGGCTGCCGCGCGGGCTGGCGCCGATCTGGATCCATTTGCTCAACGGCTCGCCGTAGCGGCCGGGAAACCGCGTCGCATAGATCAGGTCGACGATATATTTCTGCGCGAGGTCGGAGACGAAAATGCCGTCGAGCTCGCCGCGCGCGTCGAGGATCGCCTGCTGCGGCACCGGCGGCGGCTCGGCAGCTCCGGCTTCCGGTTTCCGCGCATTCTCGGCGCGATTGAGCTTGATGATCTCGCCTTCGGTCGCCTCGTCGGGATAGGTGATCACGACATGCATCAGGAAGCGGTCGAGCTGCGCCTCGGGAAGCGGATAGGTGCCCTCCTGCTCGATCGGATTCTCGGTCGCGAGCACCATGAACAGGTCAGGCATCTTGTAGGTCTTGCCGGCAACGGTGACCTGACGCTCCTCCATCGCCTCCAGCAGCGCCGACTGCACCTTGGCCGGCGCGCGGTTGATCTCGTCCGCGAGCACGAGGTTGGCGAAGATCGGCCCCTTCTGGAACTGGAACTGGCCGCCCTTCTCGGTCTGCAGGTAGATCTCCGCGCCGGTCACGTCCGACGGCAGCAGGTCCGGCGTGAACTGCACGCGCGACAGGTCGGCGGCAAGATTCTTCGCCAGCGTCTTCACCGCGCGTGTCTTGGCTAGTCCCGGCAGACTTTCGATCAGAAGGTTGCCGTTGGCCAGCAAGCCGATCAGCATGCTCTCGACCAGATGATCCTGCCCGAGCACCGACTTGCCGATGCGCGCCTTGAGATCGAGCACGGCGTCGCGGGCCGCCGAGTCCTTGGCAGTTCGCCGCGCCGGGGCGGCCGCTAACTGTGTTGCGGCGTGGTCTGACATTGCACTACGGCTCCTTGGACCCCGTAAACCACCTGTAATAGGGGTTTCGCCTCGCCGCTTGGCTGAGGCTCGCCATCTCGCGCGCGTAAGCCTGCCTGTTGCCTGCATAGGCGCTGAGGCCGGCACGATAGAACGCATCAAGATCTCGCCTTTCGCCCAGCAGCGAAGTGGTGAATTGCTCGTCCGCTCCCTTGAGCGGCGGTTCGCTACGGTACTGCCAGATGTGCGAAATCGTCCGGCTGAACTCGTCCGGACGAACCCATGTCGCGTATTCGATCCGCGGCCTGTCGTCCGTCACTGCCGGCGCGTCCGCCGCGTAGCGCTTGAGCCCGTCGCGGTCGGTGATCCAGGTTGCGATCAGCGCCGCGACCGAGTTGACGCCGACCGCGGAAAGCGCCGCGGACGTCTCGGGCTGGTTGAATCTCGCGCTGATGCGCTGCGCATCCAACTGAATCGGACGACGCGACCCGACAAGCAACATCTCATGCAGCTCCGATGTCCACAGAGACGCGTACGGAAACACATCGATGAAGCTGCGAACCAGTGCGCGCGTGTCCTCATCGTTCTGCGTTGGCAGCGGCAACCACTGCGCGACAATCCCGTCGTCGTTCAGTCGCGACGAAGCCAGGCGATAAAAGTCGCGAGAATAGAGATTGACGACGCCCACCGCCGATGGCGGCGGCGGCTCCAGCGTGATCAGGTCGTAGGTCTGGCTCTCGCGCTGCAGGAGGCGACGGCCGTCGCCCAAGCGCTTCTCCAATCCCGGGTCGGTCGCGGCGTTGAAGGTGCCGTCGAATATCGGAGCCGCGCGAAGGACCGCCGGGAGCAGCTCACCCACCACCCTCCTGTCGAGAGCAGGGAATTGCGAGAGAGCGCCGGCCGTAATGCCCGTGCCGTAGCCGATCACCAGGGCTGATTTCGGCTCGCCGTTGTGAATGATGAGAGGCAGCAGCGCTTGCAGCCGCATGTAGCGCAGCGACGGCATCGCGTCGCCGGAATTGGATACGCCCTGGATATAGAGCCGGCGGAAGCGGCCGGTGTTGACCACCGCGACCGTCCCACCCGGGCTCTCCTCATAGAACATGATTTTTCCCGAACGCGCTGCCGGCAGCAATTGGGCAAATCGGTCGGACGGCGTGGCGACCGCAGCGACGATGCAGGCTGCGCCGACCGCGACTGCCAGTCCAAGGCCGGTGCGGCTCGAGCGACCGCCCCAGCAGGCCAAGACACCCAGCAGGCTGGCACCAATTGCGAGCAATGCCAGGGTATGGACAAGCCCGAGCCAGGGCAGAAGCACGAAGCCGGTGAGAAGCGCGCCGCCCACACCGCCCAGCGTATTGACCGCCACGACCGCGCCAACGTCCTGCCCGATGTGCGCATCCCGCACCACCAGGCGCAGCGCCACCGGAAAGGCCGCCCCGAGCAGCAAGGTCGGCACGAATACGATGCAGAACGCGGCCACCGCGAAGCGGGCGCACATGCCGGCGAACTGGTTCTCGGTGAGGCGGAGCACGAACGCCTCGGTCGCTGTCTGCGCGACCACGAGCCAATGGCCAAGTGCCGCGATCTCGATCAAGGCCAGGAACCCGGCGGCGGCGATCAGAAGGCCAAAGACACTCCAGGGATCGCGGATCCGGTCGATTATCCGCGCAACGATCGCGGCGCCGGCCGCAAGTCCCGCGAGGTACGTGGCAAGCACCACCGAAAACGCGAAACTGCGCGTACTCATGAACTGAACGATGGACTGGGACCAGACGACCTCATAGCCGAGGGCAATTGCACCGGCGGCGGCATAGAGGGCAACGGCCAATCCGACCCGGCGCGGTTGATGCGCTGCCGCGCCGCGGGCAGGCCTGATCCTCGCCGAAGCCAGGGGAATGCGGCCGAGCACCGTCGCTCCCGCCGCAGCGAGGACATTGAGTGTCGCCGCCGCGACCGAGGTCCCTTGCACCCCGAACAGCGGAATGAGGACAAACATCGGCAGCAGAGCGCCAACAATCGCGCCGGCGGTGTTGGCGGCGTACAGCCGGCCACCGACGCGGCCGGCATCGCCAGAATTCTGCAGCACCGCACGCACAAGGACCGGTAGCGTCCCACCCATCAGAAGCGGGGCGATGCCGACCAGAACGAACACCATGGCCCATGCGAGCAGGCCGCTCGCGCTCTCGATCGCCACGAAGACCGGCGCAATATTCGCCAGGATCAATGTGGTGGCGACGCCGGTTATGCCGATGCCGATCTCGATCGCGATGTAGAGTTTCGCCGGCTGGCTGGCGCGGTCAGCCCTTCCACCAAAGATCAGGCCGCCCAACGCCAGGCCGGTAAAGAAGGCGCTCACGGCGGTCGTGATGGCATAGACATCAGCGCCGACGACCAGCGAGAGCTGCTTGATCCAGATCACCTGGTAGATCAGGCCGGCGGCACCCGAGACGAATGCCAGCGCCGCTGCGACAAGCCTCCGGCTCGCACCGGCGTCCAGATTCTTTCGCTGTGCTCGGGTCGCGGTCGATGCAGACCCTAGGCTTGATCGAGCATCCATCCGCTAGTCCCCTTGGATACAGTGCGAGACAGGCCAATACCACTGGCCTGTCTCGCAAGGCCTCGCGACTATTCGAGACCGCGCTTCTTGAACGACTCGTCGATCTTCTTGTCGACCTGCTTGCGAACCTGATCGATGCTGAAGCTCGCCGGGCGCTGGCTCGGCGGATAATTGACAAACGTCTCCAGGAACGCCGACGCTTTTTGAGCGCCCAGGAAGCCGAGATAGACATTCTCGAGACGCCACTGATCATAAAGGCTGCCAGATATCTCCGCATGTTCATATGGATCCATGCGCAGATTGAACATCTTCGGAACACGCAGCGCCTTGAACGGATTCGCCCAAACGTCGAATTGTCCAGGCAGTTCCTGCTTCTCGAAAACGAGCTTCCAATTTCCGCTGCGCATGGCGACGAGATCGCCGTCGTCATTGAAGTAGTAGAATTCGTCGCGAGCGCTCTTGTCCGTCTTGCCTGTGATGTAGTCCAGCTGATTGAACCCATCGAGGTGATCTCGGAAGGTGGTCGGGTTGCCCTGGGGCTGCCAACCATTCAAGAGGCGCTCCTTGACGGAGGTATCCCCGGCCGCGGCAAGCAGGGTTGGGAACCAGTCGAGACCCGAAACGATGCCGTTGGCTGTCTCGCCGGCCTTCACGCGGCCCGGCCAACGAATCATCGCCGGAACGCGGAACGCGCCTTCCCAGTTGGTGTCCTTCTCCGAACGGAACGGCGTGGTCGCCGCGTCCGGCCAGGTGAAGGCGTTCGGACCGTTATCGGTCGAGTAGATAACGATCGTATTGTCGGCGATCTTTAGATCGTCGAGCATCTTCAGCAGTTTGCCTACATTCTGGTCCATCTCCCACATGCCGTCGGCATATTCATTGCCAGGCATGCCGCTCTTGCCGCGATACTCCGGCCGAACATGCGTGAAGATGTGCATGCGGGTGAAGTTCATCCAGGTGAAGAAGGGTTTGTTGGCCCGCGCCTGTCGCTGCATGAAATCGATCGCGGCGCCCGTCGTCTCGTCGTCGACAGTTTCCATGCGCTTGCGCGTGAGCGGTCCGGTGTCCTCGATCTTGCCGTCGGCGGACGCCTTGATGACACCGCGTGGAGAATAGGCTTTGATAAAGGCGGGATCGTCCTTCGGGAAATAGGGTCGTTCTGGCTCCTCTTCGGCGTTCAGGTGGTAAAGATTGCCGAAGAATTCGTCGAAGCCGTGCGCCGTCGGAAGGTATTCGTCCCGGTCACCGAGATGGTTCTTGCCGAACTGTCCGGTCGCATAGCCAAGCGGCTTGAGGGCTTGAGCTATCGTGATGTCTCCCTTCTGGAGGCCCACCGTCGCGCCGGGGACGCCGACCTTGCAGAGCCCGGTACGCAGACAGGCTTGCCCGGTGATGAAGGTCGAGCGGCCGGCCGTGCAGCTGTTCTCGGCATAGTAGTCGGTGAAGATCATGCCTTCATTGGCGATCCGGTCGATGTTCGGCGTCCTGTAGCCGACCACACCGCGCGTGTAGGCGCTGATGTTGGATTGGCCGACATCGTCGCCGAAGATCACGAGGATGTTCGGCTTGGCCGCGTTCGGCTGCTGCGCTGAGGCGGGAGACCCGGCAAATGGCGCCAGGCTTGTCGCGACCAACGCCGCCGCGAACAAGCCACGAAGCAACCCTCCGCGACTACCGGACTGCCTGGCAACGATATTGCTCTCATCGCTCATTCTGACGCTCCTTGCTTGTCGAACGGTCTTTGTGACGATTGAGAATCGGGTCGGCGCACCACGCAACGAAAGCCGACATGGCTGGTCGACGTATCGACCGGTTCGGCATGCCGCGCGGCGGGGCGATAACGGCGGCAATAGTTCGGGGCGCAGAGATGCGAGCCGCCCTTCAGCACCTTCCGCGGAATCCTGATCGCGGGCTGGACGGGGTCGTAGCTCGCCTCCTCGCGACCGCCGCGCGGATTCTGGGGGATGCAGCAGGGCTTCGCGGCGTCGGCCTCATGACGGGCGGACCACCAGTCGGCGGTCCACTCCCAGATATTGCCGATCATGTCGTGGACGCCGTAGCCGTTGGGCGGAAACGCGGTCACCGGCGAAGTCCGGTCGAAGCCGTCCTCGCAGAGGTTTTGAATCGGGAAGTTGCCCTGCCACGTGTTGGCCATGTGCTTGCCGCCGGGCGTCAAGGCATTGCCCCAGGCGAACTCCTCGGCCTCGAGCCCGCCGCGCGCCGCGAACTCCCACTCCGCTTCGGTCGGAAGTTCCTTGCCGGCCCATTTGGCGTAGGCGAGCGCATCGGCATAGGCGACGTGGACCACCGGATGGCTGCCGAGCACGTTGATGTTGCTGCGCGGGCCGTAGGGGCGGCGCCAGTTCGCGCCCTTCATCAAGGTCCACCATTGGCTCCAGTCCCGCAGGGTGGTGACCCGGCGCGGCGGCTGAAACACCAGCGAGCCGGCGTAGAGCATATGCGGCAGCGCACCCGGATATTGCGCGGGGTCTGGCGGCCGCTCGGCAACCGTGATGTGCCCGGTCTCCCGCACGAATTCGCGGAATTGAGCGTTGGTCACCGGGGTGCGGTCGATCCAGAAGCCGTCGACCGACGCGCGATGCGCCGGCGCCTCCTCAGGATAGTGCTGGTCGGAGCCCATGCGGAACGTGCCACCGGGAATCCAGACCATGTCGTCGGTCTGGACGCGGTCCTCACGCTCTCGCTCAGTGGGGGCGATCTCTACCCGGGACATGGCGATGCACCTCTTTGCGCATTACCGCGAGCAATAGTCCCAGAAGCCCTGTGTTCGCGACGGGTCGGTGTAGTACCAGCACATGCCCGCCGCCGGCGGCGGTCCCGCCCAGGCGGCTGCGCTCGCCGCGCTGACGAAACCGATCGCTGCGCCGGCCGCGACCGCGCCCCCGATCGGCCAGCCGTACCAGCCGGGCCGCGCCCAACCTCCCGGCCGTGGTCCGACCCAGCGCGTGCCGCCGCCGTGCCAGCCGGGCCTCACTCCTGGGCGCACAACCGTCCGGCTACGATAAGCAACCGCACCGCCGCGCGGTCCCACCGCAACCCCGCCCCGGCGCGCAACAGCGCGCACCTGCACAACGTTACCGCTGCCTTCTTGCTGTTTGATGATCGGCAGTGAAGCGGAAGAGCCGATGCTGACCGCCGACGCCGGGCCGGCTTGCGCGACGATCGCGGCTGCTCCAATGAGCGCCAGACGGAAAATCCTGTTGAAGATCGCAGCCTTACGATCCCGGTGACCGAACGTCGTCCATGATTGCGTCGTGCCTGAGTGCATTGTCGCGCCCTTCCATTTTTCTGTGCTGCACTTTTCGGCAGCGTTGATCAGTCAGGCCTTCTTCCCTTTTTTCCTCCGTTGCCAATCCATGTGCACACTTGCGTGCACAGGATTCTCCATCGTGACCCGTTCCACTGGACGTTGTCACGAGCGAATTCTGCTGTCAGTTCAAACGATAGCGGAACGCACTATACAAGTGATGTGCACTTTGTGCCAATCTCAACCCCGAGGCGTGCAGGCTTAACGAAAGATGCTCCAATTCGATCAATCCGATCCGGTCGGCCTTATTGCTTTCTCGGAAAAACAAGCGAAAATCTGCACGTTAGCAAATCCACCACCACGATCTCGCCATGCGACTCAAACCAATTTAGGCACATTGTCGCGGCCGCACTTTTTGTACCAACTTCAAGCATTTGGTTTTAGTAGATTAATCGCGCTGCAGTTGTGAACGTGGATATGGGCCAGCACCTGACGGTCAGCACCGGCGAGCTTGACGGCTTCGAGGGTCTCCACGATGCCGTCAAAGGCTCGCATGTCGAAGTCATGCAGCTTGAGCGCGGCAAGTTGCGCGGCACATTGTCTCACGTCGGGATCGGTGACTTTTCGCTCAGCATCGGCGCGTTCAATGTCGGGGTCCGCACCCAGCGCATCTCGACCGATCCCAAGCTGATCATCGGAATGCTGCTGAACGCGACCGACCGTGTCACGCATTGGGCGTTCGACATGCAGCCGGCCGATGTGCTGGTGATTCCACCGTCGGTCGAGCATGACGGGGTCTTTCACAGCGCTTCGTCCTACGCCGCCATCCGCTTCGATCTGGCTGATCTGCCCGACATATTCGGCGGCGAGCCGCGGCTCGCCGACGCCGAAACCTGGCAGGCCAAGAACCACTTTCGCGCCGACCCCACGATCGGCATGGGCGCGGCGGACAAACTGCCGCGGATCGTTGCGCACCTCGCGCGCTATCCGGACGCCTTGACGGACGCGTCGGCCGACTTCTGGAAGCGCGCGATCGTCGACTGCGTGACCGCGACCGTCGTGACATCGCTGCCGCCCGACGGAACGAGCTATCTGCCGTCGGCGATGCGCTTGGTGCGCCACGTCGAGGACTATCTGCACGCCGCGGGCACGCGCCCGGTCCATGTTTCGGAAATCTGCACCGAGCTTCGGCTGTCGCGACGCAGCCTGCACCGCGCCTTCCACGAAGTGTTCGGGGTCGGCCCGGTGACGTTCCTGCGCTACAAGCGGCTTTGCATGATCCGTTCGATCCTGCGCGAAAGCACCCCGGACCAGACCACCGTCTCCAAGGTTGCAATCGAACAGGGCTTCATCGAGCTCGGGCGTTTCTCGCAATATTACCGCGCGATGTTCGGGGAGTATCCGTCGCAGACGCTCGGTTACGCGGGGTAGAGCGTTTTCGAGCGAAGTGGATACCGGTTCGCGTGAAGAAAGCGCGTCAAAATGAGAGTCTAGAGCCCCGTTCCGATTCAATCGGAACGGAAATGGCTCTAGCGCGATCCAGCCGCTACGCTTGCGCAAACTCATCTCGCTCGCGCCGGATCGCCATTGCCTGACAGCACCTGCGCGGCGCCGCCGATGCCGCGGCGGAAAGCTTCATCGAAGGTGACGCCGCGAAACTGCCATTTGTAATCCTTGCCGTGCCAGGCCATCCGCCATTGCGTGGCCCAGCCGAGATCCTTGTCGTCCCAGACCAGCCGACCGAGCAGGGTGGCCTCGCCGCCTTGCGCCGCGACGATCGAACTCAGCTTCGCCGGCGGCGTCTTCAACAGTTCGGCGGCGGTGACGCTGGCGCTCGTCAATGCCGCTGTATCGGGCAGCACGAAGCGCATGCCGCGTTTTCCGGCCGCAGCCGCAAGCGCGTCGCGTTGCAGGTCGGACTGCGTCCCGTCGGATGTGACGATGTAGTCCTTCGGACCGTGCTGCATCTCGGCGAAGACGCCGAGCACCGGCCGCTGCGACCGCCACGGCTTGAGACCGAGCCTGGCGAGAATGCCGTCGATCTTCTTCTCGTCGAAATCCACCGTCAGGTCGTAAGGCCGGTCGCGGGTGCCCTGCTCGTCATGATGCGGCTTGCCGGCATATTGATCGTGATAGTCGAAGCTGCTGACGAACGCCTTGGCCTTCGATTTGTATGCGGCTAGCCGGCGGTCGCCTGCCAGCATCGGCTGACCGGAAACCTTGATCAGCACATCTTCCAGACACGCACCGAAGCCTATGATGCGGTTCGGCTCGCCCTGGCCGGTGACGACGGTCTGCGCGCGGTAGAGGCTGTCGTCTGCCGCGGCCATCGCACCACTGCAAGCGATCCATGCAGCGGCAAGCAGCACGCAAACCGCGCCGCGTGCGAGCGTTGCGATCAGATCGCGCTTCGTCTCAAGCAAGGCAGCCATGGTCACCTCCGCACGGTCACTTCATTGCCGCCACAGATTGGCGGTATTTCCCGGTCGCGCGCCAACGCGTTCGGGCATGCGCGCCATTCCATCGGCCGCCCTGCGCGCTATGGCCACGCGCGGCAGGCCTGACATATGCTCGGCGCATGCGCGGCGGCGCCGCAAGCGCTGCCCAACACAAGAGCACCGAGCAGGAGACGTTCCGTGAAATGCTATGAGTTGCAAGGCCCCGGCGGCGTCGATGCGCTGGCGCTGGTCGACAAGCCGGTTCCGCAAGCCGGCCCGGGCGAGGTCCTGGTACGGCTGAAGGCGGCGACGCTGAACTATCGCGACCTGCTCACGGTCAAGGGCGGTTACGGCTCGCGTCAGAAATTTCCGCTGGTGCCGGTCTCCGACGGCGCCGGCGTGGTCGAGGCGGTCGGCGCCGGCGTCAGGAGCTTCGCACCCGGCGATCGCGTGATCGGCAGCTTCTTCGAAAGCTGGCTCGCCGGCGAGCCGAGCGAGGCGCGGATGCGCGCGGCGCTCGGCGGCAGCGTCGACGGTGTGCTGACCGAGTACCGGGTCTTCCCCGCGCATGCGCTGGTGCGCACGCCGGATCATCTGAACGACATCGAGGCCGCGGCACTGCCATGCGCCGGCCTGACGGCGTGGAGCGCGGTGGTCAAGCTCGGCGACATCAAGCCGGGGCAGACGGTGCTGACCCAGGGCACCGGCGGCGTCTCGCTGTTCGCGCTGCAATTCGCCAAGATGTGCGGCGCCCGCGTCATCGCGACCTCCTCCAGCGACGCCAAGATCGCGCGGCTGAAGCAGCTCGGCGCAGATGTCACGCTCAACTACAAGTCCACGCCCGATTGGGGCAAGAGGGCGCGCGAGCTGACCGGGCGCGGCGTCGACCTCGTCGTCGAGGTCGGCGGCGTCGGCACGCTGAACGAATCGATCCGCGCCACCAGGATCGGCGGCACCATCGCCTTTATCGGCGTGCTCGCGGGTCCCGCCGCGTCCGACACGCGGCTGCCGCTGATGGTGATGCAGCAGCAGCGGCTGCAGGGCGTCACCGTCGGCTCGATCGAGGACCTGCAGGCGTTGTGCGACGGCATCAGCCTGCACGGCGTCAAGCCCGTGATCGACAAGGTGTTCGCGTTCGACCAGGTCAAGGCCGCGTTCGCCCACATGGCGAGTGGCGCGCATTTCGGCAAGATCGCGATTGCGATTGGCTAGCGTGCCTGCGATCAAGGATTACCGTCCCGTGAACTGAGCCTTGCGTTTCTCGACGAAGGCCTGGCGGCCTTCCTTCGCGTCGGCGCTCTCGCGGATCACCTGCTGCAGTTCGATCTCGCGGCGGAACTGATCCGCGTAGCTGGCGTGCTCGCTCTCCTCGAGCAGCTGCCGCGTCGCGACCAGCGCGCGCGTCGGTCCGTCGGCGAGACGGCCGGCGAGCGCCTTTGCTTCATCGAGCAGTTTGGCATCGTCGACCACGTCGCGCACCAATCCCCACTCCTTGGCCCGCTCGGCCGGCAGCGGCTCGTTCAGCAGCATCAGGTCGAGCGCGCGCTGGCGGCCGATCAGGCGCGGCAACAGCCAGGTCGAGCCGAGATCGGGCACCAGGCCGATCCGGCTGAACACCTGGATGAAGCTCGCCGAGCGCGCCGCCAGGATGATGTCGCCGGACATCGCGAGGCTGAAGCCGCCGCCGGCCGCGACGCCGTTGACCGCGACCACGACAGGCATGCGGCATTCGCGCAAGGCCTGCATCGCCGGCCAATAATGCCTCATCACGCCGGTGTAGATGTTGTCGCCGAGCGACTGGAACGCCTTGAGGTTCTGCCCGGAGCAGAAGCCGCGTCCCTCCCCGGTCAGGACCAGCGCGCGGATGTCCGGATCGAGGCTCATCTCGCCGACGGCGCGCGCGAGATCGCCGAGCAGTTCCGGCGTCATGGCGTTCAGGCTCGCGGGATCGTTGAGCGTCAGGATGCCGACCTTGCCGTCCCGTTCACGCTTCACACCAGTCATTTTCCGCTCCCTGAAATTGGTTCTTGTTGTTGCACTGACAGTGCCATGCTTGGCATGCTACGCCAACGTGTCCCACCCGCAACAAGAACAGCGAAAGCAACGCCATGTCCGACCAGTTCTCCAACTCGCAAGTGATCCGCAAGCCGGCCGTCAGCGCCAAGGGCGGCATCGTCGCCGCACAGTCGCGCCGGGCGGCCGCGGTCGGCGCGGAGGTATTGGCTGCGGGCGGGGATTGCGTCGACGCCGTGATCGCAACCACCTTCGCGCTTGGCGTCGTTGAGCCCTGGATGAGCGGCGCCGGCGGCGGCGGCGCGATGGTGCTCTATCGCGCCAAGGAGAACCGCGTCGAGGTGATCGACTACGGCATGCGCGCGCCCGACGGCCTGCGCATCGAGGATTATCCGCTGACCGGCGGCGCGGCCTCCGACCTGTTCCCCTGGGCGCGGGTCAAGGACGACCGCAACCTGCACGGCCCCGGCTCGATCGCTGTGCCCGGAGTCGTTGCCGGCATGGAGGAAGCGCATCGTCGCCACGCCAAAATGCCGTGGAAGGACCTGCTGGCGCCGAGCGTCAAGCTCGCCGGCGAGGGCCTTCTGGTCGATTGGTGGACCACCGCGATGATCGCAAGCTCCGCCGCCGATCTGCGGCGCTATCCCGCCAGCGCGGCGGCGTATCTGCAGGATGGCCTGCCGCCGAATGCGCAATGGGGCATCAGGTCGGTGGTCCGCATGCCGCAGGACAGGCTGAAGGCCACGATGGCGCAGCTCGCCGCGGCCGGCCCGCGCGATTTCTACGAGGGCGATCTGGCGCGCAGCATCGCCGACGACATCCAGGCCGCCGGCGGCGCGCTGTCGGTGCGCGACCTCGCCGCCTTCCGTGCCCATCTGCGCGAGCCGTTGAAAATTCCCTATCGCGGCGGCACGGTCTATGCGACGCCGGAGCTGACCGCGGGTCCGACCATGGCGCGCACGCTCGGCCTTTTGCAAAAGGCGCTGGCGCCCGCGCAGGGCGGTCCGGATGCGGCGGCCTACGCAGCCTATGCCGAGGCGCTGCAAGCCGCCTATCGCGAGCGGCTGAAGGACATGGGCGACGTCGATGGCCGGCGCGCGCTCGGCGCCGAAGCGATTGCGCCAAGCTGCACCACGCATTTTTCCGCGGTCGACCGCGATGGCAACATGGCCGCGGTGACGCAGACGCTGCTGTCGACTTTCGGCTCCAAATTCGTGACGCCGAACACCGGGCTGACCATGAACAACGGCATCATGTGGTTCGATCCGACGCAAGGCAATCCGAACTCGCTCGCGCCCGGCAAGCGCTGCCTGACCAACTACACGCCTGTCGTGGCGCAGGCCGCCGACGGCCGCACGCTTGCCGCGGGCGCATCGGGCGGCCGCCGCATCCTGCCGGCGGTGTCGCAGCTACTTTCCTTCGTGATGGATTTCGGCATGGATCTCGACGCCGCGATCCACCAGCCCCGCATCGACGCCAGCGAGGGCGCCGTGGTGATCGGCGACAAGCGCCTGCCCGCCAGCGTGCGCGAGGCGCTGCGCGGCCGCTTCGACTTCGAGGAGGCCCGCATCCAGACCCTGCCGATGAAGTTCGCCTGCCCGAGCGTCGTGCTGCGCGACGGCACCACCAACAGCGGCGTCACCGAGCCGTTCCAGCCCTGGGGCGACGCGGTCGCGGAGGGGTGACGGCCAGTCGCGCGGTTCATTGACGTCGTCGTCCCTGCTCCCGTGCGCAATTGCGCACTAGGCAGGGACGACACCGAGTTCATTGCATGACCCGAACGGGCTGATACATTTGGACCGACAACAATCGCGGTGACCGGCTTGAGTGAAGCAAGCGCAGACGTGCCGCCCGGCGCGCGACTTCTTGGACGCGAGTGGCTGGGCTTCGACGGTGAAATCGCCACGGTCCGCTTCGAGGCGCAACCCTCGTTCACCAACCGCCATGGAACGATCCAGGGCGGTTTCCTTGCCGCGATGCTGGATTCAGCCACCGGTCTCGGCGCCCTCGCAGCGCTGCCCGCAACGCGGACCGTCGTGACCAGGACCCTCACCACGCGGTTTCTCAAACCGGCGCGCATCGGCCCGATCACGGCCAAGGCGAAGGTCGTCTCGCAGACCGACCGCGACATGATCGTCGAAGCCGATCTGATCGACGCCAGCGGTGTGACGGTCGCCAGCGCCACCGCCGAGTTGCGGATTCTGGACAAGCGATAGCCGTGCGGCAGGATTCGATCGCGTCACGCCTCTCGACCTGCTCCCATCTGCCTGGTGGCGCAGGTCCGATCGATCAGCAATCCCTACATCGCGCCAGCAGGGTGACTTCGTTCAGTCCGTAGCCGTCGATGGTCTCGACGGTGCAGCCAAGCTCGCGTTCGCAATAATCGATCCACGGCTCGGGGCTGGTGCAATAGAGCTGCACCGGCGACGCATCGGCGGCCGCCGTGCCTTCCGTCCCGCCGGTAACGAAGTTGACGCTGAAGCCACGCAGGCTGGCGCGGCGCAGGTCGGCCAGCATCCCGGCGACAAATGCCTCCCAGGATCTGCGGCAGCCGCCGACATCGACATTCATGATGCCGCTCGCGACCGAATAGGTCGCGCGACGCAGGCTGCCCTTGCCGACCTTGAAGCGGCGCCCCGGCGCCGAGAAACGGCGGCGCGCGCGGCTGATCATGGCGAACGACAGGTCGATCCCGAGATAGTCGATCTCGGCTTGCGGATGGCGCCTTGCAAGATAGGCGCACAGCGCGCCGTATCCGCAGCCGATGTCGTTCAGGCTGAACGGTGCGGAGAAGTCGCAGAGCTTCAGCAACTGGACGAAGCGCAGGTCCTGGGTGGCCTGGCAGGACCAGTCCACCCCGCGCGGGGTGGCGCCGTATTTGGCGACCCGCGCGCTGTAGTAGGATTCGACATCGGCATAGAGGTCGGAGAACCGCGCCCGGTCGCCTTCGGCGCCGAAACCTGCGGTCTCCGCTGCGATGCTCACGTCTTGCTCATTTCTTGGCTTTGGCCCGCCGCTGCTTCGCCATCGCAGCAAGCTCCTTGCGGGCGACCTGGCTTGGCTTGGTCGGGATCGACAGAACCCGATACGACTGGGTCGAGTAGATCAGCGGCGTATGGCCATCTGCAAACGTCACCTTCGGATTTTCCTTCATGGCGTGAACGCTAACGAGCACCGGCAGATACGGACCCTGCGTGAGCGCCTGTCGGAACGCCTGGACCACCCGCTTGTATCCGCTCACATTGGGCTGATCGGAAGGATAGTCCTTCAGCGTGCCGAGGAAAGTATACCAGCGCTTCCGCTCGACCCGGTCGGCCGGCTCGATCCCGATCAGCCGGAACGACTGTTCGAGGGGATGATTGGGAGAGAAGATGTCGAACTCCTTTTGCAGCTCCACCATCTCCATGATCCCGCCGGGACCAAACCGCTTGTTCAGCAGATCAAGGACATCGCGCGTCGTATCGTCTTGGATCATCCGTCCCATTAAAACCCCCTCAGTACCCTGTTTCCAGAAATGAAAAATCGTCGCGTCTAGCGTCGCTCAAGATGCAATCGAAGCTGATCGAGTTGTGGTGTGAAATAGACTGCCCCCGAGACATCGAGCAGATTCTGAGCGTCGCCGACAATCTCGTCAAGCTCCTCATGTGACGTGCTGCCCAAGGCGCAAACGATCAGGCCGCGCAGCACGGTCGCGTGCAACTCGGCGACGCGATCGGTCCTTCGCCGCGCGACCGTCAGCGCCTCGTCCACCGCTTGCAGGGCCGCATGGTGGTCGGCGGCGCGATAGAGCGCCTCGGCCAGATCCGCCAGCATGCGCGCCTCGAATTCGAGGCCGGCTCGCGCAGAGCGCGCAAAGTCGATTGCTTCCTGAAGCTGGGCGGCGGCAACCTTGAAATCGCCCGCGGCGCCGCTGGCGAGGCCGGCGCTGGCGAGCGCCGCGACCCGCAGATAGGGCGTGCCGGACTGCTCGGCCAGTTCGGCGATCCTCGCCGCGTGCGGCTTGGCGAGTTCCGGCCGGCCGCGGCTCCAGCCCATCTCCACCATCGCAAAATGCGGAATGAACTGCACGACGGCGGCGAAGCGCTCCGGCTCGGCCCGCAGCACCTCGGCGATCCGCCGTTCGGCCTCGTCGAATCGGCCGAGCCGCACCAGAATTCTGGTGCCGAGACACCTGATCCAGTGCTCGACGTCGAAGCCGAGAATCTGGTTCGGGTTGAGACCGAGTGTGACGTTGTTGTGAAAGCCGCCCTGCTCGGCAATCGCGGCAACCGCCACCTGCCCCGCGTCGAGCGCCTCGGCAAGACGGCCCGACAGGAAGAACGCCTGGCTTAGCATGGCGTTGACCGTCGCAAATCGTCCGACGTCCCCGGTGCCGGAGGTGAGCTTCAAGGCGTCCTGCACGAGATTGACATAGTCATCGGCGGCCGCGGTCGCGGCCAGGATCCTGCCGTAGGCGCCGAGCAGGATCGGCTCGTGCACCGGGTCCGCCGCGCGTGCGTATTTGATCGCCTCTTCGGCGTAGGGCTTGACCTCTTCGGCGGACATTCCCTCACGCCAGCCGAAGTTGAGGATCTGGCCGCTCGACATCGCCCGCAGCCGGTCGACATATTCGGACGGGGGCTGGTCCTGCAGCAGGGCGCGAACCTTTTTCCAGCTCTTCATTGCCTCGGCGGAGTTGGTCTTGCCGATCCAGCGCGCCGCACGCTGCAAATGGGTGACCGCCTCCAGCGGCTGGCCCGCGGCCTCGTAGTGATAGGCGAGCAGCCCGGCAAACTCGTCGAGCTTGCCCCAGTCGAAGCCCTCGATCGCCTTGGCGACGGTCGCATGCAGCGTGGTCAGCCGCGACCGCAACTGCGTTGCGTAGGCGACCTCCTGGATCAATGGATGGCGAAACGCCAGCAGTCCCTTGTCGTAGGGCGGCAGGTCGTACAGCAGCTCGGCCTGGCGCAGCTGCGCGATGGCGTTCTGCAAATCGTCGTTCGGCAACGCCGCGACCGGACGCAGCACCGACATCGCGACCAGCCGGCCGATCACCGCCGCCGTCTCGAGCACCTGCTTGGCGATATCCTCGAGGTGATCGATGCGGGCGGCCACGACGGCCTGCACCGTCGCGGGCAGCGGCACCGCATCGACGCCATGCTTGAGCCGGTAGTTGCCGCGTTCGCCCTCGACATTGCCGCGCTCCACGACGGTGTTGGCAAGCTCCTCGATGAAGAACGGATTGCCCTGCGCGCGTTCGATGACATTGCTGCTCAGCGAGGCCAGCGAGGGATGCCTGCCGAAATGCTCGCGGAGCAGCTCGTTCGAATCGGACCACGGCAGCGGCGGGATGGCGATCTGACGGTAGTGAGACCGCTGCATGAAAGGTGCCGTGAAGCCCGGCCTGAAATTGACCACCAGCAACGTCGCGGTGCCGACGATGGCATCGACCAGCGTCTCGACGAACTCTTCGCTCGCGGCGTCGATCCAGTGCAGGTCCTCGATCATGACGACCGCCGGCGTGTCCCCGGGGCGTGCATGCACCAGCGTTCGAACGAGATCGAGCAGTTGCAGCCGCAGCGCGCGCGGATCGAGCTTCGGTGCCGGATACGCCGGATCGGCAAGCCCGAGGAATTCGAGCAGCACCAGCAATTCCTGCTCCGACGCGGCCATCTCGGCAAAACGGTCGATGACGCGACGCCGGGATGTCTCGATCGGCTCCTTGGCGCGGATGCCGAAGATGTCGCGCAACAGCTCGAGCACGGGCTGGAACGGTGTTGCGCGGCCATGCGCCAGCACGCGGGCCTCGTAGACGCGAATGCCCTTGCGGCGGCAGTTTTCGGCGAACTCGAAGCAGAGCCGGCTCTTGCCGATGCCGGCGTCGCCGACCATGCCGACGACCCGGCCGTCGCCGCCAACTGCACGCGACAGCTCATGCTCCAACGCCGCCATCTGCTCGGTCCGGTTGACCATCGAGGTCAGGCGGCGGCCGCTGCGGAAAACGTCGCTGGCGGGCGCGCTGAGCAGCCCGGTCAGCCTGAAGACCTCAACCGGCGAGGAGATGCCGCGAATGGTCTGCATGCCGAGCGGCATCACCTCGACGAATTGCCTGGCGCCGAGATAGGTGTCCCGCGTGATGAGGATCGCCCCCTCATCGGCCATCTGCTCCATCCGGTTGGCGATATGGACGTTGGCGCCGGCGGCGTCGTAGGTCTGATAGATTGTGTTTTCCACCGTTTGAACGACGACTTCGCCGGTGTGCAGCCCGACCCGGATCTGCATGCCGGGATCGGCGAGCCTGGCCACCGAATCCTGCATGGCGAGCGCGGCGAGACAGCCGCGGACCGCATGATCTTCGTGCGGGCGCGGCGGCGCGCCGAACAGCGCCATGACGCCGTCGCCCTGGATCTTGTTGACGATTCCGTCGTAGCGGTGGACCGCCTCCTTCATCAGGTCGAGCACCGGCTCGAGGCGCCGCATGCCGAGTTCGGGATCGCCGAGGCTGTCGATCAGATTGGTCGAGTTGCGGATATCGGCAAACAGCAGAGTGAGGTTCTTGCGTTCGCCGCCCTTGGTGCTGAGCGAACGCAGCAGCCGCTGCGAGGGCGCGTCGGGACGAACGCTGCCCGCGGCGAGCGCGGTGCCGCAGCGGCCGCAGAAGCGGCTGGAGGGTCCGTTCACATGCTGACAGGAGTCACATTTGAGGCCTAATGGCGCACCGCAATCTTCACAATAATCGTTGCCAGCCCGGTTTGCGCGGCCGCATCGCTCGCACTGCATGAACAGCCTTCCAGTAAAGACTGCGAATATATCCGACGCGCGAGATTAGCCCAGCACATTCTGTAATTGTGTTAAATGCCTCACACACCGAGGTAGTCCCGCACCCGGCCGGTCAGCACGGCCGTGGTGACGCCGACCCGCCAGAAGGCGTGCATCGGGATCGGTTTGATACCGGTCACGGGCATGTCGATCTCGGCCTTGGGGCCGCCGATCAGCCGGCGCGCCAGCTGTGCGCCCATCGCGGTCGAGAGCGCGACGCCGCGGCCGTTACAGCCGAGCGAGATCAGCAAATTCTCCGCGGGCTCATGGACATGCGGGTAGTGATCGGCGGTGATGGCAAGGCGGCTGTTCCAGCCGTGGGTCCAGCTGACGCCCGTGAGCTGCGGCCATAGCCGCTCGGCGTAGCGGATCAG
Source organism: Bradyrhizobium australafricanum (assembly GCF_020329495.1). Lineage (NCBI taxonomy): Bacteria > Pseudomonadati > Pseudomonadota > Alphaproteobacteria > Hyphomicrobiales > Nitrobacteraceae > Bradyrhizobium > Bradyrhizobium australafricanum. Next base: position 26,535 of record NZ_JAGKJL010000019.1, on the reverse strand, counting down.
ATAGGCGACGTCGGTCGGCTTGCTGATCCAGCGCATCGGGCCGCGGCCGCCCATCAAGAGGCGGTTGTGCTGGTCGATGCGGTAATAGACCGTGATGTGGCCGCTCTCGTAGAGCACCGACCGGGTCGGCATGATCGCGCGCGCGATCGCCTCGGACAGCGGCGCGGTTGCCGCGATCGACGAGAACACCGGCACGATGCTGCGGCGAAGCGCAGGCCAGAGATCATCGGTAAAGCCGTTGGTCGCGAGCAGCACCTTGTCGGCGAGCACGACCGCGCGCGGCGTCTCGATCCGCCAGCGGCCGCCGTCGCGGCGCAGCCGCAGCGCCGGGGTCTCGCCATGGACGGCGGCGCCGGCCCCGATCGCGGCGCGTGCCAGCCCGCGGGCATAGCTCAGCGGATGCAAATCGCCGCCGCGCGCATCCAGCATGGCGCAGAGGTAACGGTCGCTGCCGGTCATCTGGCGCATCTTGGCGGCGTCGAGCAACTTCACCGGCATGCCGCGCCGAATGCATTGCTTGGCCGTGGTCTCGATCGCCGCTGCGCTGGCTTCGTTGTAGGCGGCGCGCAGCGTGCCGTTCTGCCTGGCCTCGCAGGGGATCTGGTAGCGGCGGATCAAATCGTGCGTGAAGTTGGTGGTGCCGTAGGAGAATTCGATCATGCGGCGGCCGAGATCGTCGCCGAAATCCCGCTCGATCTGATCCGGGTCGTGTTTCAGTCCCGGATTGGTCTGCCCACCATTGTTGCCGGACGCGCCCCAGCCCGGCTCCTGCGCTTCCAGCACGGTCGCCAGCACGCCCTGCTCGGCGAGGTGCAGTGCGGTCGACAGGCCGGTAAAGCCGCCGCCGATGATCGCCACCGGCACGCTCTTGTCTGACATCAGCGGCGGCGTTGGCGTGGCCTCCACCGCGGTGTCGGCATAGAGGCTCGGTGGCAGCGGCAGGCGAATAGGCGCGTTCATTACAGGTGACCTGATCACAGCGGATGCAGCACGCGGCGCAGGAAATCCTGGGTGCGCGGGTGCTGGGGTTGGTTGAGGACGGATTTGGCGGCGCCCTGCTCGACGATGACGCCGCCGTCGATGAACAGCACGCGGTCGGCGACGTCGCGGGCAAAGCCCATTTCGTGGGTGACGACGACCATGGTCATGCCGTCGTCGGCGAGCTTGCGCATCACCGACAGCACCTCGCCGACCAGCTCCGGATCGAGCGCGGAGGTCGGCTCGTCAAACAGGATCGCCTTCGGCTGCATCGCCAGCGCACGCGCGATCGCGACGCGCTGCTGCTGACCGCCGGAGAGTTTTGGCGGATGCACCTCGGCCTTGTCAGCGAGCCCGACCTGCGCGAGCAGCGCGCGGCCGCGGGCGATCGCCTGCTCGCGCGGCTCCTTCTTCACATAAAGCGGCCCCTCGATGACGTTCTCGAGCGCGGTGCGATGCGGGAACAGGTTGAAGCGCTGGAACACCATCGAGACCTGGGTGCGGATCGCCACGATCGAGCGGTCATTGCTGTCGACGCGCGCACCCTCGACGCTGATCTCGCCGCGATCGTAGCTCTCGAGCCCGTTGATGCAACGCAGGATGGTCGACTTGCCGGAGCCGGACGGACCGATGATGCAGACCACCTCGCTCCTGGCGACGGAGGCGGTGATGCCCTTCAGCACCTCGACCTTGCCAAAGCTCTTGTGGACGTCGTTGAGCTCGATCATTTGCGGTTCGCCTTGTTCTCGAAGTGTCGAACCAGCAGGATGAGCGGGATGCTCATGGTGAGATACATCAGCGCCACCAGGGTGAACACGCTAGTGTTCTTGAAGGTCGAGGATGCGATCAGCTTGCCCTGCAGCGCCAGTTCGGCGACCGTGATGGTGGACGCCTGCGAGGAATCCTTCAGCATCATGATCATGATGTTGCCGTAGGGTGGCAGGATGATCCGAACCGCCTGCGGCAGCACCACGCGGCGCATGGTGAGCCACCAGCCCATTCCGATGGTCTGCGCTGCCTCGATCTGCCCCTTGTCGATCGCCTCGATGCCGGCGCGGAAATTTTCCGCCTGATAGGCCGAATAGGCGATGCCGAGCCCGATGATCGCGGCCTGCAGCGCCGACAGCGCGATGCCGAAATCGGGCATCACGAAATAGATGTAGAACAGCAGCACGATGATCGGGATGCCGCGGATCACGTTGATCAACGAGGCGCTGAGCCCGACCAGGACGCCGATGCCGGACACCCGCATCAAGGCCCACACAAGCCCGAGCACGGTCGACAGCAACAGCGAGCCGACGGTGACGACGATGGTCAGCCAGACACCCTGCAGCAGGATCGGCACGAACTCGACGGCGTCATGGAAGAATTTTTGCATCGGCTAAATTTATCCCGTCCCGTCACCCGCTCCCGTCATCCTGAGGAGCGGCGTCTTCGCCGCGACTCGAAGGATGAATCGGCCCGGCTGGTGGCCGTCGACCCTTCGAGACGCGCTACGCGCTCCTCAGGGTGACGGGTCACTCTTGCGTAGCCCGGCAAGCCCAGTAGAAGCACACGCGCGTCACGACGCGTTGGCCTTCTGGCCCCACTTTTCCAGGATCTTTGCGATCGTGCCGTTCGCCTTCAGCTTCGCCAGCGAGGTGTTGCTCTTCGCGAGCAGCTCGGTGTCGCTCTTGCGGACGCCGATCGCGACGGTGCCGACGGTAAACGGCTTGTAGCCGTCGACCAGCCGCACGTCGGCGAAATTGCCCTGCTGCAGATTGTAGGCGAGGATCGGATAGTCGGCGAAGCCGGCCTTGAGGCGGCCCGCATTCACGTCGCGCAGGATGTCGGGAATGGTATCGTAGACCTTGACCTCGCTGAACAGCCCGGTCTTCTTCAGCGCATCGACGAACGCCGTACCGACCTGGGCGCCGACCACGGTGCCCTTCAGATCCTCCTGCGAGGCATAGGCCTTGGTGTCGGCCTTCGGCACCACCAAACCTTCACCATAGGTGTAGACCGGCTCGGAGAAGTCGATCACCTCCTTGCGCGCGGCGGTGGCGAACATCGCGGCTGCGATGATGTCGATCTTGTTCGCGGTCAGCGAGGGGATCAGCGCCGAGAACTGCATCGGCTCGATCTGCACGGCAAAGCCGGCGTCCTTGCCGATCTCGGTGGCGAGATCAACCATGATGCCCTGGATCGAGTTGGTCTTGGTGTCGAGGAAGGTGAAGGGAATGCCGGTCGGGGTCGAGCCGACCTTGAGCACCTGCTGCGCCCCTGACGGCGCGGTCAAGGCAAGGGCGAGCGCCGCCACCGCGGCCTGGACGAGACGCTGAAACGACATCGCAACACCTCCCGAAGCTGGCCTTGGCGCCGCATCGCCCGCGCGTTTCGGGCTTTTGGTTGCGGTCGACGCCGTTCCGGCCTATTTTCACCAATATGAAATTGTGGTCACGAAACCGCGGCCAATGCAAGCGGTTTTCATGCACATGAAGGAAGCGGATTGACGTGAGCGGCGGCAAGAGAATGCGTAAAGGCGCGGCAGCGAAGCCCGCAACGGCAGGCCGCGCGGCCAGGAAACCGGTCAAGAAACCGGCCAGCAAGCCGGCCGAGCCCGCGATGGATCTCGCGGTCGGACGCCGCATCCGCGACCTGCGCCGCAGCAAGGAAATGTCGCTGGAGGTGGTCGCCGCGCGCACCGACTTGTCGATCGGCTTCATCAGCCAGATCGAGCGCGGCCTGTCGTCGCCCTCGCTGCGCGTGCTGGCGACATTGGCCGACGTGCTCGGCGTCGGCATCGCTGCGCTGTTCGGCGCGACGCCCAGGGATGACGGCGCCAGCGGCATCGTGACCCGCGAGGTGCAGCGCGCCGAGCTGAAGCTGTGGCGCACGGGAATTTCAAAGCAGCTGCTGAGCCCGGCCGGCAGCGAGAGCCGGCTCAACCTGTTCCTGGTGCATCTCGAACCCGGCGGCAACACCGGCGACGAGTTCTATACCCATGACGGCGAAGAGGCCGGCCTCGTGCTCCAGGGCGAGATGACGCTGACGGTGGACACGGAGACCTGGACGCTGAAGCAGGGCGACAGTTTCAGATTCGCGAGCCGAAGGCCGCACCGGTTCTCCAATCCGGCACGGGATGCGAAGGCCGTGGTGCTGTGGGTGAATTGCGTGACGGCGGCGGGGTGACGGCCCATCTCCCTCCGCCGTCGTCCCGGCGAAAACCATCCAGCGTCGTCCCGGCCTGGTGCGCAATTGCGCACGGGGGCCGGGACCCATTACCACGAATATGAGTGATTGCACGACGCTGGGGCCGCAGCCTTGTTAAACAACACGACCCTGTGGTTATGGGTCCCGGCTTTCGCCGGGACGACGATGATGGTTACACCGTGATCCTATCGAGCCGCATCACTTCAACCCCATCACCACTTCCTCGATCTTGATCGGGAAATTCCGCACGCGGATGCCGGTGGCGTGGAAGACTGCGTTGGCGACGGCGCCGGCGCTGCCGGTGATGCCGATCTCGCCGACGCCCTTGATGCCGAGCGGGTTCACATGGGGATCGTGCTCGTCGACCGTGATCACCTCCATCGGCGGCACGTCGGCATTCACGGGCACATGATATTCGGCAAGGTTCGCATTCAGAATGCGGCCGGACCGCTTGTCCATCACCGCCTCCTCGTGCAGCGCGAACGAGAGGCCCCAGATCATGCCGCCGCGCAGCTGGCTCCGCACCATCAACGGATTGATGATACGCCCTGCGGCGAACGCGCCGACCAGCCGCGTGGCGCGGATCTGGCCGAGATCCGGATCGACCTTCACCTCGGCAAAGACAGCGCCATGCGCGTGCATCGCATATTGCGATTGCGCCGCCGGATCGGCCGCACCCGCGCCAGAGGCCTCGACCTCGGCAACGCCGGCGCGCGCCAGGATCTCGGCGTAGCTTTCGCTGCGCGCATCATCGTCGCGGCGATGGAGCCGCCCGGCCCGCGCCACCACGCCGGCATTGCCGGCGCCGAACAGCGGCGAGCGCTGGTCGAAGGTCGCAAGCTCGGCGAGCTTTGCGATCACCGCCGCGCCGGCATTGTGGATCGCGGCACCGACCGTTGCGGTGTGCGCGGAGCCGCCGGCGATGCCGGCATCCGGCAGGTCCGACGTACCCGACAGAAACGAGATCTGCTCGAGATCGAGCGCCAGCGCGTCGGCCGAGATTTGCGTGAGCGCAGTCCAGGCGCCCTGCCCCATGTCATGCGCGCCGCTCTCCATCACGCCGCGTCCGTCGGCGCGGATCACGGCGCGCGCATTGCCCTGGAACATCAGCGCCGGGAATGTCGCGGTGCCCATGCCCCAGCCGATCAGAAAGCCGTTCTCGTCGCGCATCTGCGTTGGCTGCAGCGGCCGCCCCGCCCAGCCGAAACGCTCGGCGGCCTTGGCGTAGCACTGCCGCAGCGCCTTGGAGGAAAACGGCTTGCCGGTGGTCGGCTCGACCTCGGCGTAGTTCTTCAGCCGGAATTCCAGGGGATCGATGCCGCAGGCGAACGCCGCCTCGTCGATCGCGCTTTCCAGCGCGATCGATCCGGTGGCCTCGCCCGGCGCGCGCATGAACAGCGGCGTGCCGGTGTCGACGCGCACCGCCTCATGCGCGGTGCGGATCGCCGGGCTGGCATAGAGCGTATGCGAGGCGTCCGCCGCAGGCTCGTAGAAATCGTCGAAGCTCGACGTCGTGACGCGCGCCTCATGATCGAGCGCGGTCAGCAGGCCGTCGTCACCAGTGCCGATCCGGATGCGCTGGCGGGTCTGCGGACGATGGCCGACCGGGCCGTACATCTGGCTCCGCCGCAGCACCAGCTTGACCGGACGTCCGACCAGTTTCGCCGCCATGACGCCGAGCACCTGCGGCCCGGAGACCAGGCCCTTGGAGCCGAAGCCGCCGCCGAGGAACGGGCTGTTGATGTGGATGTTGCCGGGCGGAATGCCGAACAGGCCGCCGATCCGCATCTGCGCCATCGCCATGCCCTGGCTCGGCGTGTCGAGGAACAGGCGGTCGCCGTCCCACACCGCGACGATCGCGTGCGGCTCCATCGCGTTGTGGTACTGCGCGGGCGTCTCGTAAGTTGCGTCGATCCGCTTCGACGCAGCGGCAAGGCCGGCATCGATATCGCCGTGCCGGACCTCGGCGGGATTACCGATGCCGACCACCGGCGGCGCGTAGGCTTCGCCGGCGTCGAGACCGACACGCGCGATCTCGACCTGATAGCGCGGCGACAGCAGCGCGGCGCCTTCGGTGGCGGCCTCCAGCGTCTCGGCGATCACGACCGCGATCGCCTGGTTGGCGTAGCGCACCTCGTCGCTCTGCAACAGCTCCATGCGGAAGGCGAACGGATTGCCCTTGGCGTCGGGGTCTTCGGCGAGCTCCGGCTTGTGCGCCGGCGTCATCACGTCGATGACGCCGGGGTGGCGCTTGGCGGCAGCGACGTCGAGCGCGGTGACGCGGCCGCGCGCGATGCAGCTGGTCGCGATCACGGCATAGACCATGCCGGGCGGATGATTGTCGGCGGCATAGCGGGCCTTGCCGGTCACCTTCAGCGTGCCGTCGGTGCGGGTCAGCGGCTGGCCGATATTCGAGCCGTGCCTGAGATGGGCGGGGTCGCGGGTCAGATTGAGTTCAGCCGTCATGCGTTACGCTCCTGCAACGGATGAGAAGGGAGAGCCCGGCAGCGCGGGAATCCGGTCCGGCGTGCCTGCGGCAGCAAGGGTGAGCGCGCGCACGACGATGCGTTGCGCGAGCTCGATCTTGAAGGCGTTGTCGCCGGACGGTTTTGCGCCCGCGAGCGCGGCGCGCGCCGCCTCGCGATAGGTCGCCGCATCCGGCGCGGCGCCCGCGAGCACTTGCTCGGCCTCGCGCGCCCGCCACGGCTTTGCCGCGACGCCGCCGAGCGCGAGCCGCGCCTCGCGGATCTTTCCATCCTCGATGCGCAAGCCGGCCGCGGCCGAGACCACCGCGAACGCGTAGGACGTGCGCTCGCGCACCTTGATGTAGCGGGCATGCCCGGAGAAGCCTTGCGCTTCGGCCGGCAGCCGCAGCGCGACGATCAGGTCGCCGCGCTCCAGCGCGGTCTCACGCTCCGGCGTCTCGCCCGGCAGACGGTGCAGCGCCTCGAGCGGCAGCTCGCGCCGGCCGGTCTTGCCCTCGATCTCGACGACGGCGTCGAACGCGACCAGCGGCACGCAGAAATCCGACGGATGGGTTGCGATGCAGCCCTCGCTCCAGCCGAGCACCGCGTGCAGGCGGTTCTCGCCCTTCAGCGCGTCGCAGCCGGCGCCCGGCCAGCGCCGGTTGCAGGCGCTGCCGGCGTCGTAGAAATAGGCGCAGCGCGTTCGCTGCATCAGGTTGCCGCCGACGGTCGCGGCATTGCGCAGCTGGGCGGACGCGCCCGACAGCAACGCCTCGGCGACCGCCGGATAGTCGCGCGCAAACTCCGCGTCATGCGCGAGATCGGCATTGCGCACCAGCGCGCCGATCCGCAAGCCGCCGTCGGCCAGATGCTCGATGCGGTCGAGCCCCGGCAGACACGTGACGTCGACGAGAAGGCTCGGCCGGCTGACGCCGCCCTTCATCAGGTCGAGCAGATTGGTGCCGGAGGCGAGATAGCTCGCGCCCTTCTCGGATGCCGCCGCGATCGCGTCCGCGACGCTGGCCGGCCTGACATAATCGAAGTTCATCATGCGGAGCGCCTCTGCTTGGTCGCGTTGATGTCGGCCTGCGCCTCGAGCACGGCCTCGGTGACTCCTTGATAGGCCCCGCAGCGGCACAGATTGCCGCTCATGCATTCGCGCACGCGCTCCGGATCGTCGCCGGCCTGGCCTTCCTGGATCAGGCCGATGCCGCTCATGATCTGGCCCGGCGTGCAGAAGCCGCACTGGAAGCCGTCATGGGCGATGAAGGCGGCCTGCACCGGATGCAGCTGGTCGCCGCGCGCGACGCCTTCGATGGTTGTGATCTCGGCGCCGTCATGGCTGACGGCAAGCGCGAGGCAGGAATTGATGCGGCGACCGTCGACCAGGACGGTGCACGCGCCGCACTGGCCGCGGTCGCATCCCTTCTTGGTACCGGTGAGGTCGAGGCGCTCGCGCAACAGGTCGAGCAGGGTAACGCGGGGGTCGTCGAGGGCAATTTCCCGGCGGACACCGTTGATGGTGAGGCTGAGTGGGAGATTCATGCAGGGCTCCGATCCGTGTATGGTCGGGTTGAATCGAGGCAACGGAAGCCCGTGGCCGCCGATGCAGGATCGGCGCGCCTTGTCAGGTCCGGTGCTGGTCGCCATATACGGAGGCATCCTCCGTTTACAAGGGAGGGTGAAAAGAAAAAGCCGATGAAAAACTAATGGCCGGTCGATCACCAGAAATTGCACGCAAGCCCCGCGCCGACGCCGTGCGCAATCGCGAGCGCGTGCTGGAAGCGGCCAAGGCCGTGTTCTCGGCCGGCGGCAGCGAGGCGAGTCTCGAGGCGGTGGCGCGCCATGCCGGCGTCGGCATCGGCACGCTCTATCGCCACTTCCCAACGCGCGAAGCGCTCTATGAGGCGGTCTACCGCCGCGAGGTCGAGCAGCTCGGCGATCTGGCCGAGCAACTGCAATGCGCGCCCGAGCCGGTCGAGGCGCTGCGGCGCTGGCTGCGCGCTAACGTGGAATTCGTTGCCACCAAGAAGGGCATGGTCGCAGCACTGGCGCTGGTCGCTCACGGCTCGACCGAGCTGCACGCCTATTCGTTCGACCGCCTGACCAAAGCGATCGGCACCCTGCTCGCGCGCGCGGTCGCGGCCGGTGCGATCCGTGGCGACATCAGCGCCGAGGACGTGCTGCGCGCGCTGATCGGCATGTGCTACATGCACGACCAGCCCGGCTGGCAGACCACCGCGCTCAGGCTGTTGGACGTATTCGTGGACGGGCTGCGGGTGCAGCCGGCAGACAAGGCGGCCTCCGCGGCAAAGCCTGCGAACAAGACCGCACGAAAAGCCCCGCGCAAGGCATAGCTACCGGCCAACAGCGGTCTGATACAATCGCCGGTTCTGCCGATCGCCTCAGTTCTTTGGTTTGAAGATATCAGCCGTGACGAAGATGACGGCATCCTTGCCATCATTGCGGTGCCAATGAATTGTCGTTCCAGGTTCGCCCGTCGCATCCCCAGCCTTGAAGGTCTGAGAGGTGCCGTCGTCCCGAATGACGGTGTCGGTTCCCTGCAAGAAATATACGACGGCAGGCCGTTCCTTGTGATCGTGCAGGCCGATGTGGCCTCCCGGCTCGATTGTGAGCAAACGGAGCCTCAGTTGCCGACCTTCCATGCCTGGAAATTCGGGGCCCAGTTCGACGACTGTCGTCTTGCTCGTTGTGTATCCCTTGTTGTCCTTCGGTGCATCTGCGGCCCGCGAGACAGCGATCTCTACGCCAAATGCAAATAATCAAATAATAAAGAGATTAGGAGGCTATAAGAGAGATTGCGCAACGTCATGCCAATACTCCTTTCTTGCCAATAGCAGGAGCTTCATTACGTGCTCGATAAACGTCAATCTTAGCGCAATATGGATCACCTTTGGCGCTTTGTCGCTACGTCCATTGTTGGTCTTCGCGATCGGGGGCGTAACGAAAAGCCCCGCGCTGAGGCGGGGCTTTCGGATCATCGCGGATTGGTCCGCGTTCCGCTGTTGTTGCCGGGCAGGTTCGATGTCCCAGTCCCGGTCGCCGAATTGTTGTTTGGGTCGGTCCAGTAGTTCGGCGTCGAGGTGCCTGGGTTGTTCATGTTCCCGGTCGTGCTGCCGGGCGGATTGCTCATTCCCGAGCCTGTTCCCATCCCGGTGGTGCCGCCGGTGCCGGTTCCTGCGCCGGAGCTTCCAGGCCCCGCGCCTGCACTCGCGCCTCCGGCCGATCCGCCACCGGCGCCGCCCCCACCACCGCCGCCACCCTGCGCGAAGGCGTGCGATGTCGACAGTATCATGGCCGCAGCCAATCCGATCGTTGCCAGTTTCTTCATGTGATATCCTTTCCTGGTTCGACCGGAAGCAACGTGGACCGCACGGCGCACGTTCCCGCACGGCGGGACACACATCCGGCGCGGGCTCGCGAGGAACATGATGCTGGCTGTCCTGTTGAGCGGGATAGCGTTCCCGGAGATGCGCGATGAAGACGCTTCAAATGCAGCACGAGATCACGGCCGAGCTGGAAAGACGATCCGGTGTCACTGGCCTGAAGCTGATCCGGCTCAAGGGCTATACGCCGAGCTGGGATCTCGGCGGCACCCGCGAGACGGCGCTGGACGAGGCGAAGGAAAAAGAGCTTCGCGACATCGTGACCAGGATGCAGGACGAGTTCGACATCGCCTAGGACCGCCGCACGAGCACGTTGCACCGGACGAGCCGCGCCTGAACAATCATGACGCCCCTCGCGGCGTCGGGCCGACCGCGCGTGCAATAATATATCGTCCCACGATATATTCTGCGCCAGGGGACATGTTTGACGCTTCCCAAACGGCGATAACGGCACGCGAATTCCGGCCATTGAACGAACGTCGAATGGCCGATCCGACGTTTCCATTCGCGCGGCGTGCCCCGGAATGATTATGCTGGCAAAAAACAGGTAGACGCGGAGGCAAACTCCACGATCTGCCGATTGGCCATGGCGAGGAAAACGCGCGTTCGCGCTCGAGCTTTCGAGGACGACTCCCGATATCCGGGAAAAGATGCGCCTGCCGTTCATTTGGATTGCAGAAATGAGCGAGAGCATCTCATCTCCGTTTATCCGCTACCCGATCGGCACCTCGCTGCTGATGGCCGGCATTCTGTTCGTCGGCCTGGTCGCCTATCCGCTGCTGCCGGTCGCGCCGCTGCCGCAGGTCGATTTTCCGACCATCCAGATCTCCGCAAGCCTGCCCGGCGCCAGCCCCGAAACCATGGCGTCCTCCGTCGCGCAGCCGCTGGAGCGGCAATTCGCGCAGATTCCCGGCATTGCCCAGATGACCTCGACGAGTTCGCTCGGGTCGACCGCGGTCACCATCCAGTTTGATCTGAACCGCAACATCGACGGCGCCGCCAACGATGTTCAGGCGGCGATCAATGCCGCAGGCGGTCAGTTGCCCAAGAATCTGCCGACGCCCCCGATCTACCGCAAGGTCAACCCGGCGGACTCGCCCATCCTCATATTGTCGGCGACCTCGGACACCCTGCCGCTCATCAGGGTGAGCGATGCGGTCGACGCCCAGCTCGGGCAGCAAATCAGCCAGATTTCGGGCGTCGCCCAGGTGTTCATCGGAGGGCAGCAGAAGCCCGCCATACGCGTGCAGATCGATCCCGCCAAGCTGGTCGCCAAGAGGCTCTCGCTAGAAGATATCCGCAGCCAGATCGCCATCACGACGACGGACAGTCCGAAGGGTAACATCGACGGCGCCAGCCGCGCCTACACGATCTACGCCAACGATCAGCTCCCGGATGCCAAGGATTGGAATGACGTCATCGTCGCCTACCGCAACGGCGGCCCGTTGCGGATTCGCGACATCGGCCAAGCGGTCGCCGCGCCGGAAGATATGAAACAGGCCGCCTGGGCGGATGGCCAACGCGGCGTGTTCCTCGTCATCTTCAAGCAGCCCGGCGCCAATGTGATCGGAACGGTTGACAGGATCAAGGAGCAACTTCCGAGACTTATTGCCGCCATTCCGCCCGCCATCAAGATCAAGATCATCAGCGACCGGACATTGACCATCCGCGCCGCCGTCGAGGACGTTCAGATCACGCTGCTCATCACCATCGTTCTGGTCGTGATGGTAATCTTCCTGTTCCTGCGCAGCTTCTGGGCCACGGTGATTCCGGCCGTCACGGTACCGCTCGCGCTGCTCGGCGCCTGCGCGCTGATGTGGGTATTCGGCTATACGCTCGACAACCTTTCGCTGATGTCCCTGACGATTGCGGTCGGCTTCGTGGTCGACGACGCCATCGTCATGCTGGAAAACATCACGCGATATGTCGAGCAGGGCGAACGGCCGCTCGCCGCGGCACTGCAAGGTGCCGGCGAGATCGGATTTACCATCCTGTCGATCAGCATCTCACTGGTCGCGGTGCTGATCCCTCTGCTCCTGATGGGCGGCGTGATCGGCCGGCTGTTCCGCGAGTTCGCGGTGACCCTGGCAATGGCGATCTTCGTCTCACTGGTGGTGTCGCTGACGTTGACGCCGATGATGGCATCGCGCTTCCTGCGCGCGCGTGCCGAAACGAGGCACGGCCGGCTCTACCAATGGAGCGAAGCGGCATTCGACAGGATGCTGAATGGCTATCAACGCGGCCTTGATCTGGCGCTGCGCTGGAGCCGCACCACGCTATGCATCTTCTTCGCGACGGTGGCACTGTCGGTCTATTTGTTCGTGATCATTCCCAAGGGATTCTTCCCGCAACAGGACAACGGCTTCCTGATCGCCGTGTCGCAGATGGCGCAAGATATCTCGTTTACCGACATGAAGCGGCATCAGGAAGAACTCAGCAGCATCGTCCGGGCTGATCCCGCGGTCGACAGCATGGCCGAGTTCATCGGCGGCGGCGGTACCGCGCTCAATTCGGGTCGCATGTACATCACGCTGAAGCCGCGCGAGGAGCGCGACGCGAGCGCGCAGCAGATCATCGAACGGCTGCGGCCGAAGCTCGAGGCGGTCGAGGGCGCGCGCCTCTACATGCAGGCGTCCCAGGACGTCCGGCTGGGCGGCCGCGCCACGCGGACCCAGTTCGAATACACGCTGCAGGATGCAAAGCTCGACGAGCTGAACGAATGGGCGCCGAAGATTCTGGCCAGGATGAAGACGCTGCCGGAACTGCGCGACGTCGCCACCGACCAGCAGACCGAGGGAACGACGCTGACGCTGACCATCGATCGCGACACCGCGTCGCGCTTCGGCATCCAGCCGCAACTGATCGACGACACGCTGTACGACGCGTTCGGCCAGCGCCAGGTGACCCAATACTTCACCCAGCTCAACAGCTACCACGTCATCCTGGAGATCCTCCCGGAATTGCAGGGCAAGCTCGACACGCTCAACAAGATCTACATCAAGTCGCCGACCACGGGGGACGAGGTACCGCTCTCCGTGTTCTGCAAGTGGACCACGATTCCGGTGCGCCCGCTCGCGATCGCGCACCAGGGGCAGTTTCCTGCGACCACGATCAGCTTCAACCTCGCGCAAGGGGTGGCGCTCGGCCAGGCCACCGACGCGATCCAGAGCGCCGTCGCCGATCTCGGCGCTCCGGCCACGCTCAGCTCGAGTTTCCAGGGCACCGCGCAGGCCTTCCAGCAATCATTGAGCTCGGTGCCGCTGCTGATCCTGGCCGCGCTGGTCGTGGTCTACCTGATCCTCGGCGTGCTCTATGAAAGCTACATCCATCCGCTCACGATCCTGTCCACGCTGCCATCGGCCGGGGTCGGCGCGCTGGCAATCCTGATGGCGTTCGGGTTCGATTTCAGCCTGATCGCGCTGATCGGCATCATCCTCCTGATCGGGATCGTGAAGAAGAACGGTATCATGATGGTCGACTTCGCGATCACCGCCGAACGGGACGAGCACCTATCGCCGCGTGAATCGATCCGGAAAGCGGCCCTGCTGCGCTTCCGCCCGATCATGATGACGACGATGGCGGCGCTGCTCGGCGGCGTCCCGCTGATGCTGGGCACCGGAACGGGATCGGAAATCCGTCAGCCGCTCGGCTATGCGATGGTCGGGGGCCTGATCGTAAGCCAGGCGCTCACGCTGTTCACGACGCCGGTCGTGTATCTCTATCTCGACCGATTCTCGAACGCGCTGTCGAACTGGACGGCAACGAAGCGAGACGACGATGTCGAACCGCCCGTGAAGAACGCCGCCGAATAGCCCCGGAGTGGAAGCGAACCCGCGATCGCAACCGCCCTGGCGGGGCGGTCAAGCCGACCGGTAGATATCCGGCCGGACGATCTCCATGAAGCGCGACGGGTTGCCGAGCGCTTCGAACCCGAATTGACGGTACAGTCCATGGGCGTCCGAGGTCGCGAGCAGGAAGCGCCTCAGGCCCTGCAGGTCTTCATGCTCGACAACGCAACGCACCAGCCATTTCGACAATCGCTTGCCGCGATGCGCCTCGAGGATGAACACGTCGGCAAGCAATGCGAAGGTCGACCTGTCGGTGACGATACGCGCGAAGCCAACCTGTGCGGCGCGATGATAGACGCCAAAGCAGATCGAGTTGTCGATTGCCCGCTCCACGGTCGATCCCGGAATGCCCCGCGCCCAATAGCTATCCTTCGCCAGAAACGTGTGAATGACCTCGACGTCCAGGCGGTGCGGATCGGCTGATATCTCGTAGTCGGCAGGCATCCGCTGCATCGGCATTGGCGCGTTCCTTCGATCAAGCCGCTAGAGCATTCTCGGTTCTGATTGAATCAGAACCGAAGCCGCGTAGCCCGCATGAGCGAAAGCGACATGCGGGACAAAGACCCGGATATCGCTTGCGCTCATCCGGGCTACGAAACTTCGCTCGAAACGAGCTAGCCGAACCTGACATCGTAGCGCTTGATCGACAGCTCTTTGGTGTCGATCTCGGGCTTCTTCCCCGAGAGCATGTCGGCCAGCACGCGGCCCGAGCCGCAAGCCATGGTCCAGCCGAGCGTGCCGTGGCCGGTGTTGAGATGCAGATTGGCGAAGCGCGTCGCGCCGATCACCGGCGGGCCGTCCGGCGTCATCGGGCGCAGCCCGCACCAGAAGGTGGCCCTGGGAAGGTCGCCGCCGCGCGGAAACAGGTCGGTCAGCGAATGATCCAGCGTCGCGCGCCGCGCGGCGTAGAGCTTGGTCGAATAGCCCGAGATCTCGGCGGTGCCGCCGACCCGGATGCGATCGCCGAGCCGGGTGATCGCGACCTTGTAGCTCTCGTCCATCACGGTCGATTCAGGCGCGCCGGTCGCGTCCTTGATCGGAACGGTGATCGAATAGCCCTTCACCGGATAGACCGGCAGCGAGATGCCGAGCGGCCGCAGCAGGATCGGCGAGTAGCTGCCGAGCGCCAGCACATAGGCGTCCGCCGTCATCATCCCGGCGCTGGTCGCGACGCCGGTGATCCGGGTCGTGTCCGCATTCAGTCCGTCGATGCCGACATTGAAGTTGAAGCGCACGCCGAGCTTCTCGGCTTCCAGCGCCAGGGCCTGCGTGAACATGTGGCAGTCGCCGGTCTCGTCATGCGGCAGCCGCAGCCCGCCGGCGAACTTTTCCTTCACGCCGGCCAGCGCAGGCTCGGCGGCGATGCAGCCCTCGCGGCCGAGCACCTCGAACGGCACGCCGTACTGCTTCAGCACCGCGATGTCGTCGCCGGTGTGATCGAGCTGCGCTTGCTCGCGAAACAGCTGCAGCGTGCCGCGCGCACGCTCGTCATAGCGGATGCCGATCTCGCTACGCAGCGCCTGCAGGCAGTCGCGGCTGTATTCCGCGATCGGGATCATCCGGCTCTTGTTCACCGCGTAGCGCGCCGTCGTGCAGTTGCGCAGCATCTTCAAAAGCCACAGCCACATCACGGGATCGAGCTTGGGGCGGATCACCAGCGGGCCGTGCTTCATCAACAGCCACTTCACCGCCTTGACCGGCACGCCGGGGCCGGCCCAGGGCGATGAGTAGCCCGGCGACACTTCGCCGGCATTGGCAAAGGAGGTTTCCAGCGCGGGCTTCGGCTGACGGTCGATCACCGTGACCTCGTGGCCTGCGCGCGCAAGGTAATAGGCAGAGGTGACGCCGATCACGCCACTGCCGAGAACAAGGACCTTCACTTTTCTTCACATCCTGCAGCGAAAACGCAATCGCCGCTGCGAAACCACTCTGCTTCGCAACGGCGACAGCAATTTGTAGAGCCAGCTAAAATATAGCTAGCAATTATCAGGCCACGCGCTTGATGGAGTCGCCGAGGATCGAGACGATGTCGTCGATGTGCGACTTCTCGACGATCAAGGGCGGCGACAACGCCAGCGAGTCGCCGCTCATGCGGAAGTAGAGGCCGCGGTTGAAGCAATCGACCATGATGTCGTAGCCGCGCGCGCCGACGGCACCATCGCGCGGCGCGACTTCGACCGCGCCCATCAGGCCCTGGTTGCGGATGTCGACCACGTTCGGCAGGCCCTTCAGCGAATGCAGCGCATCGCGCCAGTAGTCGGCGAGCGAGGCGCCGCGGGTCAGCAGAGCCTCGTCCTTGTAGATGTCGAGCGTGGCAAGACCCGCCGCGCAGGCCACCGGATGCGCCGAATAGGTGTAGCCGTGGAACAGCTCCATGGCGTTGTCCGGGCCAACCATCAGCCCGTCGTGGATCTGGCGGCTGGTGAACACAGCGCCGCACGGCACGGTGCCGTTGGTGATGCCCTTCGCGGTTGTCATCATATCGGGCGTCACGCCGTAGAAGTTGGCGGCGAACGGGGTGCCGAGGCGGCCGAAGCCGGTGATGACCTCGTCGAAGATCAGCAGGATGCCGTGCTTGGTGCAGAGCTCGCGCAGCCGCTGCAGATAACCCTTCGGCGCCGGCAGCACCGCGGTCGAGCCCGGCACCGGCTCGACGATCACCGCCGCGATGGTGTCGGCGCCATGCAGCGCCACCATCCGCTCGACATCGTCGGCGAGCTCGGCGCCGTGCTCCGGCTGATCCTTGGCGAAGGCGTTGCGGGCGAGATCGTGGGTATGACGGATGTGGTCGACGCCGGGCAGATGGGTCGCGAACTGGCGGCGGTTGGCGACCATGCCGCCGACCGACATGCCGCCGAAGCCGACGCCGTGATAGCCGCGCTCGCGGCCGATCAAACGGGTGCGGCTCGGCTGGCCGGCGGCACGATGATAGGCCAGCGCGATCTTCAGCGCGGTATCGACCGATTCAGAGCCCGAATTGGTGAAGAAGACGCGATCCAGCCCCTTCGGGGCGATCTCGGCGAGCCGCTCGGCGAAATCGAACGCCAAGGGGTGGCCCATGTTGAACGAGGGCGCGAAGTCCAGCGTCGACAGCTGCCGCTCGACCGCGGCCGCGATCTGCGGGCGGCCGTGGCCGGCGTTGACGCACCACAGGCCGGCTGAGCCGTCGATCACCTGCCGGCCGTCGACCGAGGTGTAGTACATGCCCTTGGCGGAGGAGAACAGCCGCGGCGCCTTCTTGAACTGCCGGTTGGCCGTGAACGGCATCCAAAACGAGTCGGTCTTGATGGTGTTCGGAATCTGATGAACGGTCACGGCGGCGCTCCATTGCTGACTGATGCTAGTCGGACCACTCTTCCAGGCACTCAACAAGTCCTTTTCTGCTGCACCGCAAGCCATTGATCTTGTTGAGGCGGTCTGCCAAGATTTGTTCGATCCGCAACACCTGCAACAGGGATTTGCCAAGGGGACTGCCATGAGCGTCGACATCGGCGGTCGGCTTCGATTCATCCGCGCGCGGCACAAGCTGTCGCAGCGCGAGCTCGCCAAGCGCTCCGGCGTGACCAATTCGACGATTTCGCTGATCGAATCCAACCAGATGAACCCGTCGGTCGGCGCCCTCAAGCGCATCCTCGACGGGATCCCGATGGGGCTTGCCGAATTCTTCGCGATCGAGCCGGAGCGGCCGCGCAAGGCGTTCTATCGCGCCGACGAGCTGACCGAGATCGGCAAGAAGCCGATCTCCTACCTGCAAATCGGCGACAGCCTGTTCGGCCGGGCGTTGCAGATCCTGAAGGAGCGCTACGAGCCCGGCAGCGACACCGGCCGGGTGCCGCTGGTGCATGAGGGCGAGGAAGGCGGCATTGTGGTCTCGGGCCGGCTCGAGGTCACGGTCGACGACGAGCGGCGGGTGCTCAACGCCGGCGACGCCTATTACTTCGAAAGCCGCCGCCCGCACCGCTTCCGCTGCATCGGCGCCAAGCCGTGCGAAGTGATCTCGGCCTGCACGCCGCCGACATTTTGAACCCGGCGCGCGCGGCGGGCGACCCAAGCCGCAGGGGCCGCATGGCGCGGCCGTGCGGGTGACGTTGATGCCTTGCTCTCCACGGCTTGCGGCCGCCGTCGCGGCCATCGCGGTCCTTGCATCCGGCCCGTCCGTTGCGTTGGACGATGATCTGCTGGCATCAAGCAGCGGGCCGACCGCGATCAGGCTGTGCGGCGATGGCGGCGACGGCACGATCAAGATCGCGGACTGCAGGAAGGCCGGCACCGACAGGCTGGTGACGCAGATCGACGGGGCGTTCGACGTGGCGCTCGGCAAGATGCCGGCGAACATCAAGCCGCTCTTGAAGCGCGACCAGGCCTGGTTCAACGAGATGATCATCGACGCCGCCGAGGTGCTGGCCGATAGCGACGCGGACGAATTGAAGGAGCGTTTTGCGCAAACCCTGCGGCGCCGCGCCGCCGCGCTTGAGGGAATGGCATCCGGCCGTTCCGGCATCGCCGGCAACTGGGTCAATGCCTTCGGCAACATCACGCTGACGCCGGCCGACGGCGGTGCCTATCGCCTCGCCGCCGATCTGCGCGGCGACTATGGCGGCGACCGCAGGCGAAGCTGCAAGCTCACCGCCGACCTGAAGCCTTCGGGGAGTGGCTGGCTCGCCGGCACCGTGGTGATCAATACGGACACGGCGGCCGACAAGCCGAAAGCCGACGCAGCGGCCCCTGCCGCCAGGCCGCCGTCAGTCAAACTCCGCCGCCAGGGCGAGACCTTGCGGATCGTCGGCACCATCGATGACGAGGAGTGGCACGGCTTCGCCGACTGCTCGTCGATGTGGCAGGTCACCGGCAGCTATTTTGCCGCCGGCAAGGATACGGCATCCGACAGTGCGGACACCGCCTTCGTCGTCCCGACCTTCGACTGCACCAGGCCGGAGACGGCGACCGACGAGGAAATCTGCGCCGACCCTGATCTGGCCGACAACGACCGGCGGCTGAACCGCGCCTGGAAGGCATTGCAGCCGCACCTCGACGAGGCGACGCGGCGCGCGCTGATCGACGACCAGCGCAACTGGGTGAAGAGCCAGGCGCAGCAATATCCGGAATTCCTGCACCCGGCCTGGAACAAGCAGAGCTCCCAGTTTCACTTCACCCTCGATGCCCGCGACCACGTCGACGGATTGCAGCGCGAACGCCTGGCGCTGCTCGAAGGCTTTGACGACAAGCGCAGCGGGCTTGCCGGCATCTGGCTCGCCCATAACGCCATCATCAAGATCACCACCGAGAGCAACGGCGCCGTGAAGGCGACGGGATGGAAGTGGGACCAGGGCGACTGGAAGGCCGGCTGCGACTACGAGATGACGGGCAAGATCGTCGGCGGCACATTCCGCTCCGACGAGCAGCGCAAGAACCCGGACACGCTCGAGCGCGATCACTCCATGCTGATCGTCAACCGGCAGGACGGTCTGTTCGCGAAGAAGCGCTACTCGAACAAGGACGGCACCGAGAACAAGGACGCCGACGAAGCGAAATGCAAGCGCCGGCTCGACAATTCCTCGACCGCGCGGATGTTTCCCGCCCGCCCCTCGTCGGACATCGATAATTTCAAGGGCTCGATCAGATAGAGCGTCTTCAGGCGAAGTGGATACCGGTTCGCGTGACGAAAACGCGTCAGGACAACGATCCAGAGACCCGTTCCGATTCAATCGGACCGGAATGGCTCTGGTCACACGACAGTATCACAGATCGCGCGTCTGCCGGTCGCCCCAGGCAATAACGGCGGCAATGGTGGCGAACATCGCTGTGACTGCGATCATGACGAGGATGGTGTCGAGAGGCATGGGTCGTCTCCTGCATGTGATGGAGAGACCTAGCGCGCCTGCGCGCGCATCGCCTTGTGCTGGATCAAAAAGCCGACGCCGAAGCGTCAGCTCGCGCCGCTCAGCTTGAGCCGTTCGAGGTCGAGCAGCCGCACGCCATCAGGCACGATCAACACCACCTTCTCGCGCGCAAGGCGGGTCAGCGTGCGGCTCACCGTCTCGATGGTGAGACCGAGATAGTCGGCGATGTCTTGCCGGCTCATCGGCAGCGGCACGGTGACGGACACGCTTCCGATCCGGGCGTATCGCGTCTGCATGTTGAGCAAGAATGCAGCGATCTTTTCCTCGGCACTGCGCCGTCCGAGCAGCAACATCTGGTCCTGCGCCAGGCTCAACTCGTGCCCCGCGAACTCATGCAGGCGGCGCAGCAGATGCGGCTTGCCGTCGACATAGGCGAGGAACGCCGATCGCACGAAACGGCAAACCGCGACGTCGTTGACCGCCTCCGCGGTGACGCCGTAGCGGTCCTGCAGCGCAAGTCCGAGGAAGTCGCCCGGCAGCGCGAAACCCACGATCTGGCGCCGGCCGTCGAGCAATGATTTGTAAAGCCGCACGACCCCCTCGGTGACATTGAACACGCTCCCCGCCAGCGCACTCTGCTCGAACAGCGTCGTTCGCGCCGGAACCTGCTTTGCCTGGCTGATCCGGTCGAGCTCCTCGAGCTCGGACGGCTCCAGCGCAGCGCAGACGCTGAACAGCCTGACCTTGCAGTCTTCGCAGCCATTCGTGGCGCGGCCGTGCCTGCAGTCGGAACGCGTCGCGCCTGCACAGGAATCCTGCAGTGGCTCGGCAATGGTCATGGCTTCGGGTGTCCGCTTGGTTAGGTGCTTGACACTATCAACCCCGATTTGATCTGGATCAACCGCCGGCGGCATTGATGCAGATCAATGCTGCGCCGCGCTTTCCCCAGCAGTTTCGCCATCATCGGGGAATCCGGCGATGAACGAGCAATTCCAGGCACTTCCGATCGACCATCAGCATGCGATCGTGGCCTATCCGCTGGTGTTCATGCATGATGCCAGTATTACCACGGATCAATGGCTGCGGTTCGTGCGCCGGCGCTGCCGCGGCAGCTCGCCCGAGACCGGGCTTATCGCGATTCGCGATCGCCGCGGCGTGATCCATGCCCTGTTCAGTTACCGCATCGACAACGACCTGCGCGTCCGCAAGCGGCTCAGCATCGGCGACCTGATCGTCGCGCATCTGCCCGGCTCGCGGATCGACGACGCGGTGTCGAACGTCATCGCCGAGGTTTCGGCGCAATACGGTTGCCAGATCGTCACCATCGAGCAGCCATTCGCAACGCGTCATGCACGGCACGCCGGATGCCCGACTGCCGAGGCGCTGCGGCACCATCGGCGCGTCAACTAACATCGCACTGCTCGGTCGTTCGGAGCCAGCCGCCGAATGCGCCCTGCTCCGTTGCCGCCGTGGTCGTGGGGGAGTAGCCTTGCGGCGGCTGGAAGGTCCGACTGTCGACGGTGCCACCGCATGCGCATCATCCTGATGTTCGTCGCTATTCTGCTCGGCTCGCTCGCTCCCGCAGCGGCCGACGACGTCGGCGCCGCGCAGGCCGTGATCCGCGCGCAGGAGCAGGCGTTCGGCCGCGACGACGCCGCGGCGGCCTATTCGCATGCCGCACCGGCGATCCGGCAGATCTTTCCGCAAGCCGACATCTTCATGTCGATGGTGCAGAACCAATACGCGCCGGTCTATCGGCACAGAAGCTTCGAGTTCGGCGAGGCGCGCAGCGACGGCGACCGGATCGCGCAGCGCGTCCACATCGTCGATGCCAATGGCGAGGCGTGGGAGGCGCTCTACACGCTGGAGCGGCAGGCCGACGGCAGCCTGAAGATCACCGGCTGCTCATTGCTCAAGGCCGGCCAGGCGGTGTGATCGAAAATTACGCCAGCGCCACCCGCTGCCGCGCCCGCATCATGAGCAGCAGGATGATGCTGACATTGAGCAGGTTCCAGGCGAGGCCGTTGGCGAAGGCGGCGGCATAGGAGCCGGTGGCGTCGAAGATCACGCCCGAGATCCAGCCGCCAAAGGACATACCGAACACCGAGGCGAAGATCACGATGCCGATCCGCGTCGCGGCCTCCGACGCCGGCATCGCCTCGCGCACGATGATCGCGTAGCTCGGCACGATGCCGCCCTGGAACAGGCCGAACATCGCCGAGATGATGTAGAGCGAGGTCAGGCTGTCGAAGAACAGATAGAACAACAGCGCCGCGCCTTGCGCGATCGAGCCGATCAGCAGGGTGCGGATACCGCCGATCCGGTCGGCGAGGAAGCCGGAGCCGATCCGGCTGATGATGCCGAAGCCGAGCATCAGCGACAGCATCTCGGCGCCGCGCGCCACGCCGTAGCCGAGATCGCCGCAATAGGCGACGATATGGACCTGCGGCATCGACATCGCCACGCAGCAGGAAATCGACGCGAGCGACAGGATCGCGGTCAGCGCGTTGGTGGAAAGCTTGAGGTCGACCCGGGGCGGTGCCGCGTTGCCATGGCTGCGCCTGGTCGCTGCGCCCATCAACACGCGCAGCACCATGAGTGCGAGCAGCATCGAGATCGCGGTGAAGATGCCGATTGCAATATGGGTGGTGCGCCAGCCGACACTCTGCATGCCGAAATTGACCAGCGGCGGCCACACCGTACCGCCGACGTAATTGCCGCTCGCGGCGATCGCGACCGCGAGGCCGCGGTAGCGCTCGAACCAGTGCGACGCCTCCGCCATCAACGGGCCGAAGGTCGCCGCAGACGACAGGCCGATGGCGAAATGCAGCAGGATGAAGGCCCAGATCGACGGCGCGTAGCCGGCGCCGACATAGCCGAGGCCGAGGATGCCGATCCCGGCGCCGATCGCCGCGACGATGCCGTAGCGGTCGCTGATCTTGCCGGTCACGACCTGGCCGAGGCCGAAGCCGAGCATCACCATGGTGAAGGCGAGCGAGGCCGTTCCGCGCGTCGCGCCGAAGTCGGTCTGCACCACCGGCAGCGCCACCACGACCGACCACATGCCGACGCTGCCGAGCGAGCCGATCACCACGGCCACGACAAGGCGCAGCCATGCCCGGCGCGAGTCGGGAATGAACGTAGCGACTTCAGGGGAAAATTCAGAAGAAATTACCACGGCAGGCGGAACTTCGTCGGCATTTGCCTCCGGGTCAAGCCACATTGCCGAGAGATTAGGCATGCGCCAGCAAGGGGACGCCGCCCCTTGAAACGGCACGCTCCGCGGCGGATTCGCGCGCGGCTAGCGTCGCATCAATTCCCGAAGTTCGGGTCCTGCGACTGGAAGGGGCCGCATTTGGCGCGTTTCGCAAACCGCTGATCGAAATCGACCGTGCCCCCGCCCACCGGAATCTGTGTCGGCGGCAGTCCCCTTGTGTACTGGTCGACGGTCACCGTCTTCTTGTCCGCGCTCATCGTGACGCGAACCGGCTCAAGCGGCTTGCCCTTGTTGGCCTCGGTCAGGTCGAGTGCGTAGTAGCCGATCTCCGTCTGGCCGGCGCGCAGGCCTTGGCCTGCCAATGCAACCGATAGCGGTAGATAGACCTCCATCCTGACGCCTTCGCCGTCGCACGCCAGCATGCGCATCATGGCGGCGTCCTGGCCCGGAGGCTTTGCGGCAGCACCCGTCGCGACGGAAAGGGTGACAGCCGCGACAGACCCGAAACCACCAATCCAGGGTTTGCCGGTCGTTGCCGCCGCACGGTCTCCTTGGCTTGTCATGGAATCCCCCGACACGAAGCCACTTGCTCGGTATTTCGTCTGACGTCGAGGCTTGGACGTTCAATCCCGGTCCGTCCTCCCTCCCCGATCGGCGCCTCCGTGCGCCGCCGCGGCGATGTTTGGGCGATCGGGCGTCAGCGCTTCCTGTACCGCCGGACCGGTTGCTGCTATGATCCCGGCCTACTTGAACTGATCCGGTTTTTTTGAAGCGGAAAGCATTCTGAAGCGCCTGCATTGATCACCGACAGTCATATGGAGGTTTGCCATGGCTTCTGACTGGCGTCTCGAAGGCGAATGGATCAAGAACTGCAATTGTGCATTTGGCTGCCCCTGCGATTTCAATGCGCTGCCGACGCATGGTTCCTGCAAAGGCATGGTCGGCATGCGGATCACCAAGGGGCATTTCGGCAGCACCAAGCTCGACGGCCTGGTGTTCGCGGCAACCGTCGACTTTCCCGGCGCGCTGCACGAGGGCAACGGGCAGATGCAGCCGATCATCGACGAGCGCGCCACGGCGGAACAGCGCGAAGCGCTGTTCAACATCCTGTCCGGCAAGAATTCGGCCGAAGGCACGCTGTTCCAGATCTTCAGCCTGATCGTGACCAAGATCCATGATCCGGTGTTCGTGCCGATCGAGTTCTCCTTCGACAAGAACGGGCGCGTCGCCAAGCTCGTCGCCAAGGGCGTGCTGGAGACCGAGGTCGAGCCGATCAAGAATCCTGTCACCGGCACGCCGCATCGCATCCAGGTCGTGATGCCGGAGGGGTTCGAGCACAGGGGGGCCGAAGTGGCCTCCTCCAACATCCGCTCGACCGGGGCAATCAAGTACGAGACCAAGGGCTCGCACAGCTCGCTCGCCAACGTCGTGCAGACGCCGGACGGCGTCGCGGCCTGACACAGCCGGGCGCGGTTCGGCCGTTCGGCTGCTGGGATCCCACCATGAGCGAGACATCGGCGCTCGAAAACGTCCTGCGGCATGACCGCCTGATCTTTGCAGGCGGCATCGCCGCGGTGATGGCGCTGGCCTGGGCCTATCTCCTGGCCGGCGCCGGCATCGACATGAGCATGGCTGATATGCCGATGGATCCGACGCCATGGACGCCTTCCCATGCCGTGCTGGTGTTCGTCATGTGGCTGACGATGATGGTCGCCATGATGATCTCGAGCGCCGCGCCGATGGTGTTGCTGTTCGCCGCCCTGAAGCGCAAGCAATCGGCAACGCCCTCTCCCTTCGCTGAGGCCTGGATCTTCCTGTGCGGCTATCTCGTGATCTGGGCCGGCTTCAGCCTCGCCGCGACGCTGGCGCAATGGCAACTCGACCTCGCCGGCCTCTTGTCGATGGCGATGGCTGCTACCAGCGCGACGCTCGCCAGCGGCGTCCTGCTGCTGGCCGGGCTCTACCAGTTCACGCCGCTCAAGCGCGCCTGCCTGCGCTACTGCCAGAGCCCGGTGCTGTTCCTGAGCCGGCACTGGCAACCGGGCACGGCCGGTGCGCTGCGCATGGGGCTGCGGCACGGCCTTTACTGCCTCGGCTGCTGCTGGTTCCTGATGGCATTGCTGTTCGTCGGCGGCGTGATGAACCTGCTCTGGATCGTCGGCATCACCGTCTACGTCGCCTGCGAGAAGCTGCTCCCGGTCGGCCACCGCCTCAGCTATGCCGCCGGCGCCGCGTTGATTGTGGCGGGACTGATCGTGCTCGTGCATACGACTTGAGAAAGTGTCCGGACGTGTAGGAATATCGATCGCGCGACGGCGATCATCCTGTCGAAGAAGATTGAAAGCAGTGCGAGCTGGTTCACACTTGCCAATCGTCATCCGTGCCAAGATCGTTCGGACGGTGGATTGTGCGTCGCAGGCCGGCAGCGCTGCTTGTGACGGAACTGACGAGCGACAGACGCTCGCGTGCTGGCGTCAAGCCATGCCCCACGCCCCCGGCCGTCGCGCCGAGAGAACCGCATGCATTTCATCGGAGGGTACATCATGCATACCTTGCCCGCAGAATGGCTACCCGTTTCAACTGCGCCAGCAGACCGGGATCTCGAAGTCTGTGTCCTGGACTATGATGGAATGGTCCATGCGCTCGTGGTCCCCTGCCACAAGGACGGCACCGACTGGGTCGTTGGTTCAAATAACCACGTCCATGTTCAACCGACGCATTGGCGCAGTTGGACTGAGCCCGCCTAAAGCGGGCCCCTGCACCGCCGGGCGGACCCGGCGCAGGGCCGCCGGGGACGCTCCATGGCGCGCCCGGACGAGTTACCGCCATCGCACCGCACGGGCACGAGCCCCGGTGCGGCGTCAATCTCGCGCCAGCCCATGAAATCGGCTAGACTTATCGCGTGAGGTTCAAGGGTGGGCCAGGAGGCTCGTCATGGAATCACACGTGATCCCTTTCGAAAATCGCTGGACCAACGGCAAGCATGCCTGGGAATGGCACTGCGAGCTCGAGCGGCTGGGCGTGCCGACAGTCCGGACGATGTACTGCGAGCATGAAACGCACCGTCGCAACAAGTCGGCGGTGGTGTTCGACATCCCCGCGGGCTTTGTCCACGACTGGCTGGCCTTTCATGACCGGCGCGCCGCCCGGCAGCAGTTCTTATGGCGCGCCAGCGTCATCACGCTCGGCATCATCGCCGCATCGGGCGTCGTGCTCGGTGCGCTCAGATAGAGGCCGCAAGGCCGGCGGCCTTATCCGTGGCCATCCTTCGAGACGCCCGCCCTTGGCGGGCTCCTCAGAGTCTGACTCATAAATCACCCAACCTTAGCTGCAGCCGCGAGTCTGCGGGTCAGGAGCCTGATGTGTGCAATCAGCAGCCAGGCAGCTTCGGTTGCCACCGTCGCCTCGAAGTCCTTGGCGAGGCGGCGGCATCTGCCGAACCAAGCGAATGTGCGTTCAACCACCCACCGCCTCGGCAGAAGCTGGAAGCCTTTGACGCCTTGAGGCCGCTCGACGATCTCGACAGTCCATGGACCGCAGTCTGAGAGCGCGTCGAGGAGTTGATTTCCGCGGTAGACCCGGTCGGCA
>NZ_JAGKJL010000180.1:0-1012 GCF_020329495.1 Bradyrhizobium australafricanum | reverse complement strand
AATTGATTGAGGGCTGGAGCGCGCAGACGCGGACTGCGGTCAGCGGGCGTCATGTGCTGGCGATCCAGGATACGAGCGAGGTCAAGTTCCAGACCCAGGCGGGACGGCGGCGCGGGCTGGGCAAAGTCGGCAAGGGCAATGCTCGCGGCGTGCTGTTGCATGCGATGATGGCGGTGGATGCCGACAGCGGGGTCTGTCTTGGCCTTACTGGCGGCAACGTTTGGACGCGCAAAGGCAAGGTAAAAATCCCGCATGAGCGGCGCGCCTTGGCCGACAAGGAGTCGGCGCGCTGGGTGACGGCCGCCGAGCAAGGCCGCGACGTCCTGGCAGATGCCCGCATGATCACCGTCGTCAACGACCGCGAGGGGGATTTCTTTGCTCACTGGGCGCTGACGCCAGCTGAGAATGTCCATCTTCTGTCGCGTGCCATGCACGACCATGCGCTGGTCGATGGCGACACACTTTATCAGGCGGTCGAGCGGAGCCGCTTCTGCGACAACGCGGTGATCGATCTGCCGCAGCGAATGGATCGGCGCGGCCGGCAGGCCCATCTCTCGATGCGCTTCGGAACCGTCGTGCTCAAGCGGCCGCAGAGGCCCGGCGTCACCGACTTGGCGGAGGGCATCAAACTCAGCTTCGTAGAAGTGGTCGAGTTGCATCCGCCGAGAGGTGCGGAGCCCATTCGCTGGCTGCTCCTGACCACTCATCCGGTCGCCACCGTTAAAGACGCCTGGCAGATCGTCTCCTGGTACCGCCAGCGCTGGATCATTGAGCAACTCTTTCGCTCGCTGAAGAGCCAGGGTTTGCGCATCGAGGATAGTCAGATCGAGAGCGCCGAAGGCCTGATCAAGCTCGTGGCGGTCGCCACCAGAGCGGCATGTATCGTCATTCAACTCGTTCAGGCCCGCAACAGTGGCGAAGAATTGCCGGCTGAATTTGTCTTCACCGCAGAAGAGATCGAGACGCTCAGGGCCATCAACAAAACCATGAAAGGTCGCACCGAGCTTCAGAA
>NZ_JAGKJL010000179.1:0-1019 GCF_020329495.1 Bradyrhizobium australafricanum | reverse complement strand
CGTGTTCAGTCCCGTGAGTTTAGCAACGGCCTGGATCGGGGCCTGGTAGCCGAGGCATTTGAGGCGAGTCCGGTTGTAGTCGTGGACGAACCTGGCGATGAAGGTGTCTCGATCGGCGTGATCGATGAAGGTCCGCCGGGCGCTGCCACGCTTTGTTTCGCGGCCAATGGCTTCGGCGATGCGCCGGTTGAAACGTTCGACGAGGCCGTTGGTCTGCGGATGGTAGGGCTTGGTCAGGCGATGCTGGATGCCGCACTGTCGGCAGAGTTGATCAAAGGGGTGGTCGCCGGAAGGCTTCCCGGGCGGCTTGTTCTTCTTGTCGACGGCGAAGCGGTCGGTGAACTCGGCACCGTTGTCGGTGAGGATAGTGTGAACCTGGTGCGGAAAATCAGCCAGGAAGCGCTTAAGGAAACCGGTCGCGGTCGCTCCGTCCCGCCTGGAATGGACCTCGACAAAGACGTAGCGGGTGGCTCGGTCGATGGCGACAAAGGCATAGCTGGTGCGGCGCTGCAGTGCCGGCAGATACTTCACGTCGATATGGATGAAGCCGATGCTGGCATTCTCGAAGACGCCGGCTTTGGGTTTGTCAGGCTTGGCAAGCCGGCTGATGCCATTGCGCTGCAGGCAGCGGTGAATGGCGCTGCGGGACAGCTTGGCATTGATGCATCGCCGCATCACCTCGACGATGTCATCCAGCGGCAACTGCAGCGACGTCCGCAGCTCGCAAACCGCCCTTTCTTCAACCGCGGAGAGGCTGGTCGTGAGGTTCTTCGGCCGGTGCGAGCGGTCTTCGACCGTCGTGCGGCTGCGCCAGCGATAAATCGTGGTCTCGCTGACCCCCAATTCGGCCGCCAATTGGGCGACCGACTTCCGGCTGCGCTGGATGTAGGCACGTGTCTTCGGCGTCGTCGTGGCGTTCGCGTGCAAGCTCAGTTCCATGACCCGAGGTGCTCCCTGACAAAGGCCACGCCTCGTTCTACACCGATTCCATCAAACCAATCAGCAGGGACCAAACACTT
>NZ_JAGKJL010000178.1:0-1023 GCF_020329495.1 Bradyrhizobium australafricanum | reverse complement strand
GGGGGGCGTCATGAGCGACGAGCGCGTGGAGCGGAGACAAGCAGCCGTGCCGTCGGCAGACGAGGCGAATATCGAGCCCATCTTGCCGGATATGGCTGCACGCACCGAACTGCATTCGATTAACACCTTGACGCTATCGGATACGCAATTTTTGCGCGGTGAGGCCGTCGGGAAGGCAACGACGACTTCTGGACAGCTCCGGCTCGCGACGAACTCTGGTCAGTTGCCGGTCGTGGTCCTGCAGCATGGTTCCGCCGGTATGGCGCCTAACGTCGAGATGTGGGTCAGGGAGCTCAACAAGATCGGCGTTTCGACATTTGCGCTCGACGGCTTCACTGGACGTGGGCTCATCGAGGTAAACACCAATCAAGCCCTGCTCGGCCGCCTCAATTTCATACTCGACATCTATCGTGCCCTCGAGGTGCTGGCGAAACATCCGAGAGTCGATCCGGCACGCATCGCGCTGATGGGCTTTTCGCGTGGGGGCCAGGCCACCCTCTATGCGAGCCTCAAGCGCTTCCATCGGCTGTGGAATAGGTCAGGCGTAGAGCTTGCGGCCTACGTTTCGTTCTACCCGGATTGCGCGACGAAATTCCTGTCCGATACCGATGTCGTCGGTCGACCCATCCGCATCTTCGGCGGTACGCCGGATAACTACAACCCGATTGCCGCTTGTAAGGCGTACGTCGAGCGGCTGCGAGCCGCTGGCGCAGATGTCCAACTGACCGAGTATCCAAACGCCTCGCACGCATTCGACAACCCGCTCGGTGCGCAGCCTGCAGCGATGCAGCCTGGATACCAGAGTGTGCGCAATTGCTTGATCGAAGAGGATGCCGATGGGCTGCTCATTAACACCGACACCAAGCGGCCATTCGCCTATACGGACACGTGCGTCGTGCACGGCGTGCACATCGGCCACGATCCGGTCGCTACCCGTGAAGCCAAGCAAGCCGTCAAGGCAATCTTCAAGAAGGCGTTCCAACTCCCATGATCGGGCGACGACCGGATGTCGCCTATTGGCCC
>NZ_JAGKJL010000177.1:0-1035 GCF_020329495.1 Bradyrhizobium australafricanum | reverse complement strand
CCAATTGCGGTGCCATCAGCTTCACCTCGTGACCGAGCTTGGAAAGCTGACGCGCCCAATGTTGCGAAGCCCCGCAGGCCTCCATCCCGATCACAGTCGGCGGCAATTTGGCGAAGAACTCCAGCACTTGTTTGCGCGACAGCTTCTTGCGCAGCACCACCTGCTCCGCCGCATCAACCCCATGCAGCACAAAAATATACTTCGACGTATCAATCCCAATGCGGATAATCTGGTTCACGGACGGCTCCCTTGTATGAGATCTAGACAACCTCATTCTGGCACACTGATGCCGTAGGGGCCGTCCACACCATCAGCCACCGCACTTGATGATGAAGGGGATCGTGGCCCCAGCATCGCGCAACAAGTCTCATTTGGGGTAATGGGTCCTGGCTTTCGCCAAGACGACACTGACGCCAAGACGACACTGAATGTGTTGGACCACGTGTGGCTCATGCTTCCGCAGTCTCGCGGCGCATTGCGTCCGAGCTTTGCATCTTGTTCCGCCCTCACCTCAAGCAGAGGGCGCAGGGAAAGCCGGGTGCCGATCGCACCCATGGGCCCCGAGCAATGGGTAGAAAGCTCGGGGGTAGGACCACAGGTGTAACCGGAAACAACCCGGCTTTCCCTGCGCGATGGGCTACGGCTTACTTCGTGCTCTCCCCGGCGAGACTGGGCTTGGTTGCGTGTTTCGGCAATTTCCGGACAGCAATTTCGCTAATTCGCGGACAGCGATTTCAGTAATTCCGGGACAGGGATTCCGCTAAATCGCGGACAGTTGCGGGAGGTTGGTTTTCGGGAGCGCCGTTCAGGCAATGTTCTCTCTCAAGCTGAGTTTGAGAGGGGCAATGCCGAGACGGAAGCAAGCGAAACGAACCACTGTGAAGGACCTACGATCGATCCTGAGGCTGACGTACGAGCAGGACCTGTCGGTTCGGGAGATCTCGGAACGGCTGCAGATCAGCAAGAGCTCGGTTGCCACCTACCTGCTGCGAGCACGCGAGGCGGGCTTAAGCTGGCCGTTACCGCCGATTTACG
>NZ_JAGKJL010000176.1:0-1160 GCF_020329495.1 Bradyrhizobium australafricanum | reverse complement strand
TATTCGTTTCGCTGTTTTCGACGTCGGTCAAGGGGCGCGCGGCTTTTTTCCTTCGCATGCTGTCGCCTTCGAGGGCGATACGGTGGGAGTTGTGGATGATCCGGTCGAGGATAGCATCTGCGATGGTTGGCTCGCCGATCATGTCGTGCCATTGGGCAACGGGCAGCTGAGCGGTAATCAAGGTCGATTTGCGCCTGTAGCGCTCTTCGAAGATTTCGAGGAGATCAAGGCGCTGCTGGTCATTGAGGGTGTGGGTGCCCCAATCGTCGAGGATGAGCAACTGGACACGTGCAAGCTTATCGATGAGGCGCGGGAAGCGACCATCGAGACGGGCCATGGCGAGGTCTTCGAACAAGCGCGGCATACGCAAATAAAGGACGGAATGATCGAGCCTGGCCGCCTGGCGTCCGAAGGCACATGCCAACCAGGTTTTGCCAGTCCCGGTCAGGCCGGTGATGATGAAGTTCTCATGGGCTTTCAGCCAGGCGCCTTGCGCCAGCTGCAGGGTGTTGCGCCGGTCAAGGCCGCGGCGGGACGCGAAGTCGACGTCTTCGATACAGGCGTCGACGAAGCGCAGCTTGGCTGCGGCCAGCCGATTGGTCAGGCGCCGGTCGGCACGCATGGCGGCTTCGCGATCGAGCATCAGGCCGAGCCACTCATCCCGGCTGAGATCGGCGGCATTGTCCTGTTCGGCTAGTTGCCGGTAAGCGGCCGCCATTCCGGCAAGGCCGAGCGCCTGCATCTGCTCGAGGGTCGGGTGGGTCAGCATCGCGATGTTCCTTTCCTTCATTGATAATAGCCCCCACCACGGATGTTGGCGTGCGAGGGGGTAGCTTTGACGGGTGCGGCAGCAGGGCTCGCGCGGTCGAGCCCGGATTTGAGGATCGCGCTCACCGAGGAGTAGCTGATCGCGTTGATGACGAGTGCCCGCTCGCAGGCCGCTTCGAGCCGATCGCGCTCGTAGCGCCGTGCCAGGGCGATGATCCCCATGGCGGAGCGATAACCCTGCTCGGGATGCGGGCGCTCACGCATCATCCGCTCGACCAGAGTGGCGGTGTTGACGCCGATCCGCGCTGCCATCTTGATCAAGCTCGCCGGCGTCATATTGGCATAACGCTGATGGGCCTTGGGCATGTGCTCGTTCACGGTGACATGGCCGC
>NZ_JAGKJL010000175.1:0-1178 GCF_020329495.1 Bradyrhizobium australafricanum | reverse complement strand
CGCGCGCTTTGAAGCATGGCTCGAAGCGCAATGGGCGTCCGGCTGTCAGGTAGAACAGCAATTGTGGCGAGAACTCCAGAAACAAGGCTATACCGGAAGCCGGGTGACCGTCGCACGATGGGCCGCAAACAGATCTGCATGTGCAGACTCGGAAGGAGCAACGCAACCACGCTCGGCCTGGAAAGCTCCATCGCGTCGTCGCTGTGCTTGGTATCTGAGCCAGGATTCAGATCAGATCGATGCTGAAACCAGGCTGTTTCTTTGCCACCTGTTTGTACAAGCTCCGGAACTCGCCACGGCGGCCGATCTGGCGAAGCGGTTTGTGTCCCTTCTCAATGGAGACGATGTCGCTGCGCTCGATGAATGGATCGAACAAGCAACCAACAGCGAGCTTAACAGCTTCGCCAACGGCATCACGCGCGACATCGATGCCGTTCGTGCGGCAATAACGACATCCTGGACAACCAGTCCAGTCGAAGGCCAGATCAACAAGATCAAGGCCATCAAACGACAAATGTATGGTCGGGCAAGCTACCCGTTATTGCGTCGACGCGTCCTCTTGGCTGCTTGAGGGCAACCCGACAAACAATCCGCCCCCAGTTGCTCAAGCTGCACCAAATACGCGGAAGAACCCTTGATTGTCGCTGGAGTCTCATCCTGATCGCCGCCGCGCAGGAGATCCATCCGGTTCAAGCGCAAGCTTGTAGGACCTGCCAAGCCGATGAGGTGAGAAGGGTCTGATGACCGGGTGGAAGTCAGACTGACTGATAGTACTCGGAGGTCGGGAGAGCCGACTACATGGGGAAGCGGTCAGCGGTAGTTGAATTGTTCTTGGGCGACATGGGCTCCATTCAACGGGAGTCACGGCCTTCTATTCTAGGAGAAGATCAGCTGACCATGGAAACGAAACTTGAACAAATAGCAGTGAAAGCTCGACGCGAGCCAAATCTTCGCTTCACCTCGTTGGCCCATCACATCACGCGCGACCGAGTGCAAAAGAATCTATTACAGATTCCGAAGCGCTCCGCCGCCGGGGTGGACGGACAGACGGTGGAGGCGGCGAAGGAGAGCTTCGAGGACTGGATGGGGCCAATGCTCCAATCCATCCATCGCCAGGGATATCGGGCGCCGAACATTCGGCGGGTCTATATCCCCAAGCCCGGTAAGACGGAGAAGCG
>NZ_JAGKJL010000174.1:0-1221 GCF_020329495.1 Bradyrhizobium australafricanum | reverse complement strand
GAAGCGCTCATTCAGGATGTTCCAGTCGATCAGCGCTGCCAACCGCACCAGCGGATGACCCATGTCGATGATCTGATCAAGCGCCGGAAGCAACAGGTCTTTCTGGCGATCATCCCGCGGCTTGCTCATCGCATTCCCCAATGTCGACGACGCCGTCAGGGAATCACGAATCACCCAAAAGCAAAACCTAAAACGCAAGAAAGCGAGGTCCAATACCCCGCTTTCCTGCAAAATCGAATACTACATCAAGACCAATTCTGCTTATTTCTCAAGTCAATCCGCTTTCTTCACGGACGACAATTTAGCCGTCTCAACGAGCGTCCGGAATGCCACATCCTCCGGCAATGTCGAGAGCCAGTATTTGGTAGGCTGGTCCTCGCCTTTCGGCCATTCGATCAGCAACCATTCCTGCGCTCGCCGGGTGGTTCGCCAATAATCACGATGCGCGGCACGAACCCGCACGCGGGCAAAGCGCGAGGTCAGCTTTTCGTTCGTTCCTTGCCGCCACGTGAGGGTGCGCCAAGCTTGGGCCGGCAGGCCGATCGCGAGCGCCTTGACGGCGGCTGGCTGATGCTGACGGTTGCGGCGCATCAGTTTCGGCGGACGGCCGCGGCCCGACCATGGCTTCGGCGGCAAGGGACCGGTGCCGGGCGCCCATACCGTCGTGCTCGACAGAAGACCCGCCACATAGGTCAACCCCAGCGCCGTGATCTCGGTGCGCAGGTCGCTGTTGTTGCCATAGCCCGCGTCCATCAGCACGACACCGCGCGGAAGGCCGCT
Source organism: Bradyrhizobium australafricanum (assembly GCF_020329495.1). Classification (NCBI taxonomy): domain Bacteria; kingdom Pseudomonadati; phylum Pseudomonadota; class Alphaproteobacteria; order Hyphomicrobiales; family Nitrobacteraceae; genus Bradyrhizobium; species Bradyrhizobium australafricanum. Next base: position 441 of record NZ_JAGKJL010000174.1, on the reverse strand, counting down.
CGCACAGGCCCACCGCAACTGCTCCAGCGCGATCTCCGGCTTGGTCTGGAAGCCAACTTCGGCAGGAATGCCCACCTTGCGCCGTCGATCGCGGTCCTCAGTCCATTCCTTCGGAAGATAAAGGCGGTAAGCGACAGGCAAGCCTTTCAATTACCCATAATTGTTGCCTCGATTGCGGCTCCAAGTTCGATGTCGGTCAGCCGCGATAGTCCGCGCCAGATCACGGTATTTCCTGGAGGCGGATCGTTGGCTCGGGCTAAATATCCTCCGAGCCGCGCGATCTTGACGACATAGTGCGAGAGCGTGCTTCGTCGAGAGCAATCACCACCCCTGTCTTTCACCAAATGATCAAGAAGCCTGATTTCGGGATCCGTCAGCGCCGTTTGCGGTACGGCATTCGGCGAGGAGCGATTGAGCATCGTCATCCAGAAGACGCGCCAA
>NZ_JAGKJL010000173.1:0-1224 GCF_020329495.1 Bradyrhizobium australafricanum | reverse complement strand
GCCGAAGCAATAGCCGATCAGGAGCATCCGTATCATCAGCTCGGGATCGATCGAAGGCCGGCCGATCGTGCTGTAGAAGGGCGCCAGGTCCTGCCTAATCTGTTCAAGATCGACGAATCTATCGATCGAGCGAAGCAAGTGATCGGAAGGGACGTGCGTCTCGAGCGAGAACTCATAGAACAAAGCGGCCTGTTCGACTTGCCGATGTCCCATCATGATCTTCAGTCCTGCCAATTAAACAGACTGAATCACTGGTACCTCTGAGTCGCAACCGCGGCCTTTTTCAACAAAATCGGCCACTGACCGACATTACCTGCAGCTTACTTCGCCGGTGCTTTGACCAGATCGGCAGTGTAAATCACCACAGCATCATTGCCGGCGTTCTTGTGCCAATGCACTGTGTTGACACCTTCAGCGGTGGTCTCGCCGGGATAGAATGTTTTCGAAGTGCCATCTTCGTTTGTGATGACGTCGGTACCTTGATGGAAATAGACGACGGCCGGCCGGTCCTTGTGGCTGTGTAGTCCGATGTGCCCGCCCGGCGCGATGTTCAGGACACGCAACCGCAGTTGCCAACCCGCCATGCTTGGGATTTCGTTACCGAGGTCGATCACGACGGTCTTTGGGGTCGTGTACCCTTGGTTGTCTTTAGGTGCATCGTCCGCAAATGCGAAATAGGCGGAAGCTGATAGAGCGAGCGCAACGCCACCGCCTAACATGAGTGCTCGGCGCATTTCATTATCCTCCTCTTTGGATACTATAAGATGGCCACCGGCACTCTCGCCAAAATTGCCAGTAGTGCTTTAGCCAGTAAGGCGATTGAAGCGCAGCGCTTCTTCTATGTCCATGGATCAATCGGCCGCCGCGCCGGATGCGCCATGCCTCACCAAAGCAGTTTCGCGCACCGGCCGCTTTAGTCCGCTTCGGGCCGATTTTGTTGAAAAAGGCCGCGGTTGCGACTCAGAGGTACCAGTGATTCAGTCTGTTTAATTGGCAGGACTGAAGATCATGATGGGACATCGGCAAGTCGAACAGGCCGCTTTGTTCTATGAGTTCTCGCTCGAGACGCACGTCCCTTCCGATCACTTGCTTCGCTCGATCGATAGATTCGTCGATCTTGAACAGATTAGGCAGGACCTGGCGCCCTTCTACAGCACGATCGGCCGGCCTTCGATCGATCCCGAGCTGATGATACGGATGCTCCTGATCGGCTATTGCTTCGGC
>NZ_JAGKJL010000172.1:0-1297 GCF_020329495.1 Bradyrhizobium australafricanum | reverse complement strand
GTGTCATCGGTGATGCTGATCGGAAGGCGCCGCTGCGCGACTATTGCGTCGGCCTGATGGCCTGTGGCGGTCGCAAGAGCGTGGAGCCGATGGCGGCGGTGACGGCTCCGGAGCGGACGGCGGCCCAGCATCAATCGCTGCTGCATTTCGTCGGCAGCGGCGCCTGGTCGGATGAGAAGGTGCTGGGCAAGGTACGCGCCATGGTCCTGCCGGCGATTGAACGCCGGGGCCCAATCGAAGCCTGGATCATCGACGACACCGGATTTCCCAAGCAGGGGCGACATTCGGTTGGAGTTGCACGGCAATATTGCGGGCAGCTCGGCAAGCAGGATAATTGCCAGGTGGCGGTGTCGCTGTCGATTGCCAACCACCACGCCAGCCTGCCTGTCGCCTACCGCCTTTATCTTCCGAAGGAATGGACTGAGGACCGCGATCGACGGCGCAAGGTGGGCATTCCTGCCGAAGTCTGCTTCCAGACCAAGCCGGAGATCGCGCTGGAGCAGTTGCGGTGGGCCTGTGCGAGCGGCAGCCTTCCGCGCGGTGTCGTGCTGATGGACGCGGGCTATGGCAACAACAGCGACCTGCGCACGGAGATCACGGCGCTGGGATTGACCTATGTGGCGGGTCTACTGTCGAGCACGACGGTATGGGCGCCCGGCACCGGTCCCTTGCCGCCGAAGCCATGGTCGGGCCGCGGCCGTCCACCAAAACTGATGCGCCGCAATCGTCAGCATCAGCCAGCCGCCGTCAAAGCGCTCGCGATCGGCCTGCCCGCCCAAGCTTGGCGCACCATAACGTGGCGGAAAGGAACGAACGAAAAGCTGACCTCGCGCTTTGCCCGCGTGCGGGTTCGTGCCGCGCATCGTGATTATTGGCAAACCACCCGGCGAGCGCAGGAATGGTTGCTGATCGAATGGCCGAAAGGCGAGGACCAGCCTACCAAATACTGGCTCTCGACATTGCCGGAGGATGTGACATTCCGGACGCTCGTTGAGACGGCTAAATTGCGCTGGCGCATCGAACGCAACTATCAGGACCTCAAGCAGGAGGTCGGGCTCGGCCACTTCGAGGGACGCGGCTGGCGCGGCTTTCATCATCACGCAACGATGTGCATTGCGGCCTACGGATTCCTGATCTCCGAACGGGAGACGATTCCCCCCTCAGGCGCGCGGCGCGCCCGGCCGATCCCGCTCGCTCGCGTTCCCGCAGATTATAGACCCCGCGGATCCGCCGCTGCGGTCCCAACGTCACATTCCAAACTCGATCGCGACGATGCGACGGCAGCTCGAGCATGGGC
>NZ_JAGKJL010000171.1:0-1319 GCF_020329495.1 Bradyrhizobium australafricanum | reverse complement strand
CGTGTGTCCAGCAAAGGCTGGCGTGTCCAGTGGGAGGCAATCCCACCAGGGTAAAAGTCAGAGCCCTGTAGTTTGGATAGCAGAGAGGAGGGAAACCGAATTTTTGAAGCCTATCGACAAGGTCTCCGGAAAGGGAGATCACGAGTCATCGGGCCGTATCGAGAGAGAACGCGTTGTGGCCTCGAAAAAGTCAGCAACCCGAAGGCCGAGCCCGCGGTTTCAAGGCGAAGGCAGCATAGACAGCCGAAATCTGACCGATGCGGCTGTTCACTTCGGCGGGGTGGAAGCGACAGCACGATGACAAGGACATGCTGAGCAACTGGAGAAGCCCTCCTCGTCCCCGGCGAGAAATTGTCGGAGCAAGGTAGGCTGTATAACCGGCGACACCGGGAAAGCGGCCGAAGACGAGAGGGTGGCGGCCGGGTCCGCAGTAGCTGTGAAGCGGAGTAACCCCCGTGGAGCGAAGGGGCCCTGCCATTTGTGACGTCTCTAACGTAAGGAAGGCAAGGACGAGATGACAAAGGCGTCCATTGATTTGCAGGACCTGAGGAGGAGACTATACGTCAAGGCGAAGGCTGAACCGTCCTGGCGTTTCTGGGGTCTATACGTTCACGTCTGCAAAGTGGAAACGCTACGCGCGGCGTATGAGATGGCCAAAGAAAACGACGGCGCTCCGGGAATAGACGGGGTGACCTTCGAGGCCATTGAAGCGCTAGGCGTAGACGCTCTGCTTGAGCAGTTGCGGGACGAACTGACCGGGCATACCTATCGGCCACTTCCGGCACGGAAACAGGAAATACCGAAGGATGGGAATAAAGTTCGCATCCTCTCGATTCCGGCGGTCCGTGATCGGGTGGTTCAAGGTGCGCTCAAGCTCATACTCGAACCTGTCTTCGAGGCGGATTTCCAACCGGGATCGTTTGGGTATCGGCCTAAGCGGACAGCGCATGATGCGATCAAGCGAGTGACAGATGCAATAGCTCAAAGGAAGACGCGCGTTCTCGATTTTGATTTGCGAGCCTATTTCGACAACGTCCGGCATGACCGGCTATTGGCGAAGGTGGCGCAGCGGATCAACGACGCGGACGTCATGCATCTCCTAAGAGTTATGCTGAAAGCCGCTGGCAAGAAGGGAGTTCCGCAAGGCGGTGTGCTTTCGCCCTTGCTCAGTAATCTTTACCTCAACGAGGTTGACAAGATGCTGGAGCGAGCGCGAGAAGTCACACGGAGCGGCAAGTACATCAATGTCGAATACGCGCGTTTCGCGGACGATCGTGCGCCACGACGGCGCGAAGGAGGTGTGATGTAGAGCACCTTTG
>NZ_JAGKJL010000018.1:0-149956 GCF_020329495.1 Bradyrhizobium australafricanum | reverse complement strand
GACCGGATCTACCGCGGAAATCAACTCCTCGACGCGCTCTCAGACTGCGGTCCATGGACTGTCGAGATCGTCGAGCGGCCTCAAGGCGTCAAAGGCTTCCAGCTTCTGCCGAGGCGGTGGGTGGTTGAACGCACATTCGCTTGGTTCGGCAGATGCCGCCGCCTCGCCAAGGACTTCGAGGCGACGGTGGCAACCGAAGCTGCCTGGCTGCTGATTGCACACATCAGGCTCCTGACCCGCAGACTCGCGGCTGCAGCTAAGGTTGGGTGATTTATGAGTCAGACTCTCAGGATGACGGACCTAATAGCGCGTCATGACGGCCCGGCATCCCTTGCATGGCGTTCGCGTGTATGAAGACGGCACCGCCTGCCGCCGGGGCCTGCCATGCCGCTTCGTCTTCTCGCATCACTCCTGTACGCGATCGCAGCAAACCTGCTGCTGCAACTGCCGGCGCGCGCCGCCTATCCCGACCATATCGTCAAGATTGTGGTGCCGTTCGCGCCGGGCGGCGGCACCGACGTCGTCGCGCGGACGCTGGCGCAGGAGATGCAAAAGGATCTCGGCGTCACCGTGATCATCGAGAACAAGCCGGGCGCCGGCACCATCATCGGCACGCAGAGCGTCGCGACGAGTCCAGCCGACGGCTACACGCTGCTGATGGCGACCTTCGCCAACGCGGTCAATCCGAGCCTCTACAGCAAGCTGCCTTATGATGCGCACAAGGATTTTGCGCCCGTGGCGCTGGTGGCGCGCTCCTTCAACGTCGTTGTGGTCAATCCCGCTTCGCCGATCAAGTCGATTGCCGATCTGATCGCGGCCGCGAAGGCCGATCCGGAAAAGCTGTCCTACGGCACTTATGGCACCGGCACCTCGGCGCATCTCGCCGGCGAACTGTTCAAGCACATGGCCGGGGTCAATCTCACCACCGTTCCCTACAAGGGCGCGGCGCCCGCCATCACCGACCTGATGGGCGGCCAGATCCAGGTGATGTTCACCACGGTGGCAAGCTGCGCCTCGCTGGTCGAGGCCGGGCAGCTGCGCGCGATCGGAGTGACGTCGGCCGAACGCTCGCCTGCGTTCCCGCAATTGCCGACGATCTCGGAAGCCGGCGCCTCCGGCTATGTCGCCGAATCCTGGTACGGCCTCTACGCGCCGGCGAATACGCCGCCGGACATCATCGATCGCCTCAACAGATCGGCGGCCAAGGCCGTGCAGGCGGAGGCCTTCAAGAAGCTCAGCGTCAATGAGGGCCTCGTGATGGTGGCCTCACCGCCGGCCGAGCTCGACCGCTACTTTGCCGGCGAGGAGGCGCGCTGGCGCAAGGTGATAAAGGACGCGGGCATCAAGGCCGAATAGGCGGCATGCACCAGGTGACGATCACATCTTTTTGCGTCGCATTGCCGTAACCGTGATTCTAGACGCAACGGACCGGTTCCTGGATCGTTGCCATGATCAGCGGAACCTCCCGCCTTGAGCTATGTCTTGCGTTGAAGAGTAGGCCATGTGGATTTTGTTGCTGCTGCCGTTCATCGGCTTGCTGTGGGTGCCGTTCTATAATTTCGTCGAGCCGTCGCTGTTCGGCTTTCCCTTCTTCTACTGGTACCAGCTCGCCTGGGTGCCGATCTCCTCGCTCTTGATCTGGCTGGTCTATCGCAGCCGCCGGCCCGATGCCGACGAGCCGCGGTGAGGGGACAGCCATGACCGATCACATCGCCTGGGTGGCGCTCTGCGTCTTCATCTTCTTCTTTGCGCTCGTCACCGTGATGGGCTTCTTCGCCGCGCGCTGGAAATCCGGCCCGGTCAGCGAACATCTTGACGAATGGGGCCTCGGCGGCCGCCAGTTCGGCACCTGGATCACCTGGTTCCTGGTCGGCGGCGATTTCTACACCGCCTACACTGTGATCGCGGTGCCGGCGCTGGTCTATGCGGTCGGCGCCTATGGTTTCTTCGCGCTGCCCTACACCATCATCGTCTATCCCTTCGTGTTCGCGGTCATGCCGGTGCTGTGGAAGAAGGCGCATGCGAACGGCTACGTCACCGCCGCCGATGTCGTCCACGGCGCCTATGGCTCGCGCGCGCTCGAGCTCGCGGTGGCGCTGACCGGCCTCGTCGCGACCATGCCCTACATCGCGTTGCAGCTGATCGGCATGGAAGTCGTGATCAAGGCTATGGGGCTGTCCGGCGAACTGCCGATCATCGCCGCCTTCGTGATCCTCGCGCTCTATACCTATAGCTCCGGCCTGCGCGCGCCGGCGCTGATCGCCTTCGTCAAGGACATCATGATCTACATCGTGGTGCTGGCCGCCGTGGTCGTGGTGCCCGCGAAGCTCGGCGGCTACGGCGCGGTGTTCTCGGCCGCCAACGACGCCTTCACGGCGAAGGGCGGCGCCACCGGCCTGACGTTGAAGCCTTCGCAGTATCTGCCCTATGCGACGCTGGCGCTGGGCTCGGCGCTCGCCGCCTTCATGTATCCGCACACGCTGACCGGCATCTTCGCCTCGAAGTCGGCGGATACCATCCGCAAGAATGCGATCCTGCTGCCGGCCTATACGCTCTTGCTCGGCCTGATCGCGCTGCTCGGCTACATGGCCTATGCCGCCGGCATCAAGGTGACTTCGCCGAACGACGTGGTGCCGATGCTGTTCAAGACGCTGTTCCCGGAATGGTTCGCGGGCTTTGCGTTCTCGGCGATCGCGATCGGCGCGCTGGTGCCGGCGGCGGTGATGAGCATCGGCGCCGCCAACCTGTTCACGCGCAATGTCTGGAAGTCCTACGTCAACCCGGACATCTCGCACGCCGGTGAGGCGTCGGTGGCGAAGATCACATCGCTGGTGGTCAAGGTCGGTGCGCTCGCCTTCATCCTGTTCCTGCCGACGCAATATGCGCTCGACCTGCAACTGCTCGGCGGCCTCTGGATCGTGCAAACCCTGCCGGCGCTGGTGTTCGGGCTGTTCACCGTCTGGTTCCGTGCCGAAGGGCTGCTGCTCGGCTGGGCGGTCGGCATCGGCTGGGGCACATATACCGCGTGGAGCAACGGGCTGAAGCCGCTCGCCAGCATCTCGCTCGGCGATGCCAGCTACAGCTTCTATGTCGGCCTCGGTGCGCTGCTGCTCAACATCGTCGTGGCGGTGCTCGCGACCGTCGTAGTCGGCCTGATATCACCCGCCAAGCGCCGCGCGGCGGCCTGAGCCGTCGCCTTGGTCTGACGGCGCGGAGGCAAGTCGTGCGGTGAGCCGCGCGACCTCCGCCCTGGTCTTTTCGATCGCGGCGTCCTTCACCGGCCCATAGCCGCGGATCTCCATCGGCGCCTTTGCCAGCGCGACGAGATCGGGCAGCCGTGCCTTGTCGAGCTTGCCGAGCATGGTCTCGATCAGCACCTCATACCAGGTGATCAACGCGCGCTCGGTGCGGCGCTCCGCGGTGTAGCCGAACAAGTCGAAGGGCGTGCCGCGCAGCCCTCTCAGGCCGGCGAGCAACCGCAGCGGCGTCTGGATCCACTGCCCGAACGCACGCTTCCTCGGCCGTCCCCGCGCATCGCGTCGCGCGGGGAAGAACGGCGGCGCAAGGTGATACTGCACCGTGAAGTCGCCGTCGAACTCCTGACTGAGCTCGTCGAGGAAGCCCGACTGCATATGCAGCCGCGCCACCTCATATTCGTCCTTATACGCCATCAGCTTGAACAGCGACCGCGCCACGGCGTCGGTCAAGGTCTCGCTGCCCAGCGCCGATTCTGCGCGCCGCACGCGGTCGATTGTCGCCCGATAGCGCGCGGCGTAAGCCGCGTCCTGATAGCCGGTGAGGAAATCGGCGCGGCGCGCAATCATCTGCTCGATCGTCTCCGGTGCATTGGCCGAGGCACCGTCAGCCTTCGGCAGGAAATCCGGATCGGCAAAGGCGATGCGGCCCCAGGCCAGCGCCTGCCGGTTGCGCTCGATGGCGACGCCGTTGAGCTCGATCGCGCGCGTCAGCGCCTCCAGCGAGACCGGCACCAGGCCCTGCTGCCAGGCAAAGCCGAGCATCATGATGTTGGCAAAGACGCTGTCGCCGAGCAGCCGCTCGGCCAGCGCGTTGGCGTCGATCATGGTGAGGTTGCCCGACCCGATCACCCGCTCGATCGCGCGCAACCGAACCGGCGAGGCGAGGTCGGCATCGCGAAAGCGCACCACGTCGCCGGTCGGCATCTCGGCGATATTGACCGCGGCGCGCATCCCCTTGCGATAGGTGCCGGACGCTTTTGCCGACGAGCTCACCACGAGGTCGCAACCGATCAGCGCGTCGGCTGCGCCCTGGTCGATTCGCACCTGGTGCAGCGCGTCGGGCGTAGCCGCCAGCCGCAGATAGCTCAGCACGGGGCCGAACTTCTGCGCGAAGCCCGTGAAGTCGAGCACCGAGACCCCGTGGCCCTCGAGATGCGCGGCCATTGCGATCAATGCGCCGACCGTGATGACGCCGGTGCCGCCGACGCCGGTGACAAGGAGATCATAGGGCCGCTCCAGTCCCGCAAGCTCCGGCGCCGGCAGCGCGGCTGCACGCGTCAGCGGATCGATCGCGCTTGCCGTCTTCGTCCGCCGCTTGCCGCCTTCGATCGTCACAAAACTCGGGCAGAAGCCGTTGAGGCAGGAGAAGTCCTTGTTGCAGGTCGAGAGGTTGATCCTGCGCTTGCGGCCGAACGGCGTCTCCTTCGGCTCGACGCTGAGGCAGTTGGATTCCACCGAGCAGTCGCCGCAACCCTCGCAGACGAGGTCGTTGATGTAGGCGAAGCGCGCGGGATCCTTGATCTGCCCGCGCTTGCGCCGCCGCCGCTTCTCGGTGGCGCAGGTCTGCTGATAGATCAGCACGGTGACGCCGGGAACAGCGCGCAGCTCGCGCTGCACGGCGTCCATCGCCTCGCGCGGATGGATGGTGACGCCCACGGGCAGGTCGGCCGACGAGAAATGCGCGGGGTCGTCGGAGACCAGCGCGATCCGCGCGACGCCCTCGGCGCGGACGGAGTGCGCGATCGCCTGCACGCTAACCGGGCCGTCGACCGGTTGGCCGCCGGTCATCGCCACCGCATCGTTGAACAGGATCTTGTAGGTGATGTTGGCTTTCGCGGCGATCGCCTGCCGGATCGCCATCGAGCCGGAGTGATAATAGGTGCCTTCGCCGAGATTCTGGAACACGTGGCTGTTGCCGGTGAATTTCGATGATGCCGCCCAGTTGACGCCTTCGCCGCCCATCTGGATCAGCGACGAGGTCTCGCGGTCCATCCAGCTTGCCATGAAGTGGCAGCCGATGCCGGCCAGCGCCTTGGAGCCCTCGGGCACTTTCGTCGAGGTGTTGTGCGGGCAGCCCGAGCAGAAATACGGCGTGCGCGTCGCGCCCGGCACCGCGATCATGCGGTCGCTCTCGGGTACCAGCGCGGCGACGCGGCGGGCGAGTTGCAGCTCCGGAAACATCGGGTCGAGCCGGCGCGCCAGCACGTCGGCGAGCATGCGCGGCGACAATTCGCCGGTCCAGGAGATCAGCCGCGCGCCGCTCTCGTCATGCTTGCCGACCATCCGCTCCGGCTTGGCGCCGGGATAGTCGTAGAAATACTCCTTGAACTGGCTCTCGATGATGCCGCGTTTCTCCTCGACCACGAGGATCTCACGCTTGCCCTTCACGAATTCCATCGCATCGTGCAGCGCCAGCGGCCACACCATGCCGACCTTGTAGATGTCGATGCCGAAGCGGCGGCAGGCGGCTTCATCCAGCCCGACCAGCCGCAGCGCCTCCATCAAATCGAGATGCGCCTTGCCCGTGGTGACGATGCCGTAGCTCGCATCCTTGATGTCGTAGATGTGGCGGTCGATCGGATTGGCTTTCGCGAACGCGTAGACCGCGTGCTTCTTCGCCTCCAGCCGTTCCTCGATCTGCGGGCCCGGCAGATCCGGCCAGCGATAATGCAGGCCGCCGGCCGGCGGCACGAAATCCGGCTGCACGAAACGGCGCGGCGGCCGCAGCTCGACCGAGGCGCCGGATTCCACGATCTCCGAGATCGCCTTGAAGCCGACCCACATGCCGGAGAACCGGCTCAGCGCGTAGCCATATTCGCCGAATGCGAGATATTCGCCGACATCGGCCGGATGCAGCGTCGGCATGAACCAGCTCATGAAGGCGACGTCGGACTGGTGCGGCATCGAGGACGACACGCAGCCATGATCGTCGCCGGCGACAACAAGCACGCCGCCATGCGGCGAGGAGCCGTAGGCATTGCCGTGCTTCAGCGCATCGCCGGAGCGGTCGACGCCGGGGCCCTTGCCGTACCACAGGGCGAACACGCCATCGACCTCGCGATCCCTTTGCGTCTCGACCTGCTGCGCGCCGAGCACCGCGGTCGCCGCGAGGTCCTCATTGACCGCGGGCAGGAATTCGATGCGGCTGTTCTTGAGCTGCTCGCCGATCTTCCACAGTTCGAGATCGACGCCGCCGAGCGGCGAGCCGCGATAGCCGGAGATGAAGCCCGCGGTGTTGAGGCCGGCTGCGCGGTCGCGCCGCGCCTGGTCGAGCACGATGCGGACGATCGCCTGCGTGCCGGTGAGGAAGACGCGGCCATGTTTGCGGCTGTAGCGGTCGGACAGCTGGTAGGCGTCGAGCAGCGGCATCTGGCCCATGACTGACCCCTCCGGGAATCGCGATGTCTGATCCGATTAGGCTATGCCTGTGGGCCTGGTAGGTCTTACCTATCCATTCATTCATCAGTGAAAAATCGGCAGGATATTGCTGTAGGTGATATCATTCGGTAGAATCTACCAGATCGAGGGCCTCGCAATGGTCGAAGAGCAGGACGAGAAAATCCTCGCCGAACTGCAGAAGGACGGCCGCGCCACCAACCAGCAGCTTGCGGAAACCGTCGGGATGTCGACCTCGGCGTGCTGGCGCCGGGTCCGTGCGCTGGAAGAGTCCGGGGTCATCTCGGGCTATTCGGCGCTGGTGGCGCGCGAGCGCGCCGGCTTTGCGACCTCGGCGATCCTGCACGTCTCGCTCGAGCGGCACGACGTGAAGTTCGTCGACGAGTTCGTCGCGCGGGTGATGAAGCGCCGCGAAGTGCTGGAATGCTTCGCGACCACCGGCGACGCCGATTATCACCTGCGCGTCGTGGTGCGCGACATGGACGCCTACAACAAATTCCTCGACGAGTTCATGTTCCGCATCCCGGGCATCCGCCACGTCCGTACCAACGTGATCCTGAAGGAGATCAAGACCGGCGTGGCGTTGCCGTTTTGAAGTGACGACGATGATGGGGCCGCGCGCTCAATTTTCTGTCCCGTCACCCTGAGGAGGCCGCGTAGCGGCCGTCTCGAAGGGCGAACGGCCACCAGCCGGGCCGTGCATCCTTCGAGGCTCGCCCAGCGGCGCAAGTGCGCCGCAAGGCTCGCGCCTCCAGCGACAAAGGCGAAGCCTTTGCGCGGGGATGACGGTCGAAGTAGTCGGTAGGATGGGTAGAGCGCAGCGAAACCCATCATGGTACCGCGGGTTGGACTTGATGGGTTTCGCTGCGCTCTACCCATCCTACGAGGATACGGGTCATGCTGCCTGTTCTGTCGACTTGGTCTTCAACAGAATCATGAACACCATGACATGGCTGACCAGCAGCAGCGGCACATAGAGCGCCGGAATGTAGATGCCGGCGCCGAACAGGCCGGGATCGCCGATCTTCACGCCGTTGTAATAGGCATTGAGAAGGTCCAGCGTGCCCCAGATGTTAAACAGCCAGACGATCGGAATCGCGATCGCCCACCGCCAGGACAGCGCCGCCATCGCAAGTAGCGCGAGAACGGCGGCGGTGAGATCGCCCCATCCGACCTCGCTGGCGAAATCCGCGCTCAACTGCGGCGACACGAACCCGGCCACCATGAAGTTCATACCCAGGAACCTGAACGCATGGAACGCTGCGAGCAGTCGGAGCGCGTTGTCACGCGGCATCGCGCGGAGCGCCGGCCAGACGTAGGTGACGGCCACGACAGCACTTGTCAGAAACGCGCCGGCGACGCTGAGGACGAATGGAAGATTGAAGCCCGGGGGCATCGGCGGATTTCCTTGTTGTCGATCGGTGCGGCTGGCTTGCGTTCAGGACCTTGACGCTCAGGGCTTGGCGACCAGCAGGCGGAGCGGCAGCAGCGGGCCGACCCCGATGTACTCGTGATCCATCAGATCGAGCTTGGACAGCGGCAGGCCTTCCATGATCGCGTGCGCCTCGGATGCATCCTTGGCGTCGAGCAGCAAGACCACGCCGCGTCCGTCGGACCGCGAATACCATTCGCGAATCTTGCCGTTGAGATAGAGCTGCACGGTCTGCCGGATTTCGTCCGGCATCACGGCCATCACCTGATCGCGGGTGACGCCGGCTTTCGCGGTGAGGATGACCATCACACCGGTGGTGACGGTGGCTTGGGCTTGTGCTTGAGCTTGGGCAAAGGAGGGAGCGGTCATGGAAGTGGTGCCTGTCAAAGTGAGGGTGAGAGCCAGGATTGTGTGACGGATTGTTCGCATCGGTCGCAGGTCTCCGCTCACGACGGGTGTCGTGATGTTGCGTGGAGCAGCGCGCGTCGCGTTGCCGCTGCTTGTGGCTCCGATGTAGTGCAGCTTTCCGCGAGCGACCATTCGCGATAATGTTCACGGGCCATGAAGCAGAACTTCACAGTCCGGCAAGGCGCGCTCGACGGCGTCGAGGCATTCCTGGCCGTCGCCCAGCACCGCAGCTTTCGCCGCGCGGCGGCCGAGCTCGGCGTCACGCCGTCGGCGATCAGCCAGGCGGTGCGCGCGCTCGAGGCGCGCCTCGGCGCGGTGCTGTTCATCCGCACCACCCGCAGCGTCGGGCTGACCGATGCCGGCGAACGGTTTCTGGCGCGCGCAAGACCGGCATTCGAGGAGCTGGTCGCGGCGAGCGGGGCGGCGCGCGAGCTCGGGCAGAAGCCCGCCGGGCTGTTGCGTCTCACCGTGCCGCGCTCGGTGGTGCCGATCCTGCTCGAGCCGCTGATCGCCTCGTTCTGCAAGGCCTATCCCGAGATCGAGGTCGAGCTCGCCGCCAGCGAGGAACTGGTCGACCTCGCCGCCGGCGGCTTCGATGCGGGCATCCGGATGGGCCAGTTCATCAATCCGGACATGGTCGCGGTGCGCCTGACCAAGCCGTTCCCGTATGCCATCGTCGGCAGCCCGGACTACCTCGCGCGCCGCGGCCGCCCCAAGCGCCCGGACGATCTGCGCGCGCACGCGTGCCTGCGGCTGCGGCGATCGAACGGCGGGCTCGCGCCATGGTCGCTGAACGACAATGGCCGTTCGATCGAGCTTACCGTGTCGGGATCCTTCATCGGCCATGACTTCCCGACGCTGGTCGGCGCCGCCATCGAAGGCGTGGGCCTCGCGCAGGTCCCCGCACCGCTGATATCAGGTGCTGTGAGGGAGAAGAAGCTCGTCCGCGTGCTGGAGCCATTCGCACCGACGACGCCGGGCGTGTTCCTCTACTATCCCGGCCGCCGCCAGATCATGCCGAAGCTGCGCGCCTTCATCGATCACGTGAAGAGGAGGCCGCGGGCCGCGCGGTGAGGAGAGCCCGGATTTGCATGGCTCGTTCAGGTCATCTCGGAATGACGGGAGGGTCTAGGCGCGCTTCTGAGGATGCCAGTCAGGCACCGTCTTGACCATGTGCCAGACCAGCAGGTCGAGGGCGCGGGTCATGCCTTCCCGCGACCTGGTATTGGTGAACGCCGACCAGCAGAAATCGCCGCTGGTTCGCACCGAGATCGTCGTCGTTCCGTCCAGCAGGCCGCTGTGCCACCAATTGTTGTTTGCGGTGACGAACAGGCCCTTGGCGTAGCGGGGGTTGATGGCGCTGGGTGTGCTCATGACGCGGAGGCTGTCGTCGGTCAGCAACTGCTCAGTGTCCTTGAAGCCGTCGATATGGACGAACAGCGTCGTCAAATCGCCCGGCGTCGCAATCCAGCCGCCGTGCGAATCCATCCGGGCGACGTTCATCCGGTACGGATCGCCTGTCTGGCTGTAGTATTTCACTTCGTTGCTTGCGCGCTCGCTCAGCGTGTTGCCGGCAATCTGCATGTCGGTGATGCCGCATCGCTTCAGGACGGCGTCCTTGATGTATTGCTCGTAGCTTTGGCCGCTCAGCTTTTCGATCACGCGGCCGAGGATGCAATAGCCGAAGTTCGAATAGGCATAGGCTTCGCCTGGCGGACTGGTGAGCGGCATATGCTCCAGCGTCCAGCTGATCAGTTCGCGATGCTTCAGGTTCTGGTTCATGAACATCGGATCGCGAGACTGGTTTCCCCAGGTCCCGGTGGTGTGGGTCAAGAGATGCTCGACCGTGATCTGCTCGACATGGGAGCGAGACGAGCCGGGTGGCATCAAGCTTGGCAGCGTGGGTGTCGTCGGATAGTCCTTGCCGAGAATGGAGCTTGCGCCGAACACATAGTCGCCGAGCCGCAATTTGCCGGCCTCGATCAGGGTGAAGATCCCGGTCGAGGTCACAGGCTTCGATATGCTCGCGATCCGGAAGCGGTGTTGCGGGGTCAATGCTTCGCCGGTCTCCCGATCCGCAACCCCGAACGCCTCGACATAAGCCGGCTTTCCCTTGATTGCGATCGCGATCGAAAGACCCGGTACATCGTAGTCCTTCATGAAGTCGGCGGCCAGGTCAGCCATCTGCTTGCGTTGCTCCGACGTCGGAAGCTCCGCGGGCTGCTCGGCAAGGGCGGTCGACGGCCCGCAGACGATCCCTGCGGCCGATAGCAGGGAGCCCTGAAGCAACGTTCGGCGTGAAAGTGGCATGGCTGACTTGTCTGATGAGTGCGCGCGGACCTTATTGCGCTTCGCCCTGTGTTGTCACGATGCGAACGGCTGTGTGATCACGTCACGATGGCCCGTCGGGCAAATGATGTCGCGAGAATGCGGATGTATGATCCACAAGCGGCGCAACAAACTCGCCGTCGTCCCGGCGAAAGCCGGGACGACAAATGGAGAGAGAAGCGACCCGGTCCATCACCGTCATGCTGAGGTGCGAGCGCAGCGAGCCTCGAAGCACGACGGCCCGGCTCTCGACGCAAGGATGGAGCGGCGGCCGTGCATCCTTCGAGGCTCGCTTCGCGAGCACCTCAGGATGACGGCTCTAAAGTGGTGCAACCCGCCTCACACCTTCTCCATCACGAACCTGTTCCGCAGCGTGCCGATGCCCGTGATGTCGATCTCGACCACGTCGCCGTCCTTCAGGTCCGGCGAGGCGCCGTCGGTGCCCATCCAGATCACGTCGCCGGGCGACAGCGTGAAGTATTTGGTCAGTTCGACGAGGAACGGGACGATGCCGAAGATCATCTCGTTGGTGTGGAAGCGGCCGGTTTCCTTGCCGTTGACGCGGATCGCGGTCTCCATGCGGTCGAGGTCGACATCGGTCTCGATCCACGGGCCCATCGGCTTGAAGGTGTCGGCATTCTTGGCACGCCACAGTCCGCGATCCGCCTTCTGCCAGCTGCGTTCCGAGACGTCGTTGCCGATGGTGTAGCCGAACACGCAGTCCATCGCGTTGGCTTCGGTCAGATGCTTGGCTTTCTTGCCGATCACGACGACGAGCTCGCCCTCGTAATGGATCTTCTCGGTCGCGCTCGCGGGGATCACGACGTTCTCGTCATGGGCGATCAGCGCGTTCTGCGCGCGGTAGCCGATCTCGGGACGATCGGGAACGTTCGGCACGGTGCCGGCCTTGTCGGCGGCTTCCTTGAGGTGTTTCAAATAATTCAGCCCGACGCAGTAGAAGGTGCGCGGGATCAGCGGCAGCTCGATCTTGACGTCCTTCAACGCATGCGTCTTCGACGTCTTGCTCCATTCGCCGAACGGATCGCCGTTGACGGCCGTGACGGTGTCGCCCTCGACGAGGCCCCAGGAAGTCGTGCCTGCGGCGGTGAATTTCAGCCAGCGCATGATGATGTCCCTCTATTCCGCGGCCTGCGCGCGGGTCTTCCAGGCGCCCGCGGCCGGGCGCTTCAGCCCGAGATTCTCGCGCAGCGTCGTGCCGGCGTAGTCTTTGTGGAACAGCCCGCGCTTCTGCAGTTCGGGCACCACGTGGTTGACGAAGTCGGCATAGGAGCCCGGCACGTAGCTCGCCGCGACGACGAAGCCGTCGCAGCCGCGATTGACAAACATCTCCTCCAGCCGGTCGGCGATCTCCTTCGGGCCGCCGACCATCGCGTCCTGCACCTGGCCGCGGCCGGAGAAGGTGATGAAGTCGCGGGTCGAGGGATTGCTCTTGCCGGAGGTACGCAGCACGCCGTCGCGGATGCCGAGCATGCCTTGCATGCCCTGCAACTCCTCTGATGTCAGCGGCTCGTCGATCGGTTTGGCGCCGAAATCGAAGTTGAGGCCTTCGGCGAGCAGCGACAACGCGTCGATCTCGAGCGGCAGCTTCTGGATCACCGCCATCCGGTCCTCGGCCTCGGCCTTGGTCGCGCCGGTGACCGGCGTGATCAGATTGCAGAGGAACATCTGGTCGGGATCGCGCCCGGCCTTGGCGGCTTCGCCCCGGATCGCGTCATAGCCCTGCCTGGCATTGGCGAGGTTGCGCGCCGCGGTGAAGATCACCTCGCCCCAGCGCCCGGCAAAGCGCTGGCCGCGGCCGGAGGCGCCGGCCTGGATCACGACGGGATGGCCCTGCGGCGAGCGCGGCACCGTGAACGGGCCGCGCGAGGTGAAGAATGTGCCCTTGTGGTCGAGCCGCTTCACCTTGGTCGGATCGGCGAAACGGCCGCTCTTCTTGTCGATCACCAGCGAACCGTCTTCCCAGGCATCCCAGTGGCCGAGCACCACCTCCATGAACTCGTCGGCGCGGTCATAGCGGTGATCGTGCTCGAGATGCTGCTCGCGGCCCATGTTGAGCGCTTCGCCGTCATTGACCGACGTCACCACGTTCCAGGCGGCGCGGCCACCCGTCATCAGGTCGAGCGTGGCGAAACGGCGGGCGACGTCGAACGGCTCGAAATAGGTGGTGGAGGCGGTCGAGGCGAGGCCGAGCTTGGTGGTGACCATGCCCATCGTCGTCAGCACCACGATCGGGTCCATCTTCACGCAGCGGATGCCGTATTCGACGGTGTGGGCGTGATCGTTGCCGTAGCGATCGGGCATTGCGAGGCGATCGTCGAAGAACGCCATGTGGAACTTGCCGCGCTCCAGGATGCGCGCGATCTCCTGATAGTAGTCCGCCGACATCGAATCGTCGCGCGATTCCGGGTGACGCCAGGAGCTCGGCAGGTTGGTGCAGTTCTGCGCCTGCAAAAAGCCAACCAGCGCCATTTGCCGTGTCATGTCGTTCTCCTGTGTCCGCAACTATCAGCGAAGGTCGAGCTCATCGGTGAGCTTGTAATCGGCGGCGAGCGCCTTGAGCTTGTCCCAGGTCGCATCCTCGATCTCGATGCCGTCCTTGCGCCGCTGCTGCTCGCGCAGATATTCGATCTCGCCGGGATAGAACACGCCGCGGCTCCCTTCCGAGGGCGGCGTCGATTTCAAATAGCGCGCGAAGTCGGCGACTTCCTTCCTGAAGTCCTTGAGCGAACGGAATGCGGCGACGTTGAACACCGCCATGAAGCAGCCGTCGTTGTGTCGGCCGGTCGGCTCGACGCCGAAGCCGAGCCCGGTCAGGAGGCCGCACAGCACCTCGACCATCGCGGCAAGGCCCGAGCCCTTGTAGCCTTCGCTGCCGCCGAGCGGCAGCAGCGCGCCGCCCCTGCGGTAGTCCTTTGGGTCAGTGGTGTCGCGCCCCTCGGCATCGATGATCCAGCCCTTCGGGATGCTCTCGCCGCGCGCCACCGCGAGCTGGATCTTGCCGGCGGCGACCGCCGAGGTCGCCATATCCAGGTAGAACGGCGCCTCGAGGTCGGAGGGCACCGCGATCGAGAGCGGGTTGGTGCCGAGCCGGGCCTCGCGGCCGCCGAACGGCGCCACGTGCTTCGGCGAGCGGCCGGAATCGGCGGCCGCAATCCCGATCATCCCCTCGCGCATCGCCATCATCGGGTAGTGCGCCAGCCGTCCGACGTGGCTTTGGCGGAACACCGTGCAGGCCGCGACATTGGCGGTCTTCGCCTTGTTGATGGTCATCTCCATCGCCTTGGCGTTGACGTGGAAGCCGAAGCCCCAATGACCGTCGATCACGGTCGTGGTCGGGGTCTCCTGCACGATGGTCCATTTCGCGCCGGGCACGATGTGGCCGGCCTTGATGCGGTCGATATAGGTCGGGATTGCGATCACGCCGTGGGAGTCGTGGCCGGCG
Organism: Bradyrhizobium australafricanum; assembly: GCF_020329495.1. Classification (NCBI taxonomy): domain Bacteria; kingdom Pseudomonadati; phylum Pseudomonadota; class Alphaproteobacteria; order Hyphomicrobiales; family Nitrobacteraceae; genus Bradyrhizobium; species Bradyrhizobium australafricanum. The sequence continues at coordinate 135,672 of NZ_JAGKJL010000018.1, read as the reverse complement.
AGGTTGGCGTTGACGCAGCCGGAGGCGACTGCGCTGGCTTCCTCCTCCGATGCGCCGGCACCCTTGAGGAGTGCCGCGCCGATGCGCGTGAGACGGTCGGCCTGGACGATCGGCATGGGATTTTCCTCGCGGTCTGCCCGCGTGATGCGCGGGTCGTGCTTGCTGTTGTCGACGTCATGCTCTCAAAGCGCCGAGGGGCGAGCAAGGGCAGAAAAATCCGGGCGGCCATACCGCCAGCAGGGTGCTCGCCGCCGCGATTTCACGGAGTGGAACGGGCGCGGTCGCGATGCGGAATTTGGCTGCTCGGGCGGCGCGAGCAGGACGTCCATCCGCGCCTCGCCACCCTCCGCCTCAGGCTGGCACACCGGTGTCCGTAATATCCCGGAAAACCGCCGCCGGCGTTCGTCAGCCGTTTACTTTGTCGTGCAACTTGCCGGATACGCTAACCACCACTTAGGCCTCTCGCGGGCAATGTTCCCCGCCAGATTGGAGGGGTTGGCCCCGGGGCCTTCAGGAATCGTGCAGTCGAGCATCGGGCGTACCTTCGCGGCGTTGAGTGCCACCAACGAAGCGATCCTGTACGCGAAATCACCAGAAGAATTGTACGGCAAGGTCTGCGAGGCCGCGTTCTCGAGCGGGAGCTTCCTGGCCGCGACCGTGTTTTTGCTGGAGCCGGATACCGGTCTCTTGAGGTTCGCGGCTGGCTACGGCGACGATGTCGCGCGACTACGCAGCATCACCATTTCCGCGATCGCCAACACCCCGGAGGGAGAAGGCGTGGCTGGCCGCGCGTTCCGCGACCAGAAGGCCTGCGTCCGCAACGACTATGTCAACGACGCTGTTTCGGCGGCTTGGCGCAGCGGCGCGGCAGCGGCCGGCGTCGGGGCGGCCGCCGCGGTGCCGCTGGTTTGCAACCGGCGCAGCGTCGGCGTCTTCATGGTGACGCGGCGCGAGATCAATTCGCTCAGCGACGAGGCCGTTTCGCTGCTGGAGCGCATGGCCGCGAACGTGTCCTTCGCGCTCGATAATTTCGACCACGAGGCCTCGCGCAAGAGCGGCGAGCGGGCGATGCGTCGGCTTAACCGCATGTTCGGTGCGATCAGCGCAACCAACGAGGCGATCCTTCGCGCCAAGACCGAGCACGATCTCTATCAGCGGGTCTGCGATGCCGCGGTGTTCAGCGGAAAGTCCTTCGCGACGGTGGTGCTGCTGGCCGAACCCGACACGCACTGGTTCGAGCCTGTCGCCGGCACCGGCGAGGCGCTCGACCTGATCACGCAGACGCGCTTCTCGACCGATCCGGACAGCGTCTACGGCAAGGGGATTTGCGGCGAGGCGTTCCGGACCCAGCGGCCCTGCGTCGAGCACGATATCCCGATATCGATGAGCCCGTCGCATATGCCGATCGGCGGCAGCGGCCTGATGGCCTGCGTCGCGCTGCCGCTCATCCGGTTCGGCAAGAGCGTCGGCGTCCTGATCTTCTTCACTAGCAATTCCTGGGCGCGTGACGAGGAGATCATCGCGCTGCTCGCGGGGATCGCCGAGAATGTCTCGGTCGCGCTCGACAATTTCGGCCGTGCCACCGAAAAGGCCAGGGCCGACGCCGAGCGCGAGCGGCTGTCGCGGATGTTCGCGGCGCTGAGCGCGACCAACGAGGCGATCATGCGCGCGAGATCGCGGCTCGAGATGTTCGAGTTGGTCTGCGCGGCGGCGGCGCATGGCGGCGGGTTCAACTCCACCAGCATCCTTATCGCGAAGCCCGGCGACGATTTCCTGGAGATGATGGCGGTCGCGGGGCCTACCGCGGCAAATGCGCGCCGCCTCAACGTCTCGCGCAGTGAGGCACGCCCCGAAGGGCGCGGCGTCTGCGGCCGGGCGTTCCGCTCGCGGCGCGCCTGCATCAACAACGATTTTCTGGGCGACGTCGCCAGCAATCCGTTCCGCGACGTCATCGACCGCGAGGATGCGCGATCGGGCGCGGCATTCCCGCTGATCGTCGACGACGAGCCGGTCGGCGTGATGCTGTTCATCTCCGCCAAGCGCAACACCTTCTCGGCTGAATTCGCCGAGCTGCTGCAGCGGCTCGCCGACAACGTCTCCTATGCGCTGGGCAGCTTCGACCGTGCCGACGAGAAGGCGCGGACCGAGGAGCAGAAGGAGCGGCTGCGGCGGATGTTCGCGGCGCTGAGCGCGACCAACGAGGCGATCATGCGGGCGAAATCCCGCAGCGAACTGTTCGATCTGGTCTGCGATGCCGCGGCGGTCGGCGGCCAGTTCGTCTCGGCCACGATCAGGCTGGTGCGCCCGGGCGAGGTCTTCCTGGACAATGTGGCCGCCTCGGGCCCGGACCGGGTGCGGGCCCGAGAGGTTCAGCTGTCGGCCGACGCGACGCGTCCGGAGGGACAGACGCTGACCGGCGTTGCGATCCGCACGCGCAGGCCCTGCATCAGCAACGACTATCTCAGCGATTTCGGCCCCGAATCGCACGTCTATCCGGCCGTGCGCGACAGCGGCAGCAAATCGGGCGCAGCCCTGCCGCTGCTCAAGAACGGCGAGGCGATCGGCGCGCTGGTGTTTCTCTCCAGCGAGTTCGGCACCTTCAGCCCGGAGATGATGGCGCTGTTGCAGCGGCTTGCCGAGAACGTGTCGTTTGCGCTGGCCAATTTCGATCGCGCCGACGAGAAGGCGCGGGACGACGAGCAGAAGGAGCGGCTGTCGCGGATGTTCGCGGCGCTGAGCGCGACCAATGAGGCGATCATGCGGGCGAAGTCCCGCGCCGAATTGTATCGACTGGTCTGCGCGGCGGCGGCGACCGGCGGCAAGTTCACCTCGACCACGATCGCGCTGGCACAGACCGGAAGCGACTATTTGCGGATCGTCGCGATTGCGGGGCCGGCGGCGGAGGGCGCGCGCCAGGTGACGCTCTCGACCAGCGAGGCGCACCCCGAGGGGCGCGGCGCCTGCGGTCGGGCGTTCCGCTCCGGCAAGGCGTGCATCATCAACGACTATTTTGCCGATCCCGAGACCGCCGCTTTCCATGAGCGCGCGCGGCTCGATGGAACGCAGTCCAGCGCCTCGTTTCCGCTTGTTGTCAGCGGGCAGGTGGTCGGGGTCATGATCTTCGTCGCGATCGACAAGGACACGTTCACGCCGGAGTTCGCCGAATTGCTGCAGCGCCTTGCCGACAATCTGGCGTTCGCGCTCGAGAGCTTCGATCGCGCCGATGAGAAACACAAGGCCGACGAGCGCATCGAATATCTTGCCTCGCACGACAGCCTGACCAATCTGCCGAACCGCGAGACATTCAACGAGATGCTGCATCACGCGATCTCGGCGGCGGATCGCCATCGCCGGCAGCTCGCGGTGCTGTTCATCGATCTCGACCGCTTCAAGGTGATCAACGACTCGCTCGGCCACGACGCTGGCGACATGCTGCTGGTGGCGATCGCCGAGCGGCTGCGTGGATCGTTGCGCGCGAGCGACGTGGTGGCGCGGCTCGGCGGCGACGAGTTCGTGGTCATCCTCGAGGAAACCGCCGAACGGGACGACGTCGAGCGCATCGCCGGCGATCTTCTGGTTTCGCTCAGCCAGCCGCTGCAGCTCAGCGGGCATGAGTGCCACACCACGGCCTCGATCGGCATCGCGATGTATCCGGCCGATGGCTCCGACGTGCAGACGCTGACCAAGAATGCCGACATGGCGATGTATCTCGCCAAGGAGGATGGCAAGAACGGCTTCCGCTTCTTCTCGAACGAGATCAGGGCGCAGTCGATCGAGCGCCTGACGATGGAGAGCGCATTGCGCCGCGCGCTCGAGCGCAAGCAATTCTCGCTCGACTATCAGCCCAAGGTGGATATGGCGAGCGGGCAGATCAGCGGCGTCGAGGCGCTGCTGCGCTGGACCCACCCGGAGCTCGGCAAGGTATCACCGGGGCAGTTCATTCCGCTCGCCGAGGAAACCGGCCTGATCGTGCCGATCGGCCGCTGGGTGCTGAAGGAAGCCTGCGGGCAGAACATGGCGTGGCAGCGCCGCGGCCTCAGGGCCGTGACGATGGCGGTCAACCTTTCACCGCGGCAGTTCGGCGATCCGAACTTGCTCGACGACATCGACGTGGCGCTGGAGGAGAGCGGCATGTCGCCGGCGTTGCTCCAGCTCGAGGTCACCGAGAGCATGGTGATGCGCAACGTGACGCGCGCGGTGCGCGTGCTCGACGCGATCCAGAATCGCGGCATTCGGCTGGCGATCGACGATTTCGGCACCGGCTATTCGTCGATGTCGCTGATGAAGCAGTTCCCGATCGACACCATCAAGATCGACCGCTCTTTCGTGCGCGACTTGCCCAATGATTCCGAGGACGTCGCGATCGCGCAAGCGATCATCTCAATGGGCAAGGCGCTCGGCATGACCATCGTCGCCGAGGGTGTCGAGACCTCCGAGCAGCAGGAGTTCCTGCGCGCCCATGCTTGCGACGAGATGCAGGGCTTCCTGTTCAGCCGGCCGCTGCCGCCGCGCGATCTCGCCGAATTGTTGAAGCCGTCGCAGGCAGAGGCGTCGCCGCCGTTGCAGCCGTCGCTGGATGGCGAGGCGACCAGCGAGGCCGCGCCGGATCTAGGGCGGAAACGCGCTGTCGTCTGACGGCTGCACGGGCAGGTCGCGAACGTCGGAATCGGTTGATGCGACCTTGCGCGAGAAATCATAGGGCCACGGCAGGATGTCCTGGCCGGCCAAAGTCTGGCGCAACACAACGGCAGCCTCCGCAAAGCTCGCGCCGTCGGCAAGGCGCAGCTGGCGGCTCCAGGCGGATGGCAGCGGTTCGGCGGCATCGCGCATCTCGAATGCCGGCCCCCACCACCAGGCCGGCGCGGGCGGCCGTTCCGGTTCCGGAATGACGCGCCAGCGCGCGAACTCGTCGACGATGCGGGCAAATTGCAGCTTGGCGGCGGGATGCATCGAAGGCCCTTCCTTGGGCCGGGATGATAGCATCGCTCCCACCTCGCGCAACGCGGCTATTGGCGGCCGTGCTGCCAATGCGCCGTCACGTCGGAGCCCGATTTGTTGAGGTGGACGTGCTGGTCGACATGGTCGACCCAGGACAGCGGAATGAAGTGATGGTGCTGACCGTCAGGCGAGCTTTGCTTGGTCAGCTTGATCTGGTCGGTGCCTTCCATGTGGTCGACCTTGCCGACCGTTTTCTTGTCCGACGAGATCACATCCATATGTTCCCGAATATCAGCGGCGTTTGCCATGCGTCATCTCCTCGTCATGATGATGAGGGGATGAAACGCCGCCTGGATGCAAAGGTTGCTAGCCGGTTCCGGCTACTTCTGCTCGACCTCGGTCGCGGTGGCCGGGCCTTCGCCCATGATCAGCAGCACGGCGTCCTCGTCCTTGGCGCCGTCCCAGTGCACCTGCTTGCCGAAATGGGTGACGAAGCTGCCGGCCGGCATCGCCACGGTGCCGTGATCGGGATCGAATTTTGGACCCGAGCCCACCCACCAGGTGCCCTTGAGCACCACGATGTAGCGGTCGTTGGGATGGAAATGCGGACGGCTGAAGTGATTGCCCTTGGTCCATTTGGTGTAGACCATGTAGAAGCCGGGCTTCGCGGGATCGCCGACCACGACGGCATTCTGCGCGCCGCGCGCATCGACCGGGCTCCAGGGAATCTGATCCGGCAGCTTGTAGGTGACGGCGGCCGGATTGAGCTCTGCCGCGGAGCTGACGCTCAGCATGCCGGCGAAGGCCAGCGGCATCATCAGGTATCGCCATGATCGGTTCGACGCCGTCATCGGTATGCTCCCAGATCGGATTTCTCGGGCGACTGCCGCGCCCGTATGCGGCGCAAGCTAGTCGCCCTCGCTTCCGCCGGGCAAGACACGTGCGCGCATGTCTGATCTCAGGATTGCGACAGCGATCCGTGACACAACGCAGTTGCAATATGAAAAAGCATTTACGCCGCCGCAGACGATGATAGGTTGCGCGCCAACCAAAAGACGGGAGGATAATCTTGAAGAAGCATCTGTCGATACTGGCGGCGGGACTTGTGATCGGTGCGGCCGCGCTGCAATTTTCCACCGCCGCCTCGGGGGACGACGGCTGGGTCACGCTGCTCGACAGCTCCAAGAAGGGTGACTGGGACGAGGTCGGCAAGGCCAATTGGGCGATGAAGGACGGCGCGCTGGTCGCCGACAAGCTCGACGGCAAGGATCTCTCCTATCTCGTCAGCAAAAACCAATACAAGGATTTCCAGATCAGGGCGGAGTTCTGGACCGACGAGGATGCCAACAGCGGCATCTTCATCCGCTGCGAAGGCAACAAGGTGATCGACTCCAAGGTCTGCTACGAGGTCAACGTCTTCGACAAGCGGCCGGACCCGACCTACGGCACCGGCGCGATTGTCGACGTCGGTAAGGTCGATCCGATGCCGAAGGCGGCCGGCAAATGGAACGTCTACGAGATCACGGCGCAGGGGCCGCATTTCGTCGTGACGCTGAATGGCCAGAAGACCGTCGACGCCCAGGATTCCAAGCACGCCAACGGCTATATCGCGCTCCAGTATGGTTCGGGCGTGGTCAAGTTCCGCAAGGTGCAGATCAAGCCGCTCTGACGGCGCAGGTTGAGCGGGGCCTCGGTCGCAATGCGACCGGGCCCCTCCTCATTGAGGAGCACTGACGGTCGCAGAGACCTTCCGATCGTCGCCTTGCGTGCGCAGATGGTGGCCGATCACGAGCCCGGTCAGGCACAGCAACAGCCCAAGTGCCGGCGGCGCAAACAGCGCCTCTTCCTGGAAGATGCCGTTCACCAGCACGACCATCGTGCCGAAGGCGGCGAGCCCCTGGATGAGGATTCCCGACGAGGCGTAGAGCCGCCAGGCCTTCAGCGCCATCGCCAGGAAGTAGCCAAGCGGCACCAGTGAGCCGATCCCCATCTGGTACAGCAGCACGCCGACGGCGCTCTCCACCGCGCCGTCCATCGTGCCGGCCGCCTGCGCGGCGTTCCAATCGATCGAGAAATAACCTTCGGAGAGGTTGCCGCCGACGCCAAGTCCGCGGCCGATCGGATTCTGCCGAAAGCCGTCCCATCCGCCCATGAAGCCGATTACGTGGAAGTCGCCGATCTGGAGTCCGATATAGATCGCCGCGATGGCGTACAGCACGAGCCCGACCAGCGCGACGGCAAGGGTGACGGTTGCGCCGAGCAGCCAGGTTGCCGTCCAGCCCAGGGCGACGAAGATGACCAGGATGAGCGCGCCCTTCACGCTACAGCAAATCAGCAGCGGTATCGCAGCCAGCGCCAGCCAGCGATATCCGACCGCGAACAGGAACAGGATGGAGAAGGCGATCCCGTAACCGAAGCTGATCGGGCTCATATTCGGTCCGAAGATGCGCAACAACGACGAGAGGCCGAGGTCTTCGAACAACGGGCTGTTGAGAAAGCTGAAACGGAAGCGATCGATCAGATCCACCGGCACCCTGCCGGTTGCGCGCATCTCGGCTTCCCAGGATCCGGAGCGGGTCGCCTTCAGCTCGTCGAAATGCCAGAACGTGTAGCCGTTGGTGATGGAGAGCCAGAAATCGCGGAACAGCAGTTCGACATATCCGCAGACGATCAGCAGCGCGGCAACCGTCACCAGGAACGGCGTGATGCGGATCTCGAAGGTTGCGGCCGTCAGCAGCGATAGCTGAAACAGAAACAGCGGCAGCGCAATGTTGCGCAGATAGACGAGGGCCGCGTGCGAATCCTGCGTGGCGCCGAGCAGGAAATACGCCGTTACGGTTGCGAGGGTGATCGACCCCCATTTCATGATCCGGTCGATGTCGGCGGAATGTTTCCGCTCGTGCAGCGCATAGAGCGCCAGCGTGACCAGCCACATCACCGCGATGACCAGGAAATTGTAGCCCTTGACGAAATCCATTTCCTGCTCGGTCGTCATATAGGACGACAGGATCGAGACGAAGAGATTCTGGAAGAAGATGATGAAGATGGCGATCGACGGCGCGTAGGCCGGCACCGCGAGCACGATCGCGCAGCCGATCAGACTTTCGACGACGATCGCGAGCCCGGCGTTTGCCGCCTGCATGATCGGTGCGAATGCGATCGATGCCACGGCGATGCCGAGTGCAGGAATCAGATCGCCGGCCAACAGCGGCCGCGGGGCTATCTCTGCTCGCACAGGCTCTGACCTAATGTGACCGGACGTGTGGGCGTGCCACACCGCATCGTCGATCTAGCCGCGCATTGTGTAAGAACCGGTTAACCAGATGGGTCAGCGGGTCCCGAGCAGGGCTCTCAGCGCCTCGCGGTCGACCTTGCCAGTGACCGGGTCGGCGAGGCCGAAGCCTTGCGACAGCTCCCAATGGGTCCAGCCCCAGCATTGTTGCCGGGCGTAGGCCGTCACGCCGGCGAGCCAGCGCAGCCGGCTGTCGCGCGGCGCTCCGGCCTTGAGCACGCCGAATTCATTGATGATGATCGGCCGCGAATATTGCCGTTGCCAAGCGGCCGCCGGTTCGAGCCATTTGTCGATGCCGCGGTCGGGAATGGCGCGGTCCACCATCGCGAGCGCCTTGCGCTTGTCCAGCGCGGTGAGCTGCTCCCGCAGCTGCTGAACCCTGGGATCGTCGGCGCGGACCGGATAAGGCAATCCGGTGACGTCGTGCAGCGGCTCACCCGAATCCCAATGGGCCTGATGGGTGAACACCATCGGATCGTAGAAGTGGATGGCATAGACGACATTCGGATCGTCGAGCGGAGTGAAATCCGGCAGCGAATCCGCGCGCTGCCAGTTGACCGGACCGGTGACCAGCGTGGTCTGCGGCAGCAGGCCGCGAATGAAACCGGCCAGCTCCCGGACTTCGCCCTGCCATTGCGCGGCCTCGACATCCGGCTCGTTCAACAGTTCCGCAAACACACGGTCGGACGGATAGCGCTGCATGACCCGTGCGAGCTCGGTCCAGGTGCGCTTCATTTCGGTCATCGCATTGGGCGGATCGTCCTTGTGCAGCGCGTTGAAGCGCTCGCCGGAATGCAGGTCGATCGACACCGCATAGCCGAGCGCGAGCAGGGTCTTGAGCGCCGCATCGACGGTGCGCAGGCGGCTGTCGATCTCGGCTTTCGCGGCGAAGCGAGGCATGACGAAGTCGGCGGGCACCGGCAGCCGGATGTGGGTCATGCCGGCCTTGCGCAGCTCGAGCAGCAGGGCGCGGGGCGGTGCCGACCGCGGATCGGCGATCCAGCCGTCGGCATTGACGCCGCGTGACTGCGCCTGGAGCCGGTCGGCCGGGACACCGTCGATCAAGGCGGGGCAGGCGCGCGCGGCGACCGACAGCAGAATCGACGCGCTGACCGCGAGGGCAAGGATCGATGGCCGCGTCATGACCGATCAGCGTGCGATGGTTGTCGCGGGATCGTGACGGGTTGCGGGGCGCTCACGAATATACTGCCTGTTGTGTTCGAGCCGGCCGGGGGGTGCGGGGCGTCGTCCAAAAGATAGCTCGGCCAAGCAACGATGCGGTAAAGACGTAACACGAAAATTTAACTTATGCGCCTTCGCCGACTGTCCACGAGAATCGCAAACGAAGCGTTTGGTCGCGACCGCGCCGTGCTGGCGCTGCGTCACTATCCGAAACTCTCGGCCCAGCTGAAGCAAGGCGCTCGGCAAGGCGACGCCGTCGCGCGAAGAGGATTGAGCCGCCGGTGCAGCGCGCCGCTAGATCCCTCGGACCACGCCCGGCTGACCCGGTGCGCATTCCAGCGCAGCGCGGTCCCAGTTCGCGTTGATGGCCGCGGCCTCATAGCTCGATTGCAGGAATTCGAGCAGCGCCTTGTCCGGATCGGTAGCCATCCTCACGGCGTCGTAGGGCAGGATGAATTCACCAAGCGCCTCGCTGAAGAACGCGGCATCGGGCCGCACCGGCGTGCTGCGATAGCCCGCGGGTTCCGGATAGGCGTAGGAATAGAACGCGGGATAATCGATCGCGCCGCCGCCCGGCCAGAAGCCGGCGCTGCTGACCTCGTGCGAATAAGCCTCGTGTGCCACCTCGTCGGGCAAATGGGGCACGCCGCCCGGATGCCGCGGCGCGGTTCTGCCGGAAAAGCGTGTCACCGCGAGATCGAAGCTGCCCCAGAAGAAATGCACCGGGCTCGCCTTGCCGAGAAAGCCGGTCCGGAATTGCTTGAACACGCGATCGCAGTTCACGAGGATCTGGTGAAACCGGCGCACGCCATCCGCGTCGTACGACGCATGCTGCGTATCCTGCGAAAAGCGGATCGGATCGGCGACTTCGTTCGGTATCTCGTCAATGGCGACGTCGATGCCGAGGTCCTTCAGACTGCTCATGACCGCCGCGTAGAAGCTTGCGACCGATTGACCGGCCAGCGCGAATTGCTGTTCGGTGCCATCGCTGGTCGAGATGCGGAGCACGTGATCGATGAAATCGAAGTCGATCTGGAACGTGCGATCGCCGTCGGGGATCGGCGAGGTCGTCAGCCCGCGCGCCGTGACATAGAGCGTGACGTGCCAGGAGTGATTGAGCCAAGGCGACTTCGCCAGCCGGATCTTGCCGGCGATCTGGGTGAATAGCTGGAGCGTGGCACAGCTGTCGCGCCACGCCGCGGTCGGCAGTTCCGGCCAGCGGGTCTTCTGTGTGTTGGTCATGACAAACCTCTGGGCTGCGCGACGTACAGTGTTTCTGCTATTACGAATTGGTCGCGATGACCTCGGGGGAACCGATCCTCTCGTTCCGCGCGACGTGCTCTGGTCGGCGAAGCGCACGAACGCGCTTTGCCGTCAAACCGCACGTAGGTTAGTTCGCGGCCCAAGCTCCGTGGTCCTCACCGGCGGCATATCGTCGAGGGCGGCAATCCGGCGGTCAATCTCACGGATCACGTGTTTCGAGAATGGCCCGAAATGCAAATACAGCGCCATCAGCATCACGATGTAGCGAAGCGCGCCCGGATTGGACTTGGCGACCTCGACGAAGGTCTTCCAGAACGGTTCGCGGACCTCCGGCAGGGCACGCATGATCGTGTGTACGCCCTCGATGCCGCCAAGCCTCTTGCGTATGTCGCCATCCGGCAGGTCGCGGCGCCGGTCGGACCGGTCGAGCATGGCGGCGAGCCGCGACAGCCGTCCTGCATAGGCCGTCGGGTCGAACACGTGCCCGATCACGGCCTTGTAGTCCTCAAGGATGTCACGCAGCGGACGTACGGTGTCGAAATTGCAGCCGAGCGTGCATTGGTCGCCCGCCTGCTCGACTTTCATGAGATCGTGGCCTTCGTGCAGGCGGCCTTCCTTCGCCAGCCGCCGCGTCAGCTGTGTGCCCGGCAGTGCATAGAGCAGTCCAACCATGCAGACTGGAATGCTCGCCTCCTCGATGAAGTCGATCATCGCGTGCCCCATCGAGGCTTTCTCGGTATCGAACCCGACGATGAAACCCGCGGTGACGAACATGCCGTAGCCATAGATCTTGTGAATGCATTCGGCGATGTCGCGCCGGGTGTTCTGCTTCTTCTTCATCTGCACGAGGGTCTCCGGATCCGGGCTCTCAATGCCGACGAAAATCCCGAAGAAGTTCGCGTCCTTCATCGCCTGCAACAGCTCGCTGTCGTCAGCGATATTGATCGAGGCTTCCGTCGAAAACTCGAACGGATAGTCTCGCTCCTCCAGCCAGGCTTTGAGCTGCGGCAGCAGGATGCGGAGGTTTTTCTTGTTCCCGATGAAGTTGTCGTCGACGAAATCGACATGTCCGCGATAACCGTGATCGTAGAGCGCTTGCAACTCAGCGAGAATTTGATCGGGGGTCTTGGTGCGCGGCACACGACCATACAGCTCGATAATATCGCAGAACTCGCAGGTGAACGGGCAGCCACGCGAATATTGCACGCCAATGAAGAGATAGTGCTCGAACTTGATCAGGTCATAGCGGGGCATCGGGCTTAACGTGACGTCGATCTTGAATTTCTCGGCGACGAACACGCCCTTGCGCTCTCCACTTTCCCAGGCGGCGACGAATTGCTGAATGATTTGCTCTGCCTCACCGATCACCTGGAAGTCCGCGTCGGCGTAAAGATGCGGGCTGGAGGAGACGTCAGGTCCGCCGACACATACCGGCTTGCCGTGCCGGTGTGCGAGATCGATCAGGTGGAGAAAATCAGGTTGCTGGTTGAGCATGCCGCCGATCATGACAAGATCGGCCGAGTCGAGATCGGCGTCCGTCAAGGGCTCGGTGTTACGGTTGATGAGGCGAATATCCCAATGCTTCGGCAGCATGGCGGCGACGGTGATCAGTCCGAGCGGCGCCGCCGGATACTTCGCATCGACGAGTTCACAAGCTTCCGTATAGTTCCAGAAGGAGTCCTGAACGAACTTCGGATAGATCATTAGGACGCGACAGGGAACCGTCATGTTGCTCCGGCCTGGATATTGACGGGCACGATGACACGCGGCTTGTCGCCGCTCAAGGGCTCAATTCGCGGCCAATTGTCAGGCAATCCTGGGCATGGACGCCTATTACGTCGATTATCGGCCTTTCTTGGCGTCTCTTGGCGTTCGAGCAGCGATCGCTCTTGCGCCGTTGTCCGGGAACGACGTCGCGACTTAGATAGGGGCGGCAATCGCGAACGAGAATGCCGCCCCCATCGCATCAGCCGTGAAGTTTCCTCGCGGTCTCCGCGATCGCGCGGCCCTGATAGCGGGCTCCGGCGAGTTCGTTCTCGCTCGGCTGGCGGCTGCCGTCGCCGCCGGTGATCGTGGTTGCGCCGTAGGGCGCGCCGCCGGTGACCTCGTCGAGCTTCATCTGTCCGGCAAAGCCGTAGTTCAGGCCGACCACCGTCATGCCGAAATGCAGCAGGTTGGTGATGATCGAGAACAGCGTGGTCTCCTGGCCGCCATGCTGGGTCGCGCTCGAAGTGAAGGCGCCGCCGACCTTGCCGTGCAGCGCGCCCTTGGCCCAGAGGCCGCCGGCCTGGTCGAGGAAGTTGGCCATCTGCGAGGCCATGCGGCCGAACCGGGTGCCGGTGCCGACGATGATCGCATCGTAATTGGCGAGATCGTCGATCTTGGCGATCGGCGCGGCCTGGTCGAGCTTGTAGTGCGAGGCCTTGGCGACTTCGGCCGGCACCAGCTCGGGGACGCGCTTGATGTCGACGGTGACGCCGGCTTCGCGCGCGCCTTCCGCCACGGCATTCGCCATCGCTTCGATGTGACCGTAGGCGGAGTAATAGAGAACAAGAACCTTGGCCATGATGGCCTCCTTGTGGTTTGGCAGTAGGGTGAAGTTAAGGAACCCCGTCATTGCCGGGCTTGACCCGGCAATCCATCAAACGAAGAACTCTTGCGAAGCCCGATGGATGCCCGGGTCAAACCCGGGCATGCCGAAGTGTGGATGTGGTACTTACGCCGCGTCGACGAGCACGAGCTCGGCATCCTCGAGCGCGGTGATCTTCAGCTTGGCCTCGTCGCGGATCGCGGCGCCGTCGCGGGCATTGACGCGCACGCCGTTGACCTCGATGCTGCCGGCCGCCGGCACCAGATAGAGGTGACGGGCCTTGTCGGCGGCATATTCCGCGCTCTCGCCGGCCTTCAGCGTGGTGGCGAGCACCCGCGCATCGGCGCGGATCGGCAACGCGTCGTCGTCGCCGTCGATACCCGAGGCGATGGTGACGAGCTTGCCCGAACGGTCCGCCTTCGGGAACGGCTTGGAGCCCCAGGTCGGGTGGCCGCCCTTCGTCGTCGGCTCGATCCAGATCTGGAAGATCTTGGTCTTCGCCGGCTCCAGATTGTACTCGGAGTGACGGATGCCGCTGCCGGCGCTCATCACCTGGACGTCGCCGGCTTCCGTGCGTCCCTTGTTGCCGAGCGAATCCTGGTGCGTGATTGCGCCTTCGCGAACATAGGTGATGATCTCCATGTTGGCGTGCGGATGCGCCGGGAAGCCGGAGTTGGGCGCGATCTCGTCGTCGTTCCAGACGCGCAGCGCGCCGTGGCTGACATTGTCGGGATCGTAGTAGCTCGCGAACGAGAAGTGGTGCTTGGCCTTCAGCCAGCCGTGGTCGGCGCCGCCAAGCTCTGCGAATGGTCTGAGTTCGATCATGGTCATTCCCCTTGATGTCGATGTTGAGGAGCGGGCCGGGCGCACCGCGCCCGGCGTCTCCAGAAAATTTGCGATCAGGCGCCGAAGCCGCCGTCGACGTTGAGCACGGTGCCGGTCACGAACGAGGCTTCCGGGCTTGCCAGGAACACGACGCCGGCTGCGACTTCCTCCGGGCGGCCGAAGCGTTGCAGCGCGTGCTGCAAGCGTTGCGTCTCGGCAAACTCGCCACCGTCCTTCGGGTTCATGTCGGTGTCGATCGAGCCGGGCTGCACCACGTTCACCGTGATGCCGCGCGGTCCGAGGTCGCGCGCCGCGCCCTTGGTGTAGCCGACGACGGCCGCCTTGGTAGCGACGTAGTCGGCAAGGCCCGGGAACGAGGCGCGGTCCGCCAGCATGGAGCCGACGGTGACGATGCGGCCGCCTTCGCCCATCAGCTTGGAGGCGGCGCGGATCGCGGTGATCACGCCGTCGATGTTGATCGCCTCCTGGCGGGCGAGCGTCGCGGTGTCGGCCTGGGGATCGTCGACCGCGCCGCCCGATGCGACACCGGCATTGTTGACCAGGATGTCGAGCCGGCCAAAATCCTTAGCGACGGTCTTCACCAGCTGATCGACATCGGATGACGAGGCCTGGTCAGCCTTGTAGGCGCGGGCGTTGACGCCCTTGCCCTTCAATTCGGCGACCACGGCCTCGGCCTTCTCGGGAGAGGCGACGTAGCTGATCGCGACGCTCGCACCTTCCGCGGCGAGTGCACGAGCGCTGGCCGCGCCGATGCCGCGCGAACCGCCGGTGACGAGGGCAACCTTGCCTGAGAGCTTCTTGGTCATTGGATTTCTCCATCGGTTGAATTTGATGGCACTTGGATATGCCTCCGGCTGTGGTATAGAAATAGAAACTATTGAAACTCATTGTTTCCAATATTGAGCAATCAGGAAAGCGGTCCATGTCGAAACTGCCGGACTTCGAGGCGCTCGCGATCTTCGCAAAAGTCGTGGAATTACGGTCGTTTGCGGCGGCCGCGACCGAACTCTCGCTGTCCAAGGCGACGGTGTCCAAGGCGGTCAGCCGGCTGGAGGAGCGGCTCGGCGCCCGGCTGTTCAACCGCACCTCGCGGCGGCTGGCGCTGACCGATGCCGGCCAGAAATTGTCGGAGCGCGCCGCGCGGCTGCTCGCCGACGGCGAGGCCGCCGAGAATGAGGCGCTGGCGCAATCGACCACGCCGCGCGGCCTGGTGCGGCTCGCGGTGCCGATGAGCTTCGGCATCAAGACGGTGGCGCCGCTGCTGCCGGAATTCATGGAGGCCTATCCGGAGGTTTCGATCGACCTGCACTTGAGCGATGCCACGGTCGACCTGATCGGCGAGGGCTTTGATGCCGGCCTGCGCATCGCGCGGCTGCCGGATTCCTCGCTGATCGCGCGGCGGCTGTGTGGCATGCCGCGCTACACGGTGGCCGCGCCGTCCTATCTGAAGCGCCACGGCCGGCCGACCCATCCGATGCATCTCGCCGAGCACAAATGCTTCGGCTACGCCTATCTCTCGACCCAGGGCGTCTGGCACTACACCAACGCGTCGGGCGAGCAGGCGAGCGTGCGTCCCGCCGGCCAGCTCCGGGTCAATAATGGCGAGGCTGTGATGCCCGCGCTGCTCGCCGGTCTCGGCATCGCCGATCTGCCCGACTTCATCGTCGGCGACGCGATCGCGCGCGGCGAGGTCGAGGTGATCCTGAAAGGCTGGAAGCAGCCCGAGGGCGCCGTGCATCTCGTCACCCCGCCCGGCGGCCCGCGTCCCGCGCGCGTCGAGGTGCTGGCGGATTTCCTGGCCAAGCATTTCGCCAAAGGGCGCGCGCAGCGGAAATAGAAATCCGCACGCGGACCGGTGGAGGCACATCCGGCCCGCCCCGTCACATTCGTGTCATCCCTTTTAAATTGTATTACTTATGTGAACTAACCCACGATCGTGGGCTGCCGCGATCGTCTATTTCTGCGTCCTGAACCGGTGTTGCCGCAAAGCGCATTTTCGGAGGAACCAGATGATTGATCTGACCAAGCACGATTTCACGTCATTGTCGGTGAAGGATCTTCTCGATGCCCGCGAGGCCTATCACGTGCATCTGGCCCATCTGCAATCGGTCTACGCCACGGCGATCGGCCGCTATCTGATCCGGGACAACGACCGCAACGCGACGGAAAGAAAGGCGCACTCCAAGCCGCAGGCGCTCGGACCGCGCACGCTGTTCAATTCGTCGGTCAAGGACTGGTCGTGGCCCTGCATCCTCGTCTTCGTCCGCGACTGGATGAAGCGCTCCGAGCTGAAGAACCATCCCGAGAAGCAGGACCAGCTGGTGCCTCCATTCCTCTATCTGCCGGATGGTCGCGTCGTGCCCACCTGCGTCGTCAAGGTCGATCCGAACGAGGGCAGCCCCGGCACCGTCGATCCGCCGGTGTTCAAGAGCGATCTGGTCGGTGGCGGCTTTCCGGTGCAGACCATGATCCAGGGCAAGATCCACCGCGGCTCGATCGGCTGTCTCGTCACCAATGGCGAGACGGTGTTTGCGCTCTCCAACCGTCACGTGGTCGGCGCCGCCGGCCGCGAGATCTTCGCCGGTTTCAAGAACACCGACCGCCGCCTCGGCGTCAGCGATGCGCTGCAACTCGGCAAGCGCGCCTTCAGCGAGGTCTATCCCGGCTGGCCCGGCTCGCGCGTGGTGGCCAATCTCGATGCCGGCCTGATCCGCGTCGATGACGTCAAGGGCTGGACCGCACAGGTTTACGGCGTCGGCCAGGTCGGCGACGTCGTCGACCTCAATGTCGGCACCTTCCGTCTCGACATCATCAACCAGCCGCTGATCGCGTTCGGTGCGACCAGCGGATTGATGAAGGGCAAGATCCTCGGCCTGTTCTATCGCTACAAGACCGTCGGCGGCATGGAATATGTCAGCGATTTCGTGATCGGCCCGCGCGACGGCGACACGCCGCTCAACAATTATCCGGGCGACTCCGGCACGGTCTGGTTTGTCGACGATCCGGACGCTAAGAAGAACGCCAGCGGCGCGCGGATCCTCAGTCCCCTGGCGCTCGAATGGGGCGGCCAGGAATTGTTCGGATCGAGCGGCAAGGTCCCGATGCAGGTTGCGCTCGGCATCTGCATGGCGACGCTGTGCCGCGAGCTCGATGTCGAGTTGATCGGCGACTGGAACGCCGGTCACACCGAGTATTGGGGCGAATGGGGCCACGTCAAGATCGGCGCCTATGCGACCGGTCTGATCGATGCGAAGTTGCCCAAGCTCGCCACCATGATGGACGCCAATGCCGACAATATCGGCCTCGACGACAAGCTGCTCGTCGACCTCAAGCCGCATCAGCGAGGCACGTTCTCGCCGCTGGCCGATGTCGCCGACCTGGTGTGGCGCTTCACCCGGCACACCGACGAAAGCAACCATTTCGCCGACATGGACAAGCCCGGCAGGGACGGCAAGACGCTGCTCGATCTTTGCGCGGAGTCGACGCGCAACGTCGATCCGAAGGTCTGGAACGACTATTACGAAGGGATCGGCGAGGACCGGCGCGGTGCATTGCCGTTCCGGGTCTGGCAGATTTTCGACGAGATGGTCGAGTATGCCGCCGCCAACAAGAAGTTGGAATTCGTCTGCGCCGCGGGCATCGTCGCACATTACATCGGCGATGCCTGCCAGCCGCTGCATATCTCGCAATTCCACCATGGCCTCGATCCGAACGACAAGGCGCATGCCAAGGTGCACAGCGTGTACGAGACCACGATGATCGGCCGCCACGGCAAGGATCTCATCAAGATGATCCCTGACGCCAGGACCAGCGACGTCGCGGAGATCGTCCCGGGCGGCACCCCGACCGGCCGCGACGCCGCGGTTGCCGTGGTCGCGCTGATGCAGCGGACCGTGAAGCGGCTGCCGCCGATGACCATCGTCAACCTGTTCAACTCCCACATGGGCAGCGGCCAGGTCGAGGCGCTGTGGTCGAAGTTGAAGGATGCCACCGCGGCCTGCATGCAGGATGGTGCCAAGACCCTGGCCCGGGTCTGGGAAGCGGCTTGGCGCGCCGGCGCGGGCGAGGACCGCGGGCAGGGCGGCAAGTTCGATCAGGACAGCTTGAGCAAGCTCTACAACGACCCGAGCTTCCTGCCGGCGTTCCCGCTCCAGCAGCTCACACTGGATGCCGACGACCACCTTGTTCCGATCGGAGGAAGCAGCACGCGGCGCCGCGGCGCGACAACCGCCCGACGCGCGCGCCCGCAGGCAGCGAAGAAGGCCGCCAAGAAAGCCGCGAGGGAAACGGCCAGGAAAGCGCCGAAGAAGGCGGTGGCGCGCAAGCGGCCGGCCGCGGCTGCTCCGGTCCGACGCGCGGCCGCCAGCAAGAAGACCGCGACCAAGCGCGGCGCGGCCAGCAAGCGGTCGGTCGGAAAGACCCGCAAGGCGGCGCGCAAGCGCTAGAGCAAGATGACTTACATCGCATCGCGCAGCGGATTCAGCTTTACCTCGCCCCGCGTGCGGGGAGAGGTCGGAACGCATCGTTAGATGCGTTCCGGGTGAGGGGGAGCCTCCACAAGTCCAACTGTCGCCGTTTACGCGGAGGCAGCCCCTCACCCCAACCCTCTCCCCGCAAGAACGGGGAGAGGGAGCACAGCGCCGTCGTTATTCGATCGAATCTCAGCATGCACTCGGCCCGACCAGGCTCGATCTTCCCCATCGGTCAGTCGGCGTCGGATGCGACGCGCGGGACGCTTGAGATCAGCGCTCCGCTCCTGCACGATGCGACCAAGCCGCGGCAATGACCGCGGCATCGCGATCGGCTGCGATCGCCCAAAAAAGATGACTGGGGAGAGACTCTCGATGAATCGCCGCGAACTGCTGCGCGCCGCCGCCGCATTGCCGCTTGTGCAGACTGCGCTCGCCAACTCCGCGTTTGCGCAAGGCGCCTATCCCAACCGCAATATCACGATGATCGTGCCGTTTCCGGCCGGCGGGCAGGCCGACCTTGCGGCGCGGCCGGTGGCGCTCGCGCTGGAGCGCATCCTCGGCAAGCCAGTGATCGTCGACAATCGCGCCGGCGGAGCAGGCGGATCGATCGGCAATGCGCAGGCCGCGCGCGCCGAGCCCGACGGCTATACGCTGCTGATGACGCTGTCCTCGCTCGCGGTGCTGCCGGAGGCCGACCGGCTGTTCGATCGTCCGGTTGCCTACGAGGTGTCGCAGTTCGCGCCGATCGCGCGTGTGCTTGCCGACCCGACGCTGCTGGCGGTGCCGGCCTCGGCGCCGTGGAAGACGCTGCAGGAATTCGTCGACGATGCGAAGAAACGCCCGGGACAGATTCCCTACGGCTCGTCCGGTCCGTACGGCACGCTGCATGTCGCGATGGAGATGTTCGCGGCGAGCGCAGGAGTAAAGCTGCTGCACGTGCCGTTCCGCGGCGCAGGCCCGGCGCTCACCGCGCTGCTTTCCGGCACCGTGCAGGCATTGGCGTCGGCGCCGGGCACGCTCAAGCAGCAGGTCGAGGACGGCAAGATGCGCGTGCTCGCCAATTGGGGCGCCGAGCGGATCGCGAGCTTCCCCGATCTGCCGACCTTCAAGGAACTCGGCTACAAGGACGTCGAGTTCTACATCTGGGCGGGACTGTTCGCGCAATCAGCGCTGCCGGTGCCGATCATGGAACGGTTGCGCGCGGCGATGGCTGATGCCGTGAAGGCACCGGAGGTGATCAAGACCTTCGAGACTGCGGGCAGTCCAATCGCTTATATGGACGCGCCGGCGTTCTCAAAATTTGTTGCAGACGACAGCGCGCGGTTGATCGCGGCGGTGAAGAAGATCGGCAAGGTCGAATAGGGAACTCCCGGGACAAACTCTCTTCACTTTTAGTTGTCCGCGCGAACGATCCTTGGCCGCATTCATTGGGCAGCTTTGGAGCAAATCGCGGCGCGGGAACATGCGCGCGCGGGCCAGTATCTGGAACAACGGGAGCCCGACATGCGATCGCAGCGGATCGTCCTGAGCCTTGCCATAGCGATCGGCGGAGCTGTCGCGGCAACGGCCGCCGTCGCCGAGGAGTATCGAGGAACCTGGGAACAGCAGATGGCGTGCACACCGGACGTGTGGCGGCTCTGCAGCGACCAGGTGCCCGACGTGCAGCGCATCGTGGCTTGCCTGCGGCAGAACACGCCGCAACTTTCCAACAGTTGTCGTGCCGTGTTCGAATCAAACGCGCAACAGTCGCAGACGCAGGGCCGGGCCCAGCAGCCGCAAGCGCAGGGCCGCGCGCCGCAGCAGCCGCAGATACAGCAGCGGCCGCGCGCACCACAGCCGATGCAGCCGGCGCCATCGCGGCCGCCGTTCGACGATGAGGACTAATCCCCAGGTCTGACTTCGCAGACGTCGACCCATTCGGCCGCGGTCAGCTCCGCCATCCTGTCGGGCGTGATGCGGACCGCGCTGTGGGTCGAGCCTGCCGCTGGCACCACGACATCGAACGCCTTCAGCGATAAGTCGCAATAGACCGGCAGCGGCGTCTTCAGCCCGAACGGGCAGACGCCGCCGACCTCGTGGCCTGTGATGTCAACGACCTCGTCGAGGCCAAGCATCTTCGGCTTGCCGCCGAACGCCGCCTTGACCTTCTTGTTGTCCATCCGCGACGTCCCGGCGGCGACGATCAGCACCACGCGGTCGCCGACCCGCAGGCTCAGCGTCTTGGCGATCCGCGCCGGCTCGACGCCATAGGCCTCCGCCGCCAGCACGACGGTCGCGGAGCTCGTGTTGGATTCGATCACGGAGATTTCGGGCGCCTTCTCGGCGAAGAAGGCGCGGACGGACTCGAGGCTCATGTTGTTCAGGACCTTGCTAGTCAGGATCTGGCAGACACCAGGGCAGGAAGTTCGGAGAGACCGTGGATCCGGTGATCGGGCACGACGCCGAGCTCGTCCATCTGGGTACGTAGCGCCTTGAACATCGTCAATGGGGCGACCGTCTCGCTTTCGACGCAGGCCAGCGCCATCGCTTGCGGCGTCACCCGCTCGATCCAGGCGACGTTGAGGCCGAATGACTTGGCACCGCAGGCGTCCCACGGATTGGAGGAAATGAACAGCACCTCCGCCGGCGGTACTTTCAGCACCTCCTCGATCAGCGTGTAGGCCTCCGGCGCCGGCTTGAACACCTTGTGGGCATCGACGCTGATGGTCGCATCGAGCACGCGGTCGAGGCCTGAATTGCGCACCAGTGCATTCAGCATGTCGGGGCTGCCGTTGGACAGGATCGCGAGCTTCTTGTCCTTCATCGCCTCGAGCGCGCCGACTGCATCCGGATACAGCGCCAGATGCTGATATTTGTCGATGATGCGGGCGAAGGTCGCCGCGTCATATTGCAGGCCGAGGCAGCGCAGCGTGTAGGCGAGGGAATCGCGGGTTACGACGGCGAAATCCTGGTAGCGCCGCATCAGCGAACGCAGCCAGGAGTATTCGAGCTGTTTGATGCGCCAGACCTGCGTGATGATGTCGCCATAGCCGGGAAACGCATCCTCGGTGACGTCGGCCACCGACTGGACGTCGTAGAGTGTGCCGTAGGCGTCGAAGACGATTGCCTTGATGGTCATTGTGATCTCTCTTGCCCGCCGATTGTCGCATACAGGAATTTCATGAGTGCGTCGATGGATTGATCCCTGGCCACCTCGTTGAATTCGAGGTGATGACCGAGCAGCTGCACCGGCGTGCTGTAATGCGGCACGTCGAAACCGTGATAGGCGCCGGGATAGACAATCAGCTCGATCGGGTGTCCCGCATGATTCTGCCGGGAGATGCCGTAGTCGTCGCGGCCCTCGGCCAGGGTCCGGCACTCCTTGGCCGGCGTCCAGTCGTCGAGCTCGCCGACCATGATCAGCGTCGGCACCGTCATGTCGCCCTTGATGCTGAGGCAGGGCGGGTAGAATGCGACGGCTGCGCGGAATTTCTCTGCCGCGTTATGTTCGATCGCGCCACGCTCGACCGAGAGCAGGGCGAGCCAGGCGCCTTGCGAGAACCCCACCACCGCGACGCGACCGGGATCGACCGCCGATTGCCGCGCGAGATAGCTCAGCGCACGATAGGCGTCATGGACGGTTGCGGCCGGCGCGCCGCCCGTGCAGGCGCTGCTGATGCCGCGCGGCCCGAACCGGTCGACCGTGAGCGTGACATAGCCCCAGGCCGCCAGCCGCTTGCCCCAGCGCTCGTCGAGTTGCTTGAAGAAGCCGCTGCAGCCGTGCAGCAGCACCACGGCGGGCGAGGGGCCCGGTCCATCGGGTGTTCGCAGATAGCCTTGCAGCGGCTGCGCACTTGCAAGCGGGCTCTCGAATTCGACGAACGCGGGCGGCTGCCCGCCGCGTGCCGCGCAGCAGAGTCCTGCGCTTCCGATCAGGAGTGCGGAGAGGGTGGCAAGTCCGGTGAAGTTCGTCATGAACCACCTCCGAAGCTTGCCGCCGACAATACTCCCTTAGATTCCCAAAATCTTCCGCGCGTTGGCCTTCAGGACCTTCGGCCGGATCTCCTCGCGGATGTCGAGCTTGGCGAAGTCGGCGAGCCAGCGGTCCGGCGTGATCACCGGCCAGTCGGAGCCGAACAGCATCTTGTCCTGCAGGATCGAGTTGATGTAGCGGACCAGGATCGGCGGGAAGTATTTCGGCGACCAGCCGGACAGGTCGATATAGACGTTCGGCTTGTGGGTCGCGACCGACAGCGCCTCTTCCTGCCAGGGGAAGGAGGGATGCGCGAGGATGATCTTGAGGTCGGGAAAATCCGCAGCGACGTCGTCCATGTACATCGGGTTGGAATATTTCAGCCGCATCCCCATGCCGCCCGGCATGCCGGAGCCGACGCCGGTCTGGCCGGTGTGGAACAGCGCGATCGCGCCGCCGTCGTTGATGGCTTCATAGAGCGGATAGGCCATGCGGTCGTTGGCGTAGAAGCCCTGCATGGTCGGGTGGAATTTGAAGCCGCGGACGCCGTATTCCTCGATCAGCTTGCGTGCCTCGCGGACGCCGAGCTTGCCCTTGTGCGGATCGATCGAGACGAACGGGATCAGCACGTCGAGATGGTCGGAGGCGACCTCGAGCATTTCGTAATTGTTGTAGCGGCGGAAACCGGTCTCGCGCTCGGCGTCGACCGGGAAGATCACCGCGGCGATGCTCTTGGCGCGGTAGTAGGCCGCGGTCTCCGGCACGGTCGGCGGATGTTTGTGCGGCGACTTGAAGTAGTCGGCCATCTGCGCCTGGAAGTCGTCATAGCCGTCGTCGCCATGCATGCCGCACGGCTCCTCGGCATGGGTGTGGATATCGATGGCGATGACCTTTTCGATGTCGGGCAGTTTGAGCTTGGGCATTCGGTTTCCCCGGCGGCGTGTTCATTGGTGATGGAAAATAATTATATGATATAACGATTTTCGCAAGCGCTGTGGCGTTGAAGGATTCTGGCCGCGCGCCGAGCTTAATCCGGCGCAAAGTCCGGTTCGGTCACGATCGGGGCGGGCGCGAGGAGGACGAAAACTCGATTCGGCGGCCGTGGCGCCATGGTCAAAGGGCGACGACGGGTCCGTCGTTGGTCCGGATAATTGTGGTCGTCGCCGTTTCCGAAGCGATCTCAATGGCGTGGCGCGGTACCCGGCGCGGGTTCCGGACCAGGACAGGCCCGAAAATCGGCCCATCTCGGTTGACATTTAACGGTCCGATGGCTTAGAACGCGGCCGTCCCGGGCGGCAGGCCGCTTGTCGGGATAAATCCCATTTTGCCAAATATTGGCATTGATCAGGTACGGCCTCCAACACGGGCCTTTCGAAGTAACAGGATTGTCCCATGAAGGTCCGTAACTCGCTCAAGTCGCTGCGCGGCCGCCATCGCAACAACCGTCTGGTTCGCCGCAAGGGCCGCGTCTACGTGATCAACAAGGTCCAGCGCCGCTTCAAGGCGCGCCAGGGTTGATCCGACAAATCTGACCGGCAAGGCTGATCCCGCCCGGATCTCCGGTCGATTCCGATCCTTCCTTCACAGGTCTTTGACGCCGCGCTGCTTTGCAGTGCGGCGTTGTGCGTCTAGACTTCGGCCATGGGATTAAAGCTCGGATTCAAGTTCCTGGGGCCCACCAACCGCCGGCTGGCGATCCTGATCGCCGCGCTTCTGGCGCTGCCCGTTGCGGCCGTCGCGCAGGACGATCCGCGGGTGGTCCCGCCGCCCAGGGCCCAGAAAAAACTGCCTGAAGCTCCGACCAAGCTGCCGAAGGTGCCGGCCGACCGGACCCGCGGGCTGGATTTCCTGTTCGGCGCGCTGAAGGCCGCGCCCGACGAGGACAGTGCCCGCCATGTCGAGGCGCGGATCTGGGCGCTGTGGCTGCAGACCCCGAGCGATACCGCGGCGCTGTTGATGGTGCGCGCCAAGGCGGCGATTGATGCCCAGAATGTCGATGTCGCGCTGAAGCTGCTGGACGCGGTGATCAAGCTCCGCCCCGACTATGTCGAGGCCTGGAACCGGCGTGCGACGATCTACTATTTGAAGAACGATTACGTTCGTTCGCTGGGAGACCTGCAGCAGGTGCTGACCCGTGAACCCCGCCATTTCGGCGCGCTGGCGGGCGTCGGCATGATCATGCAGGACATGGGCGACGACAAGCGCGCGCTCGACGCCTTCCGCAAGGCGCTGGCTGTCGATCCCTACCTCGAGAAGGTGCCGCAGATCGTCAAGCAGCTGACCGAAAAGGTCGAAGGCCGCGATATCTGATTGCGTGCGATTGATCGCGATCGTGGGGCGATGGCCGCGAATGGGCACGTTGCGCGCGAGCTTGATGCTTGCTCGCGGTACGGCGCAGGAGGCTAGTGCAAGAACTTGCCGCGGGACGCGGTGTCCTGGGCTACGGCGGCATAGAATTGCTGAAGCTCCGCCTCCAGGTGCTCATTCACCAGCAACAGTGCCTTCAGCGCGCCGCGCAGGTCGCCATTGCAGCTCGCCACGATCTGATCGATGGCCGCATCGCTAGGGTCGGAAATCATGGTACTCCTCCGATTACTTCCCGTTGAACTCGTCATGCGGACGCCGGTTCCTGTGGATACTGTGTACAAACCAGGAAGCGTTCCAGTGGCGTCCCGGTTTCGATGAAGCCTCGCGTCTGATGGCGAAATTGCCACCGCCAATCTATGAAATGACTAATGACGCAGGTATGAACCCGCTATCCACAGGCTGGGCGCATTGTGGACAACTCCGCGCCGGGCGCGAGCCGGATAATCGACAATTGGGTTTGCGAACAAGAGCATGCCCTGGCAGGGGGCACATCCGCGCGGAACCTGATTTCGGCTTCGTCGTAATTGTCAGGTGCCCAATCAGGTGCCTAAGACCTTTCGGATCCCCTCGATGTTGACCGCAATCATTGCGCTGGCGGCCGCAGGGCTGGCCTTGGCGCTGGTGACGCAAATCGGCGCCCGGCTGATCCAGCGCGCCTTCCCGCCTCAGGGGCGAATGATCGGTGTGGCCGGGGCGCGGCTGCATGTGGTCGAACTCGGCCCGCGCGACGCGGTCGGGCCGCCGGTCGTGATGCTGCATGGTGCAAGCTCCAATCTCCGCGCGATGCAGCCGCTCGGCGATTGTGTTGCCAAAGCGCGCCGGGTGATCCTGATCGACCGGCCGGGTCACGGCTGGAGCACCCGCGAGCGCGTCGCGGATTCGACGCCCGCGATCCAGGCCCGGATGATCGTGGAGGCGCTGACCAGGCTCGGCGTCGAGCGGGCGATCGTGGTGGCGCATTCCTGGGCCGGCGCGCTCGCCCTGCGCATTGCGCTGGATCATCCGGACCGCGTCGCCGGCCTCGTGCTGCTCGCGCCCGTCGCCCATCCGTGGCGCGGCGGCGCCGGACGCTACAATGATGCGATCTCGACGCCTTTGATCGGGCCATTGCTAGCGCACACGATCACGCTGCCGCTCGGTTTCCTCGTCGCCAATTCGGCTGCGCGCGGCGTGTTCGCGCCGCAGCCGGTGCCGGCTGATTTCGTCCGCGACAGCCAGTCGTTGCTCCTGCTGCGGCCGCGCGAGTTCATCGCCAATGCGCACGACCTCGTCACGCTGAAGGCGGCCGTTGTCGAACAGGCCCCGCGCTATGCCGAGATCAGGGCGCCGCTGTCGATCATTTCGGGCGACGTCGACAAGACGGTCTCGACCGGCATCCACTCGCGGCCGCTCGCCGTATCGGCGCCGAACGCGAAGCTGATCGTGCTGCCGGGCACAGGCCACATGGTGCAATACGTCGCGCCCGATCTCGTGGCGTCCGAGATCGAGACGATGGCCGGACTGATGGTGCCGGACGTGGTGACGGCGCAATAGCTGCCGCGCCTTTGCGCCGCGCGAATGTGATCCGGCAAGGCTTGCGCCGCCGCGTGGCGCCGAACATCATGCAGCCCACGCGGTTTCGGATTGCAGCAAAGGACACCTCTCATGCGGATCGACAACATTGCCGACCTCATCGCTGAAACCCTTGCCCAGGCCGGCGTCAAGCGCATCTACGGTGTCGTCGGCGACAGCCTCAACGGCCTGACCGAGGCGTTGCGCAAGCGCGGCACGATCGATTGGCTGCATGTGCGTCACGAGGAGGTGGCCGCGTTCGCCGCCGCCGCCGAATCCCAGATCACGGGCGCGCTCGCGGTGTGCGCGGGCTCCTGCGGCCCGGGCAATCTGCACCTCATCAACGGCCTGTTCGACGCGCATCGCAGCCGTACGCCGGTGCTGGCGATCGCGGCCCAGATCCCCTCCGCTGAAATCGGCGGCGGATATTTCCAGGAGACGCATCCGCAGGACCTGTTTCGCGAATGCAGCCATTATTGCGAACTGGTGTCGGATCCGGCGCAACTGCCCTACATGCTGGAGAACGCGATCCGCGCCGCGGTCGGCAAGCGCGGTGTCGCCGTATTGGTGCTGCCGGGCGACGTCGCGATGCGGACGGCGCCGAAACGCGACATCGCACCGAATGCCGGCCTGCTGCCGCCGGCGCCGGTGGTGCGTCCGGCCGATAACGAGTTGAACGCGCTGGCGGCGCTGCTCAACGGCGCGCGGCGCGTCACGCTGTTCTGCGGCCGCGGCTGCGCCGGCGCGCATGACGGCTTGATCAAGCTTGCCGAGACGCTGAAGAGCCCGATCGTGCACGCGCTCGGCGGCAAGGAATATGTCGAATACGACAACCCCTACGACGTCGGCATGACCGGCTTCATCGGCTTTTCCTCCGGCTATGCCGCCATGCACGGCTGCGACGTGCTGCTGATGCTGGGCACCGATTTTCCCTACAAGCAGTTCTTCCCGACCGGCATCAACATCGCGCAGGTCGATATCGCCCCGAAAATCTCGGCCGCCGCTGCAAGCTCGATCTCGGCATCGTCGGCGACGTCGGCGAGACCATCGCCGCGCTGCTGCCGAAGCTCCATGTGAAGACCGACCGCAAGCATCTCGATGCCAGCCTCGCGCATTACAAGGACGCCATCTCGCCCGCGGCAAGCCCGGCCAGAAGCCGATCCATCCGCAATATCTGGCGCGCCTGTTGAGCGAGCAGGCGAGCGAGGATGCGGTGTTCACCGCCGACGTCGGCACGCCGACGATCTGGGCCGCGCGTTATCTGAAAATGAATGGCCGCCGCCGTCTGGTCGGCTCCTGGGTCCATGGCTCGATGGCCAATGCGATGGCGCATGCGATCGGGGCGCAGGCGGCGCAGCCGGGACGGCAGGTGGTGTCGATGTCCGGCGACGGCGGCTTCGCCATGCTGATGGGCGATTTGATCACGCTGACCCAGGCCAAGCTGCCGGTGAAGGTCGTGATCTTCAACAACAGCGTGCTCGGCTTCGTCGCGCTGGAGATGAAGGCCGCCGGCTTCATCGAGACCGGGGTCGATCTGAAGAATCCCGATTTCGCGGCGATGGCCCGCGCCATGGGCATTCACGGGGTCAGGGTGGAGGATCCCGGCGAGCTCGAGGGCGCGATCCGCGACGTGCTCGCGCATGACGGCCCGGCGGTGCTCGACGTCGTGACCGCGACGCAGGAACTGTCGATGCCGCCGACCATTACGCTGGAGCAGGTGAAGGGATTCAGCCTCTGGGTGCTGCGCGCGGTGATGAGCGGCCGCGGCGACGAGGTGGTCGATCTCGCCAAGACCAATCTCCTGCCGCGCTGATCGCGGCGGCCGGGCATGATGCGGAAAAGTGCGTGGCGATTTTCCCTCGCGACAAACGCGGGACGCGTCTGCGCCGAGATCATGTTCAAATCAGAGAGTCAGAAGGGGATGGCGTTTCGAAGAAAGGCCATCCCCGTTCTAACGTCCGCCCCGGCATTGGCGCCGGGCGGACGGCGACCGATACCGCCGATTACTTCTGCTTGCCGTCCTTGTCGAACGAGGAGACGTAGGCCCAGAGGTTGTTGGCCTCGTTCTCGTTCTTGATGCCGGCGAATGCCATCTTGGTGCCGGGGATCTTGGCCTTCGGATCCTTGATGTATTCGAGGAAGGTTTCCTTGTTCCAGGTGATGCCGGAATTCTTGTTGGCATCGGAATAATTGTAGTCCGGCGCGGAGCCGGAATGGCGGCCGTCGAGGCCGTTGAGCTCGGGGCCGACCTTGTTCTTGGCGCCTTCGCCGATTGCGTGGCAGGCGAGGCATTTATTGAACGAGGTCTTGCCGGCGGCGGCATCCTGCGCCAGCGCGGAGGATGCGGAAGCCAGCGATGTGACGACCGCCAGCGCGCTCAAGGTCTTTAGGTTCATGGGGTTCTCTTCGTTTCGTCCCGGGAGGTAGTGATCGTTTGTGGCATGTCCGGCTTGAACAGGACAAGCCACGAAACTTTGACAGGTTTCGAGGCCGCCCGCTTGTCCGAGAGAGAACTCGCCATTGCGGGGTGGGGCAATCCGACCTTCGGCCGGTCCACTGAAACAGGTGCAGACGTGATTGATTTGTCGTAACAAATCGGCGAAGGGCAAAAGTCCACCCGAGGGAACAATGATGTCCATCATGATGCCGGCGGCCGACCAGGCCGTCCTCGCTCGCCGCGCCGAAATCGTGGCCGCCTTGCGCGCAATCGTCCCGGGCGAGGGCGTGATCGACGGTGCCGCCGAGATGCTGGCCTATGAATCCGACGGCCTGACCGCCTATCGGCAGCCACCGATGGTCGTGGTGCTGCCCGATACCACCGAGCAGGTGTCGAAGGTGCTCAAATATTGCCAGGGCCAAGGCATCAAGGTGGTGCCGCGCGGCTCCGGCACCTCGCTGTCCGGCGGCGCGCTGCCGCTTGCCGACGGCGTGCTGCTCGGGCTCGGCAAGTTCAAGCGGATTCGCGAGATCGACTTCGAGAACCGCGTCGTGGTCACCGAGCCCGGCGTCACCAACCTCGCGATCAGCCAGGCGGTCGCCCATGCCGGCTTCTACTACGCGCCCGATCCGTCGTCGCAGATCGCCTGCTCGATCGGCGGCAATGTCGCGGAAAATTCCGGCGGCGTGCACTGCCTGAAATACGGCATGACCACCAACAACGTGCTCGGCTGCGAGATCGTGCTGATGAGTGGCGAGATCCTGCGCATCGGCGGCAAGTCGGCCGAGAATGCCGGCTATGATTTGATGGGAATTATCACCGGCTCGGAAGGGCTGCTCGGCGTCATCACGGAGATCACGGTGCGCATCCTGCAGAAGCCGGAGACGGCGCGCGCGCTGATGGTCGGCTTCGCCGAGGTCGAGGCGGCCGGCGAATGCGTCGCCCGGATCATCGGCGCCGGCATCATCCCGGGCGGCATGGAGATGATGGACAAGCCCGCGATCCACGCCGCGGAGGCGTTCGTTCACGCCGGTTATCCGCTGGACGTCGAGGCGCTGTTGATCATCGAGCTCGACGGCCCCCAGGTCGAGGTCGACGAGCTGATCAAGCGGGTCGAGGCGATCGCGCAAGGCTGCGGCTCGACCTCCTGCCAGATCTCGACCTCGGAGGCCGAGCGCAATCTGTTCTGGGCCGGCCGCAAGGCGGCGTTCCCCGCGGTCGGGCGCATCTCGCCGGACTACCTCTGCATGGACGGCACCATCCCGCGCGGTGCCTTGCCGAAGGCCCTGGCGCGGATCCGCGACCTCTCGGAGAAATACGGCCTCGGCGTCGCCAATGTGTTCCACGCCGGCGACGGCAATCTGCACCCCTTGATCCTCTACGATGCCAACAAGCCGGGCGAGATCGAGAAGGCGGAGGCGTTCGGCGCCGACATCCTGCGCTGCTGCGTCGAGCTCGGCGGCGTGCTCACCGGCGAGCACGGCGTCGGCATCGAGAAGCGCGACCTGATGCCGGACATGTTCACCGAGATCGACCTCAACCAGCAGCAGCGGCTGAAATGCGCTTTCGATGCCGGGGGCCTGCTCAACCCCGGCAAGGTGTTTCCGACCCTGCACCGCTGCGCCGAGCTCGGCCGCGTGCATGTCCACGCCGGCAAGCTGGCGTTCCCGGATATCCCGCGGTTCTAGAGCATGATCCGGAAAAGTGCGAAGCGGTTTTCCGAAAAGATCATGGTCAAACAAAGAGCTAAAGCGCGATGACGATTCAACCCAATCTCATCGCGCTTCAGTACCGTCTGAGTAGCCCCGACGCCGCGCCGCTATCGCCATAGGCGGCGCAGGCCCCTTCCGGGTCTCTGATCAACGCCGCCCGGACTCGCTTGAAGGTCTTGCCGGCCGCTTCGGACACCTCGGGGCGGAATTTGCGCGGATCGTAGTCATTGCCGTCGTGAGCCTTGATCGCCGCGTCGAACGCATTGATCATGGCCATCGCGGCGTCGGGGCTGCCGAGAAGTCTGGCGCCCGTTTGAACGCCGCCGGCACCGTTGGCCTCATATCCGGTGCATCGTTGTTCGAGCACCGCGGCTGCGGTAGCGAGCTGGTCGAGGAACGTCGCCTCGGCGTCGGTGAGCATGGCGGCGCGCGCCTGTCCCGGCGCGATCATCGCGAGCAGCGCGATGGCTGTCGGTTTGATGTGCATCGTGATGGTTCTCCCGGCGGAGCCGCGATCGAATCAATGGTTGCCGAATGACGATAACAAGCCCTGCTTCCACGGCATCAGGAACCACGTCAGCTATTGGCCCCGAGGCCAACATGCGTGAGCGTGCGCCCAGAGCCACCAACGCGCGAGGGCCGGTCGGTACAATTCGACGGATTGCCCTAGCCATTCGATAACCTTAACCGATGCTTGCCGCGGTGGCCGCCGCCGCGCGTCGCTGCAATTACAGCGCCGACCCATTTACACGGCCTTAGACTGTTGCTCGGTATTTTCCGCAGATGCACGTCTTCGGGAGCACATCGATGCCCAGCCTGGCCGATCAGCTGGCGCTTTCGCGCAATCGGCCCGCGGGTTTCGACTACATGCGGATCGCGCTGGCGGCGTCGATCATTGGCCTGCACAGCACGAACGTGACGCTCGGGCTCGGCCGCGCGCTGGAAATCCAGAGCACGCTGCGCATCGGCGTCGCGATGATCCTCGCGCTGTTCTTTGCCCTGAGCGGCTTCCTGGTGACCGCAAGCCTGCTCCGGTGCAAGAGTCTGATTTCCTTCCTCGGCCTGCGCGTGCTGCGGATCGGACCGGCGCTCGCGGTCGAAACCACGCTATCGGCAATCATCATCGGCTCGGTCTTCACCGAGCTGCCGTTGGCGCAATATGTCGCCGATCCGAAATTCCACGCCTATTTTCTCAATATCGTCGGCGACATCCATTACGAGCTGCCGGGCGTATTCCTGCACAATCCGCTGCCGGATCTGGTGAACGCCCAGCTCTGGACCGTGCCGTACGAGCTGTGGTGCTACGTCATCCTGGCGCTGCTCGCCGTGCTCACGATCTGCTTCAACCGGGTGGCGTTCCTGGGGTTCATGGTGATCACCCAGATCGGGCTCATCGCCTACGACATCTACCGCTGGGACGAGGTACCGATCCAGCTTCACCCGCACCTTCTGGTGTTCTGCTTCCTTGCCGGCGTCGGCTTCTACCTCTGGCGCGACAAGGTGCCGTTCAACCGCACGGTGTGCCTGCTGGCGCTGGTGCTGTGCGCCGCCGGCATGGCGACCGGGCGCGGCGACGCGCTGGCTCCCGTGCCGGCCGCCTATGTCGCCTGCTATCTCGGCCTGATGAACCCGCGGCGGAGCTGGATCGTCTCGTCGGGCGATTACTCCTACGGGCTTTATCTCTACGGCTTCGTCATCCAGCAATGCGTCGCCACGTTCGGCCCGCCGGTCCAGCACTGGTATCTGAACCTCCTGATCAGCCTGCCGCTCGCCTTCGGCGTCGCCGTCGCGTCCTGGCATCTCGTCGAGAAACGCGCGCTTCGGCTCCGAACCCAGGTCGAGAGCCTCGAGGCGGCGGTGCTGTCGCGGATCTCGATCGTCGGCTTCTGGCGCAGGCCGCCCGAGCGGGCCGGCTTGCGCGCAACGCTCGGCAACAGCGGCGCGTCGATCTGACCCGCGCCGGCGGGAAGAACGAGCTTCGGTTCTGATCGAATCAGAACCGAAGCTCTCGCTTCTTGTCTTGACGCGTTTTCTTCACGCGAACCGGGTCCACTTCGCTCGAAAACGCTCTACCATCCTCCCCGCCGCGCTTTTCTTCACAGCAGCGCGTATTGCGACCGCTCGCGCTTGGCGAGCAGCGGCAGCGCTTGCTCCGCGATGTAGGTCTTGAACGCCGCGCTGTCCTGGTGTGCCTTGAACGCGGCTTCGTCCTGGAACAATTCGTAGAACAGGAATTGCGCCGGATTGTCCTTGCCGCGGCCGATCAGGAACAGCTTGGTGCCGGGGTCCTTCTGCGCCTCGGGCAGGAAGCCGTCGAGGATTTCCGCGACCTTGTCGGCCTGTCCCTCCTTGGCTTCCCATTGCGCCACAACCAGAAGGCCTGACGTGTTGATCGCGTCGCTGATGGTTCTCGTGCTCATCGCATAGTGCTTCATTGGCATTCCTCCGTTGCTGTGCTCCGATCGAGCTTGCGATCCGCCCCAGGGCGAGACGCCGGCGATCGCCATGATCGCGAACGAGCCGATGGCCGATCGTCGGGTGAGGATCATCGTCGTGGTCGAAACTTCCGAACGTTTCATGTTCGCCTCCAGATGATTCGCGCCAACCGTCCTGCCGGCCGAACCGCAACGCGAGAGATAGTGGATCGTTCGGCGAACCGAGTTCGGCGATGATCGAAATGTCGATGTCGTGAAAACAGTTCGGCAATGATCGAAGTGTTGCAGCAGAGACCGCACGACGGGATTTTCCCGATATCGGCGCTTGCCACGCTGCGACGCATGGAAGCATCGCGCTAACGGCGGCTTAAGTCGCCAGTCGTACAGTTCCGGCATGGTCAAGGTCACAGACATCGGAGGCCTCGAAGGGCGTATGTGCGGTCATCTGGCGGCCAGCCTCTGCGCATTCTTTGCCGGACCCGGCTGCGATGGTGCCGGCCAGAAAGGCGGCTTCATCGCGCGCACCTGCCCGAGCGACTGGGTGGCCGCCGAGCAGGCGCTGCTCGCCGTCGGCGTGATGCATGTCGAGCCGGTCGGAGCCGACGACGCCGTGACAAGGGCCGTGTTTTCGATGAATGCGACGGAGATGCCGGATTTCCTCGCTGCTTCGATTGGCGACGGCGACCCGCGTATCGCGCAAATCGTGCAGTCCTTTGTCGCCATCGCCTGCGGCGGCTACAGCCGGGACGTCCTGTCGGACCAGCGCGACTGGTTCGAACCTCCTCCCGGATACGCGACGGCGATGAAGTGGCTCGCACGCCACGGATACGCCGAACGGGAGCAGCACGCGTTCCGCTGGACCGACAGGATCGGGCCGGCGATGCGCGCCAGCCAGATATGGAACGATCAAGACCGATCCGTCGAGGCAAGCGAACGCATCGAGCGCGATGCCGAGTGTGAGCTGATCTGGTCGACCATGCCGGACACGCTCAAGCAGGGGGTCAAATCAGGCCGGGTCAGCTTCTTCGATTTGGTCAAGGCGCTGGCGCTCGGATGGAGGGACGGCCGGTGGCGCGCCCACAGAGGTGACGAGCCCTTCGAACTCTCGGGCCAAACTCTCCTGGCGCGGCGAATTTTTGAGCTGGCGGGACGTTCCGAGTAGGGCAGCCTGACCGCGGTTTCCATGCCTGCCGGATGGCGCCAAGCCCTGGCCGCCGGGCCGTTCCGTCGGGATTACGAGGTCGGCTTGCCGCATTCAGACGTTCGTTCGGTGCGCATTTGATTTCGGCGCGAAATTTCGTTACCGCCTAGCGTGTGGATACGCTCAAGGTCAGAGACGCAAAAGACGTCGAGGAAGTGGTGCGCGCGGCGGTCGCCAGCGAGCAGCCGCTTGAGGTCATTGGACATGGATCGAAGCGCGCCATCGGCCATCCGATGGCGACCAATGCGCTGCTCGACGTCTCGGCGCTGAATGCGGTCACCTCCTATGAGCCGAACGAACTGATCATCACCGTGCAGGCCGGCGCGCCGCTCGCCGACGTGCAATCCCTGATCGACGCCAAGAACCAGCAATTCGCCTTCGAGCCGATGGACACGTCCGTGCTGCTCGGCACCGCGGGCGCCGGCACGATCGGCGGCATGATCGGCGCCGGACTGGCCGGTCCCCGCCGCATCAAGGCCGGTGGTATCAGGGATCATCTGCTCGGGGCGCACGCGGTGTCCGGGTTTGGCGACAGCTTCAAGACCGGCGGGCGGGTGGTGAAGAACGTCACCGGCTACGATCTCTGCAAGCTGCTGACCGGTTCCTGGGGCACGCTCGCGGTCATGACCGAGGTCACGCTCAAGGTTATGCCGAAGCCGGAAGCCGAGCGGACGCTGCTGCTGCGCGGGCTCGACGACGTCACCGCCAACAAGGCGATGACGGCGGCGCTGGGTTCGCCCTTCGACGTCTCCGGCGCCGCGCATCTTCCGGGTTCGGCATTGCGGACCGGGGGCGGCGCGCTCGCCGGCCTCGCAGCCTCAGGCCAGCCGGTCACGCTGGTGCGGCTGGAGGGGATTTCGGCGTCGGCGGCACATCGGGCGGCCTCGCTCAGCCAGACGCTCTCGTCCTATGGCACGGTCGACAGCCTCGTCGACGATGCGTCGGCCGCAATCTGGAGCGCGCTGCGCGACGTGGTGCCGTTCGCGGCGAACGGCGCGCTCGCAGCCTGGCCGGTGTGGCGTATCGTTTGCCCGCCGGCCTCTGGCGGCGCGCTGGGCCAGGCGTTGTCGCGCGCCACCGGCGGCGACGTGATCTACGACTGGGGCGGGGGGCTGATCTGGGCCGCGCTGCCGCCGGGCGCCGACGCCCAGGCCGCGCTGGTCCGCGGCCAGGTCGAGGCGATCGGCGGACACGCCACCCTGATCCGCGCCGCCGAGGATGTACGACGGGCGGTCGATGTGTTCCAGCCGCAGGCGGCCGGGCTTGCCGCGCTCGGTGAACGGGTCCGGGCGAGCTTCGATCCGAGGTCCGTCCTCAACCGCGGCCGGATGATGCGAGGCGGGGCTGCATGAAGACCGAGTTTTCCCTGGCGCAGCTCGCCGATCCCGACATCAAGGAAGCCGACAAGATCCTGCGCGCCTGCGTGCATTGCGGCTTCTGCACCGCGACCTGCCCGACCTATGTGCTGCTCGGCGACGAGCTCGATAGCCCGCGCGGCCGCATCTACCTGATCAAGGAGATGCTGGAGAAGGACAAGCCGCCGACGGCCGACGTGGTCAAGCATATCGACCGCTGCCTGTCGTGCCTCGCCTGCATGACGACCTGTCCGTCGGGCGTGAACTATATGCACCTCGTCGACCAGGCCCGGGTCCGGATCGAGCGGGATTACCAGAGACCGCTGACCGAGCGGCTGCTGCGGTGGGTACTCGCCCTCGTGCTGCCGCGGCCGGGCCTGTTCCGGATCAGCATGATCCTGGCCGGGCTCGCTCGTCCGTTCGCCGCATTGTTGCCGACGCCATCGGTCGGTGCGTCGAGCCCGGGTCTGCTGCGGCGGATCAAGGCGATGCTGGCGCTTGCGCCGCGCGGCCTGCCGCAACCGGGGCCGGCTGCGGGAACCGTGTTTGCGCCGATCGGCCGGCGGCGCGGCCGGGTCGCGCTGCTGCAGGGCTGCGCCCAGCAGGTGCTGGCGCCACGCATCAATCAGGCCGCGATCAATGTCCTGACCAGGCACGGCGTCGAGGTGGTGCTGGTCAAGGACGAGCAATGCTGCGGCGCGTTGACCCATCACATGGGACAGGACGGCGACGCGCTGGCGCGCGCGCGGGCCAACATCACAGTGTGGCAAAGGGAAGCGGACCAGAACGGGCTCGACGCCATCCTGGTGACGACCTCGGGCTGTGGGACAGTTGTCAAAGACTACGGCTACCTGCTGCGCGAGGACAAAACATTCGCGGAGCCGGCCAAGCGAATCTCGGCGCTGGCAAAGGATATCACCGAGTATCTCGCTGGCCTCGAGCTCGCGCCTTCAACACAGAAAGGCGACGTCACCGTCGCCTATCACTCCGCTTGTTCGTTGCAGCATGGACAGAAAATCACTCAACTTCCGAAAGAATTGCTTTCCAAGAATGGATTCGTGGTGAAAGATGTGCCCGAGAGCCATTTGTGTTGCGGTTCGGCGGGGACCTACAACATTCTCCAGCCCGACATTGCGAGCAGATTGCGCGATCGCAAGGTCGCCAATATTGCGCTTGTCAAACCGGACATGATCGCTGCGGGCAATATTGGCTGCATGGTTCAGATTGCCGGCGGTACGTCAGTTCCTGTGGTGCACACGATTGAGCTTCTCGATTGGGCGACAGGAGGTCCCCGGCCAGGATTGAATTGATCGACTGCCACTCGAGCATGATCCGGACCTCAGCCTTGCCCTGACGCAACGTGAAGGACCGGCGCTTCCTTGCCACAGACGCGAAGCGATCGCGCGGCCATCATGCCCGACAAGCGAAGTGGAGGGTGCCTCTCTTCGAGGTGCAGCCAACGTCCGGCAAGCGATCACTTCAATGCGCCCGGTGGACTCAGATAGCGGCAACAGGAGGACCACGATGGCGAAGTCGAAGAAGGCGAAGAAAAGCAAGAAGGCCAAAAAGGCCAAGAAGGTGGTAGCGGCGAAGAAGAGGTCCGCGAAGAAGTCGGCCAAGAAGGCTGCGAAGAAATCCGCCAGGAAGGCTGCAAAGAAATCGGCGAAGAAGTCGGCCAAGAAAGCTGCAAAGAAAACGGCAAAGAAAGCCGCCAAGAAGGCTGCGCCGAAGAAGGCTGCGAAGAAAGCCGCTGCCAAGAAGAGCGCGCCGAAGAAG
The DNA here is from genome assembly GCF_020329495.1 of Bradyrhizobium australafricanum. NCBI lineage: Bacteria > Pseudomonadati > Pseudomonadota > Alphaproteobacteria > Hyphomicrobiales > Nitrobacteraceae > Bradyrhizobium > Bradyrhizobium australafricanum. Next base: position 98,303 of record NZ_JAGKJL010000018.1, on the reverse strand, counting down.
GCCGCTGCTCCGAAGAAGGCTGCCGCGCCGAAGCCGGCCGCTCCGGTCGCAGCACCCCCGGCGCCCGAGCCGCAGCCGGCGCCGAGCTGGGCCACACCGAGCCACGAACCGGCGCCGGGCTGGATTGCGGGGTCGGCCGACGGCGGCGAGCACCACTAAGCCGCTGCCACATTGCCGAGGTTCAACTGATCGAAGCCGCAGCGCGCAACGCTGCGGCTTCTTCCGTAGGTGCGACGACAATCCGTGCTTTTACGGGCACGGCGATTCGCACCGAACGCTCTCGCGCCGAGCCGACTGTTGCCGTTTCCCTGTCCGAATGACCCGTTCAACCGGTGCGGGAGCAGCAGTCTTGTGGTGCAAATGCAACACCCGCAAGTCAACATGCGGCAAGATGGCTAGAACGCCTAAAAAGGCGGCACATGCATGTCTTTTTGGCTTCACGGTACCGTGCACGGGCCTCAGATTGATCCACGCGATTTAGTTGCAGTCCGTTAGCGCGCGCCCTGGGGGCCACCGGAGCTGGGCTGTCTGGAAAAGTTAGATGGGGATCGTCATGAAGAAACTGGCTTTGTTAGCAACGGCGCTAGCAATGATTTCGAGCTCGGCAATGGCAGCTGACATGGCGGTGAAGGCCGTCAAGGCGCCGCCGCCGGCTCCGTTCGACCCGTGGGACATCGCCTTTGGCGCTGGCATCATGAGCGACTACATCTTCCGCGGCGTCACCCAGTCCAACCACAATCCGTCGGTCACTGCCTATTTCGAGCCGCGCTACAACGTCAGCAAGGATCTGCAGCTCTACGTCGGTACGTCGACCGAAAGCATCTCCTTCGCTAACCGCGCCGCGGCTGAAGTCGACGTCTACGGCGGTATCCGCCCGACCTTCGGCGCCTTCGCCTTCGACATCGGTGTCTGGGGTTACCTGTATCCGGGCGGGACCTGCTACTACGGCGGCGGTGCCGTGGCCGACTTCGCAGGCAATCCGCTGAGCGCCGATTGCCAGGCCAACACCCTCACCAACCTCGCCGTCATGAAGAAGGACGTGTCGTTCTTCGAAGTCTATGGCAAGGCGACCTGGACCATCAACGACAACTGGGCGTTCACCATCAACGAATACTACTCGCCGAACTTCCTCAACACCGGCGCCTGGGGCAACTACTCCTCGATCATCGGCAAGTACACTGCGCCGAGCACCGTGTTCGGCAGCAGCGGCGTCGGCATGTATGTGTCGGGTGAGTTCGGCCGGCAGTGGCTCGGCACCTCCGACAGCTTCTACGGCGTCCCGGCGTTTCCGAACGGCATCAAGTACGCCGACTACAACACCTGGAACATCGGCATCGGCTTCACCTACAAGGTGTTCACGCTCGATCTGCGCTACTCCGACACCGACATGTCGAAGGGTGATTGCAGCGCCTTCACCAGCGACTTCACCGCGGGCGGAACCACTGCCGTCACCCCGATCAATCCGGGTGGCACGAGCTCCAACTGGTGCGGCGCGGCCGGCATCGCCAAGCTCTCGGTTGACCTGACCGCGATGTCCAACCTGAAGTAATCACTCCTTCGGGAGATCGAGGGGTGGCAGAGCAATCTGCCGCCCCTTTTTGTTTTGGCCGGCCAGGTCTGATCGGCACAGGGCGGACAATAACGAAGGCGCTCGCAAGACCTGTGGGCTGCCGCTGGGGTAAGCCGCAATCCGTGGCCGCGGCTGACCCATGATGCCGCTACGACGCGGCGACCTTGACCGCGTCGCGCAGGGTGAAGCGGTCGCCGTCGCGGACCAGCGTGACATTGCGCTGATGGAAGGTGTCGAGCGTCGAGCGGTGGCCGATCGAAACCACCGTGGTGCCGGGAAGCTTCTCGGCAATCAGCCTATACAGCGCGGCTTCCGACGGCTCGTCGAGCGAGGCCGTCGCCTCGTCCAGGAACAGGAACTGCGGCGCATGCAGCAGCGCCCGCGCGATGCCGAGCCGCTGCTGCTCGCCGAGCGACAGCATCCGGTTCCAATGCGCCTGTTCCTCGAGCCGCGATGCAAGCTGCGGCAGTCCGACGGCGGTGAGAACCTCGCGGACCCGTCCCGCATCGAATTGCCTGGCCTCGCCCGGATAGACGACGGCGTCATGCAGCGAGCCGATCGGCAGATAGGGACGTTGCGGCAGCATCATCAGGCTGGCATTGGCCGGGATCTCGACCGCGCCGTCGCCGAACGGCCAGATCCCGGCGATCGCGCGGAACAGTGTCGACTTGCCGGCGCCGGAGGGGCCGGTCATGAGCGTGCGCTCGCCCTTGCGGAAGCCGAACCGGTCCGCGTTCAGCAGCGGCGTTCCGTCGGGCAGCCGCAGCACCAGGTCCTGCAGGCTGACGGCGCCGCCGCCGGGCGTCGCCGTGACATGAATTCGCTCGTCGCGCTTGGCGAGCTTGGATGCCGCCGCGATCCCTGCCTCGAATCCATCGAGCCGGTTCACCACGGCCTGCCATTCGGCCAGTTGACGATAGATGGTGACGAAGTACGAGAACGCGCCCTGGACGTTCGAAAACGCCGATGCGGTCTGCATCATGCCGCCGAGCTGGATCTTTTGCGCAAAGTAGGCCGGCGCCACCAGCACATAGGGGAAGATCACCGAGGCCTGATTATAGCTCGCCGTGAACGCCGTGATCTTCTTGGTCCGGTTCATCAGGGCGATCCAGTTCTCCACCACGCGTCCGAAGCGAACGCGCAGGCGCTCGCGCTCGGCCGGTTCGCCCTGCAGCAGCGCGATCTGCTCGGAGTTTTCCCGCACGCGCACCAGGTTGAAGCGGAAATCGGCTTCATATTGCTGCTGCTTGAAATCGATGCCGACCAGCGGCCAGCCGATCAGATGGGTCAGCACGGTGCCGAGCACCGAGTAGATCAGCGCGCACCAGACAAGGTAGCCGGGAATTGAATACTCCGTACCGAACAAATGCAGCGGCGCCTCATTGGAAAGGCCCCACAGCAGGGTGAGAAAGGACGCCAGCGTGACGACCGAGCTCAACAGGCCGAGGCCGAGCGTGAGCGTGCGATCGACGAACAGCTTGACGTCGTCGGTCATGCGCTGGTCGGGGTTGTCGGCAGCGTCGCCCTGGAGCTGCATCCGGTAGTGATTGGCCTGATGCAGCCAGTCCCCGAGATAGTGTGTGGTCATCCATTGCCGCCAGCGGATCTGCAGCCATTGATTGAGGTAGAGCTGGTAGACCGCCAGCAGGATGAAGAACGCGACGACGACGCAGAAATAGATGATCTCGCTGACGAAGGAATCCCAATTGCGTTCCTGCAGCGCGTTGTAGAAGCGGTTGTTCCACTGCGTGATCAGAACGTTGATGCCCACGATCGCCAGTTCGATCGCGATGACCGCCGCAAGCAGCCCCCGGCCGGCCCATTTGTCCTCGGAGTTGAAATAAGGCGAGGCGATGCGCCACACCGTCGCGAGCGTCGAGCGAATGTTGTTCACAGATTATCGTCTCCGGGGAAGGGGCCGCAAAGGCCTGAAGAATCGGGACAATCGGGGTGGTCCTCGACTAAAGTCGTAGTTCTGGCATGCAAGCGTTGGCTTGTCCCGGCAATCGAGTCAATCCTAGCATGACGACAACGGCGAGGGGCGGGGGACCTTCGATTTTTCGCGAGGATGTGAGCGATCCTTACCGATCGTTCATTCGCGAGCCGGGGCTGCAGCTTTTCCGACGGACTCCCGCAATCGCACCAGTCGCGCCTGCCCGCATGCAGGCCGGCGCGCTGCATAAAAATGTGGGAAGGATCCCGAGATGAACACCTGGAATCAAATCTACAACCCGCTGGGCAATGCGGCGCTGTCAACGGTCGCGGCCGCCATTCCCGTGGTCACGCTGCTGGTGCTGATCGCCAGCGGCAAGGTGAAGGCGCACATTGCGGCCATCATCGCCGTGATCGTGACCAACCTGATCACGATCTTCGTCTTCACCATGCCGGCCAACATGTCGATTCGCGCCACCCTGCTCGGCGTGATCACCGGGTTCTTCCCGATCGGCTGGATCGTGCTCAACGTCATCTTCCTCTACCAGGTCACGGTGAGGTGCGGGAAGTTCGAGCTGCTCAAGCGCGCGGTCGGCGGCGTCACCGAGGACCGGCGGTTGCAGCTGCTGTTGATCGCGTTCTCGTTCGGCGCCTTCTTCGAGGGCGCCTCCGGGTTTGGCACGCCGGTCGCGATCACCGGCGCGGTGCTGATCGGGCTCGGCTTCTCGCCGCTCGCCGCGTCCGGCCTGTCGCTGATCGCCAACACGGCACCCGTTGCCTACGGTGCGCTCGGCACGCCGATCCAGGGCCTCGCCTCGGTCACCGGGCTCGACCCGTATATCCTCGGCGCGATGGTCGGCCGGCAGCTGCCGCTGTTCTCGCTGATCGTGCCGTTCTGGGTGGTGTGGGCGTTTGCCGGCTGGCGCGGCATGAAGGAGGTATGGCCGGCAATCCTGGTCACCGGCGTGTCGTTTGCGGTCCCGCAATTCGTGATCTCGAACTACATCAACCCCTGGATCGTCGACATCGGCGCCTCGCTGATCTCGATGGGAGCCCTGATCCTGTTCCTGAAGGTCTGGCAGCCGCGGCAGCTCTGGCTGTCGCCGGCGCTGCGCGGCCGCGATGAATCGGCGGCGACGATGGCCGCCGCACCGCCGCTCGACAAGACGCCGCTGACCCAGGGCGAAATGTGGAGCGCGCTGCTGCCGTGGATCATCGTCTGCATCCTGATGCTGATCTGGGGCAACGGTGCCTTCAAGGCCTGGGCGAACGCCAACTTCGTCTGGAACTATCCGGTCCCCGAGCTCGACAAGCTGATCTTCAAGGTGCCGCCGGTGGCTGCCAAGCCGACTCCGGAAGGCGCCGTGTTCGGCTTCACCTATCTGTCGTTCACCGGCACCGGCATGCTGATCGCCGCGATCATCTCGGGTCTGTTGATGGGCTTCTCGCCGCTCAAGCTGATCGCCGAGTATGGCCGCACCATCCGCATCTGCGCGATCTCGCTGATCACGATCTCGGCGATGCTGGCGATCGGCACGCTGACCCGGCTGTCCGGCGTCGACGCCACGCTCGGCCTCGCCTTCGCGGCGACCGGCGTGCTCTATCCCTTCTTCGGCACCTTGCTCGGCTGGCTGGGCGTGGCGCTGACCGGATCGGATACCGCATCGAACGTGCTGTTCGGCAATCTGCAGAAGATCACCTCCGAGCAGCTCGGCCTGTCGCCGATCCTGATGGCGGCGGCGAACTCCTCGGGCGGCGTGATGGGCAAGATGATCGACGCACAATCGATCGTGGTCGCCTCGACCGCGACCAACTGGTACGGCCACGAGGGCTCGATCCTGCGCTACGTGTTCCTGCACTCGATCGTGCTGGCGTGTCTGGTCGGTTTGTTCGTGACCCTGCAGGCCTATGTCTATCCGTTCACGATGCTGGTGCTGAAATAGCGCCACGACGCATTTGGCGAACCAGGAATCCCCGCGAGCGGACAGCTCGCGGGGATTTGCTTTTCAAGCACATCTTCCGGCAATGCCAATCTGGTCAATCGCGCTCTGCTCCCATAGAAGGGGCCGCAGTTGCGCGTCGCATTTCGAGGATTGGCATGGTTTCGATGAGGCGAGGTTTGAACGGCGGCATCGCCGCGTTGGCGCTGGTTGCCGCGGCTCTCGGCGCGGGGCCGGCGCGGGCCGAGGAGGAGTTCCCGTTCGGCTTCGTGATGACGCTCGACGCCGCGCGCATGCCGGGCTCCAAGCGGATTCCCTCGATCGAGGTCGGCGACAATGGCGAGGTGATCCTCGAGCTGTGGTGCGACGGCGGCAAGGGCCAGTTTTCGGTGGCCGGCAACACCATCGTCTTCGTTCCCGGCGCGATGGAGAACCGCACCTGCACGCCGGAGCGGGCGCAGGCGGACAAGGATCTGCTGGCGGCGCTCGGCGACATGACGGGCTGGCGGCGGCACGGTGACGAGGTGACCTTCACCGGCAGCAAGTCGCTGCGTTTCGTGATCAACAGCAACTAAAAGCGTTAAGCGAAGCGGACGGCGGTTCGCGTCAAGGAAACGCGTCAAGACAAAACGCTCAGGGCGTTGCGATCAGTCCGCTTGCGGTGGCGACGATCCAGCGGTTGCCCCAGCGCACGATGGAATCGACCCGTCCGAGGCCGGGCACGACGTCGCCGCGCGCGGCCATCTTGACGCCTTCGGGCCCCTCGAGCACGGCGGTGCCGTCGCGGACTTCGACCACCGACCAGCCCGGGATAGTGCTCGGCCGCGTCTCCGGCGCCGCCGCCTGCTTCGGCCCCAATGCGGCGGCCTGTGCATTCAAGGTCGTCGGCGCGGCGCCCAAGGCGAGCGGACGCGGGCTTGCCGGCGCGGTCCTCGGAAGGCTGCCGGTGACGACGGGGTCGGCGTTGGATGCGGCCCGGCGCGGGCCCTCGTTCTTTCGGGTCGGCGCCACCTCCGCAACGTGCGGGGCCGGCGCTTCCTTCTGGGCTACCGGGACCGGGGCGGGAGCTGCAAGGTCGTGCCAGTTGGCTCCGCCGGTCCATCCCAGCACGAAGCTTGCGGCGAGCGCGGTGGCTGCCAAGAGCGCGGTGCCGATGCGGTCGGCAAACGGCTCCCGCAGCAGCAGGGCGGCGTCGTGGTTCTCGCCGGTGACATCCCAGAGGTCCGCCGTCTGTGCCGGCGAATGACCCTCCGTCACATCTGTCGGCCAGATGCTCGCAGCGTTGATCGGCTCGCGGTCTTGCATGGCGTGACCTGTGTTCGATGGCGCGAAGCATGATCCTCGAAACTAAATCGAGCCTTAATTTTCGGTGACCGAACTGCGGCGGCACGAAGTCTTTTGGTCGCAGGCCCCCGTAGATGCCCGGGTATTTTCCGCACCAGCGGTCGTTTCCGGACGTCGTCCCCGCAAAGCGGGTCGTCGCGGCGCGCGGGCGGGGCTATAGCGGTCGCATGCTCGATTTCGCCGCACAATATGCAGCCTTTCAGCGCCGCGACCCGGCCTGGGACGGCGTCGTGTTCGTCGCGGTCAAGACCACCGGTGTGTATTGCCGCCCGGTCTGCCGGGCACGCACGCCGCTCGCGCGCAATGTGCGGTTCTATGGCAGCGCGGCGTCGGCCGAGCGTGCTGGCTTCAGGCCCTGCCTGCGCTGCCGTCCCGAGGCGGCGCCGTTCTGCCCGGCCTGGAAAGGCACCAGGACCACCGTCGAGCGCGCCCTGGCGCTGATCGAGGAAGGCGCGCTCGACCGCGGCAATGTCGAAGCGTTGGCGGTGCGGCTCGGCGTCGGCGCGCGGCATCTGTCGCGTCTGTTCGCCGAGCATCTCGATGCCTCGCCGCTCCAGGTCGCGCTGTCGCTGCGCGTGCAGCGCGCAAAGCGCCTGATCGACGGCAGCGAGCTGCCGCTTGCGTTGGTGGCGCAGCATGCCGGCTTTTCCAGCGCGCGGCGCATGAATGCCGCATTCGCAAAACTCTACGGCCGCTCCGCCGCGTCGCTGCGGCGCAAGCGGCCAACCGTCGCGATACAATAAACCCCGATGGAGATCGGCAATGGCCAAGAGCTACGGCACCGTCAGTGCGGAACAGAAGCTTAAGATGAGCGGCCTCGCATTCGTTCAGGGTCTCGCCAGCGGCGCATTGCCGCTCAACACCATCGCGCGGACACTCGGCTATGACGTCGCCGAGGCCGAGCGCGGCCGCGTCGTCGTCACGCTGGTGCCGACCGACGCGCATCTCAATCCGGCGGGCACCGTGCATGGCGGCCTCACCGCGACGCTGCTCGACAGCTGCATGGGGCTTGCGGTGCAGTCGACGCTCGATGCCGGCACCAGCCAGACCACACTCGAGTTCAAGATCTCACTGGTGCGTCCGATCACGCCCGACACCGGCCCGATCAGAGCGGAAGGCAATGTGCTCAATTGCGGCCGTCGCATCGGCACCGCCGAAGGCAGGGTCACCGACGAGCAGGGCCGGTTGCTCGCCCACGGCACGACGACGTGCCTGATCTTCCCGTCTTGACGAAAATTGCGACGGCGAGACCGCGCCGGCACTGCATCGGAAGATGCGATGCCGGCGCAGCAAATATTGGAATGCTTCCAGCAAGCCTGCGGCTTAGAGACCTTCAAGTTCACCGCGCCGATCGATTGCGTTACCCGAACGCGCATCAAGCGCGTTCGGGTAGTCATGATGCGATCGTCGATGGAGCCATGCTCCGGCCGTGCTCAGCGCGGCCCCTCCGGATATCCCGGCATGTTGTTCCAGCCGTCGGGCAGCTCGCCGCCCGGCCGCGACGCGGCTCCGTCGCTTTCGGGCAAACGAATGAGGCCGAGCTGCAGCATGGCGGTGATCGCATCTTCCTGTCCGAGCTCTTCGGCGATCCGTCCGTCCTGCACGCGCAGCACGGTGGTGCCGGCGAACGTCATCTTGCGGCCGGAGGCTGCGGGAAGCGAGCCGAGGCGGAAGTCGCTGAACGCAGGTCCTGTGTGCGTGCCGCCGCCTTCCCAGCGGCCGACGACGAGATCGCCTTCCGCGACGAGATCGCCGATGCCCCAGAAATTCAGATCCGGAAAGGCTTCGCGAAATTCGGTCATGAACTGCGTGACCGCGGCGCGGCCCTTCTTCGGTTCGTGCATCGGGTAGTGCACGACAATGTCCGCTGTAGCGAGCTCGTTGATGATGCGCGGATTCCAGGGGTTGCCCCAGAACTCCTTGAACCACCGGCCGACGACGTTTTTGTTTTCCTCTGACATCTCTTCGTCTCCATTTGCGCGTTGCCGGTATCGCGACCGGCGCTCTCTCGATGCGCGCAGTGAACATTTGGAGGCGTGTCTCGCACCACCCGATTTCAGATCGGGCGAGCGATCGAGTTTCAGACGAGATTCCGCTGTGTCGATATGGCGCTTAGCACGGCTTCTCGAGCGTCGTCGCGGAATCGGGAAGCGGGTGGCTCGCGAAAGACGAATGCGAGAATCTGATTGCGATCACGCAGGAGAACATCATGCGCAACTTCGATGCGATCGCCGCGCTGCGCGGCGACGGACTTCGTCCCGAGCTGCGGGCGCTGCTCGATCGCGCCGCGATCGAGCCTCGTTCTGAATTGTTCGTCAGAAGCGACGGGATGCTTCAGTCCGGTCCGGACGCCACCCCGAAGACGCGCGACAACGTCGTGCCGCTGAAGACGCAGGCGGCTTAACTCAGGACAGCGGCGGCCTTACCGCCACACCGACTTGTCGGCGTCCCAGCGCTGGCCCTTGAACTCCTTGAGCAGCGCGTCGATCGCGCCGTTGTCGTCCCTGGTCTCGCTGCCTTCCTCGTCGCTGCTGGAATCGTCGGACAGATTGAGCTTGGAGCCGGCGCTGTCGTCCGATGTCGAAACGGTGGGGCTCGAGACCCACAGCATCAGCCGGTCAGAGCTTCCGGGCTTGTCGGGTGAGACCAGGGCAGTGATCTCGTAATTCTGGGTGAGGCCGAGTGCCGGGTAAACCGTGCTGGGCCGCTTCAGCACCAGCTTGAGCTTGCCGGTGTTCGCGTTCCACGTCGCCGAGGCGGGCTTTGCGGCAAGCGTCTTCGCCAGCACGCCCGCGATCGCGCTTGCCAGCTTTTCACGGTTGAGCTTGTCGCCGTCGCGCCAGTCGGCGGCGGCAAAACGGATGGTGCGGTCCATCTCGACCACGCCGCTGGTCCAGCCGGCCGCGGTCACGCCGGGCGCCGATTTTGTCTTGGCGAGCAGTGCGCTCGCGTGCTCGGGATCGACGGTGAGGTTGATGGTCTGCTCGCCGGAGCGCATCGCATCGCAGGTCACCGCGAGGCTGGAGGTGCCGATCTCGACCGCCTCGCCCTTCAGGCTCTTGAGGAAATCCGCCGCCGCATCGAGCTTCACCCGCACACCGATCGATTCCGGCGAAACGTCGGTGAAATCCTTCGGCTGCGGCGTGATGCCGTCCTCGGTGGCCTGGTTGTCCTGGAATTCCTTCTCGCTGAGATCGGAATTGTCCGTCGAGGCGACCTCGGTCACGGTCTGGCCGATCGTGATCTGGCCGCGGAACTCAAAACCGTCGCCGGTTTGCTTGCGGTTCAGTTTGACGGTGACCGGCTGCTTGTCGGCGACGCTCTGGGCGGTGCCGGAAAGCGTCTGGCCGCTGACGGTCAGGTTGGCGACGAAGCGGTCCTTGCGGTCGGAGCTCTTGTCGGCGGGATAGCAGACGTCGAGCACGGCCGCGGTCACGGTCTTGCCCTGGCGGGTTTCCTTCAGGACGACGTCGGCATTGCCGTCCATCAGGCCGTCGATCGAGGTGAAATAGCGCGTCTCGGGGCCATTGGCGGGAGCCGCCTTCGATTGCAGCTTCATCTGGGCGAGGGCAGGCGCCGAGGTGACGGCAAGACCGAGCAGCAGGAGCGGGAGCGCGCGCATACGATAAGTCCTCGAAGGGCAGAATCGGTTCCGTCGTAACTAGCAAACCTCCATGTCATTGGCCAAAAAAGAAGGCCGCCTAACGGCGGCCTCGCGCCGCGATCGCGGTCATGTGCGTTCGTCAGGTTCCTCGCCGCTCTCCAGTCGGCCGCGCAGCACCATCACGACCCGGCTCACGGTTTCGAGGTCCTTCATCGACAGCCCGTCGGCGAGGCCGTTCACCCAGGGCAGCTGCAGGCGCATGGCCGCGTCGAAGCTTTGCCGCCCCTTGGCGGTCAGCACGACGAGCTGGGCGCGGCGGTGATGCGGGTTGGTCTCGAAGGCGACGAGCCCGTCCCGTTCGAGGTCGTTGACGATCCGCTGCACGTTCTGTCTGGCAGCGCCGAGGTCGCGCGCCAGCCAGGCGACCGGTTGCGGGCGCTCTGTGGCGACGATGGCACCGAGGATCTGCCAGCGCGCGCTGGTCAGCCCGAGCCCGGCTACCAGCCGGTCGCCTGATGTGAACAGCAGGCTGTTGAGCCTGAACAGGTCGGGAATCAGGGTGCTCAGGGCTTCGCCCGCCGGCGTTCGCTTTGCATTCGGCATTTGTCACCATATGAACGTATTGACATCATAATGTCAATTTCTATATGTATCCATCAGTACGGAATGACATCATAACACCATATCGAACGGAGCCTACCATGCCGCAGATGCGCCCCCTGGACCCCGCTTTCCCGATCGACCGCCAGCTCGCGGTCGAGGCCAGCAACGTCGTGCTCGTCAACCTCTTCACGCTCGATGCGGCCGACGAGGACACGTTTCTCAAGGCCTGGCAGGACGACGCCGCCATCATGAAGCGGCAGCCGGGCTTCATCTCGACCCAGCTGCACCGCGCGCTCGGTGAGAGCCCGGCCTATCTGAACTACGCGGTCTGGGAATCGACCGCCGCCTTCCGCGCCGCCTTCATGAACCCCGAGTTCAGGGCCAAGCTCTCGGCCTATCCGGCCTCGGCGGTAGCCTCGCCGCACCTGTTCCAGAAGGTGGCGGTGTCCGACATCTGCGTCGCGTAACGGACTGTCAGGCCGTCGCGTCAAGGATCGCTCAGCTGTGCACGAGGATGCCAACCCCAAGCGTGGAAGCAGCGGCCAGAAACGAGATGTCCAGAAATCGCAACGGCGCTTTTGGACGATGACCGGCAGAACCCGAAATGACGTAATAGACGCCATAACCCGCGCCGAGGACGACAAACGTCAGCGTTTGCCTGAGCCAGAACGTCAAGACGACCGCAAGATCATCGATGCTGTCCAGGGCATAGGCGCCGAGCGCAAGCAGCGCGCCGATCGCGTAGAACAGCACGAGCGTTGACGTCAGTGATTTGGCGTCGCGGGACATCACATGATCCTTGCCCCCCGATCGTAATCAAACTGCAAAAAAGAAGGCCGCCCGGAGGCGGCCTTCGATCTCGATAGGGATGTGGGAGGCTTAGAAGCCGCCCATGCCGCCCATTCCACCCATGCCGCCGCCGCCCGGCATTGCCGGCGCCGCGTCCTTCGGCAGTTCGGCGACCATTGCCTCGGTGGTCACGAGCAGACCGGCCACGGAGGAGGCGTCCTGCAAGGCGGTGCGCACCACCTTGGCGGGGTCGATGATGCCCTTGTCGACCATGTCGACATAGTCCTCGGTCTGGGCGTCGAAGCCGAAGGTCTCCGACTTGTTCTCGAGGATCTTGCCGACCACGATCGAGCCCTCGACACCGGCGTTCTCCGAGATCTGGCGGACCGGAGCTTCGAGCGCCTTGAGCACGATGTTGATGCCGGCCTGGACGTCGGCATTCGGGTTGGTGAGCCGGCCGACCGCCTTCTTGGCGCGCAGCAGCGCGACGCCGCCGCCCGGCACGATGCCTTCCTGCACCGCGGCGCGGGTCGCGTTCAGCGCGTCCTCGACACGATCCTTCTTCTCCTTGACCTCGACCTCGGTCGCACCGCCGACCTTGATGACGGCAACGCCGCCGGCGAGCTTGGCGAGGCGCTCCTGCAGCTTCTCACGGTCGTAGTCCGAGGTGGTCTCCTCGATCTGCGCCTTGATCTGGCCAACGCGGGCGTCGATGTCCTTCTTCTTGCCGGCGCCCTTGACGATCGTGGTGTTCTCCTTGTCGATCACGATCTTGCCGGCGCGGCCGAGCATGTTGATCGTGACGCTCTCGAGCTTCATGCCGAGGTCGTCGGAGATCAGCTGACCGCCGGTCAGGATCGCGATGTCCTCCAGCATCGCCTTGCGGCGATCGCCGAAGCCTGGCGCCTTGACGGCGGCGACTTTGAGCCCGCCGCGCAGGCGGTTGACGACCAGGGTCGCCAGCGCCTCGCCCTCGACGTCCTCGGCGAGGATCAAGAGCGGACGGCCCGACTGCACCACGGCTTCCAGCACCGGCAGCATGGACTGCAGGCCGGACAGCTTCTTCTCGTGCAGCAGGATGTAGGCATCCTCGAGCTCGGCGGTCATCTTCTCGGCGTTGGTGATGAAGTAGGGGCTGAGGTAGCCGCGGTCGAACTTCATGCCCTCGACGATATCGACCTCGGTCTCGAGCGACTTGTTCTCCTCGACGGTGATCACGCCCTCGTTGCCGACCTTCTGCATCGCCTGCGCGATCATCTTGCCGATCGCGGCATCGCCATTGGCCGAGATGGTGCCGACCTGGGCGACTTCGGACGAGGAGGCGACCGGCTTGGCGCGCTTTTCGATGTCCTTGATCACGGCCGCGACCGCGGTGTCGATGCCGCGCTTGAGGTCCATCGGGTTCATGCCGGCGGCGACCGACTTGGCGCCCTCGCGGACGATGGCCTGCGCCAGCACGGTCGCGGTGGTGGTGCCGTCACCGGCGGTGTCGTTGGTCTTGGAAGCGACCTCGCGCAGCATCTGCGCACCCATGTTCTCGAACTTGTCGTCGAGCTCGATCTCCTTGGCGACGGTGACGCCGTCCTTGGTGATGCGGGGAGCGCCGAAGCTCTTCTCGATGACGACGTTGCGGCCCTTCGGGCCGAGCGTCACCTTCACGGCGTTGGCGAGCACGTCGACACCGCGCAGCATGCGGTCGCGGGCCTCTCCGGCGAATTTTACGTCCTTGGCAGCCATTGATTTGAACTCCTGGAATGATTGGATGCGGTCGCCCGGCATCTGCGCTCGTCATTGCCGGGCAAAAGCACGAAGTGCGTCTTCGTGCCAGATGACCCGGCAATCCATCGTCCTTGCGAGAATCTTGCGAAGATTGATGGATGCCCGGATCAGGTCCGGGAATGACGGCGGAGAGAGTGGGCGCTCTCGAATTGGTCGTGGCGCTTACGCCAGCACGCCCATGATGTCGGACTCCTTCATGATCAGGAGTTCCTGGTTGTCGAGCTTGACCTCGGTGCCCGACCATTTGCCGAACAGCACGCGGTCGCCGACCTTGAGGTCGATCGGGATCAGCTTGCCGGCCTCGTCGCGGCCACCCGGGCCGACGGCGACGATCTCGCCCTGGGACGGCTTCTCCTTGGCCGAGTCGGGAATGATGATGCCGCCCTTGGATTTCTCCTCGGCATCGATACGCTTGACCACGACGCGGTCGTGCAGGGGGCGGAAGGTGGATTTAGCCATGACGTTCCCTCTTGGAGGCTCGGTTTCAGGTCCGGTTCATCGGGACCGGCGTTGGATGCCGGCCCGGTCGGCGCTGGGCAGGACGCCCGGCGCTCTTAGCAATCGTGGTGCGAGAGTGCTAATTGTGGGCCGGGAAATATGGCTTGGCGCAGTTTCTGTCAAGCAAACGGGTTAAGGCCTTGGTGAGGCCAATATAGGATGGTGGACCAGAAACCAAATCGTAGCGATGACGTAATTTTGTCAGACGTCATTGCTCCGTCTTAAGTTTTACGCTTGGCTGCGGGACGGGTGCGGCCGGGACATAGTCGGGGGATGCATATGATCAGGTCATTCAACGCGCGATTGGTCGCACGGTTCGCGGCTGTTTCGGCGCTGACGACACTCTTGGGGGCGTGCGGCAGCATGAGCCTGCCGTCGTTGTCGTCGAACCCTGAGCCGGCGCCAGCCGAGCCGGGGGTCGCCCCCGAAATGCCCGCAAGCATCCGCGCCGACGAGATCGTCGGCCGCTGGGGTCTCGCCTCGTTCCAGAATCCCGCCGATCGCGCCCGCACCGAGGCCGCTGCGCGCGGCCAGTGCAAGCAGCCTTACGTGATCGGCGCCGGCCAGAACGGCGGCGTCATCATGCATCTGGCCGACCAGGCCACCCCGCAGGAACTGCGGCTGAAGGGTTCCCCGAGCGGCAAGAACTATATCGGCCCGCCAGGACCGACGCCCGGCGAGCAGGACCGCGAGATCGTCTCGTTCGACGGCCGCGTCATGATCACCCGCTTCGTCGACAAGGACGCCGGGGTCCGCTACGGCAACATGGTCTATGTCCGCTGCGCGCCAAGGGCGTAACGGCGAACTACTTCAGCATGAGATAGCGCCGCATCGGGGTGCACCTCTCCCCTTGTGGGAGAGGTCGGATCGCATCGTCAGATGCGATCCGGGTGAGGGGTCTCCTCCGCGAGTGACCCTTTCGAGATTTGAGTAGGCGGCGACAACCCCTCATCCGGCGCGGATTGCATCCGCGCCACCTTCTCCCACAAGGGGAGAAGGGAAGGAGACCCGAAAACGCGGCCTTATCGCCGCACGCCAACCCGATTGACGCCGCCATTCAGGTTGCCGCCCGCATTGTGACGGACCGCAGCGCGCGCCACCGGACGAGGCCTGAGCACAACGCCCGCCCGCGCCACGCAACCCTGCGGATAACCGACATACGTGCAGTAGACCACGGCCTTGGCCGGTGCTGGAGTGAGCGCGACACCGGCAATCCCCAACATGAGGCTCGCGGCTATTCCCGCAACCGTCACTGACTTGGCTGGAACAATGTTCGTCCGACGCATGGTGATCCTCCTCATCGCGGGCGGGCCAAAAGATGGTGCGCCGCTTCAGGCGCGGCCCAACATATGAGCGGCAAGGGACGGATCGCGTTGACGTAGATCAACGCCCGCGCGCGGCCGTACGTCTGTGCGTGAAGTCGGCGCAACGACAGCACGAGCATGGCGCTGTGTCTGGTGACCTCTACTGAGTGGGCTCGCGCAAACAAGAACGCCGGCCCGAGGGCCGGCGTTTTTCGTTTTGATCCGACAAACTTCAGTTGAACATCGCGTCGATGTCGTCCTGCGAGGCGTGGCCGGCGTCGCCGTCGAGCTTCGGGCCGTTGAGCAGGCGGGCATCGCCCTCGCGGGTGTCGACGATCGCAGGGACGTGGGTCTTGATCGCGTCGACGCCGCCCCAGATGTTCATCATCTCGTTGATGTGCTGTTCGATGAACTTCATCGTCTGCATCACCTTGCTGATGCGCTGGCCGGTGAGGTCCTGGAAGTTGCAGGCCTCGAAGATCGAGACCACGCGCTCCTGAATATCTTCGCTGAGCCGCTTCTGCTGGTCGGGCGTGACGTTGTTCGCGAGCGCGCTCGCGGCCTGGTCGATCGCCTCCACCGCCTCGAGGATCTGCTGGGTGGCCTGTTCGGTGCCGCCGACCACGGCGCCGAGCTCGCCATTGACCTTGGCCATCTCCTCGCCGTTGAAGCTCTTGCCGTGCAGCACGGCGATCTCGCGCTTGGTGCGGCTGATCGCGTCGTGGATCAGGTCGAGCTCGACCTTGAGCTTCTCGCACTGTTCGACCTGCGCGCGGTAGGTCTCGAGCAGCGCGTGGGTCTCGGCGACTTCGCGGGCGACCGTGGCATCGACGCTGTCGCCGGTGCGCTGTGCCGGTGCTGCGGCCATCTGGGCGCGGATCGAGCGAAGCTCGGCCATGATCTCGCGATGCATCGGACCGAGATCTGCGCCGCCGGAAACATCCGGCTCCGGCATCACCACCTCGCCCATCGCCTGCTCGACACGAAAACGCTTGCGCTTCACTGACATGATTTTCATTCCCGCCCCTTCACTGAAGTCCGTTCTAGACAGAGCGGATTTAACGTCAGGTTCACGCCGGAACTGTTTGCGCTCATAGCGCGCAAGCGCGGCGATACCGGCGATTAACCATGTCGCTTCGCCGTTCACGCAAAATAAACGCTGTCAGGGAAAACCGCGCTCCACTGCCGACGTGGTGAATCGAAACGGCCGATCCGTTTACCAAACCGATGCGGTTTTCATTGCCTATTGACCACGTGCAACGGCGCAGAGTCGGCGCCCTCGCGCATCACGTCACGACGAAACCAGTACAGAGTACGTCGATGTTCAGGAAAACCACGCTTGCGCTGCTCGCCGGCGCGTCTTCTCTTGTTGCCGTTCCCCATCACGCCATGGCGATCGACGCGGCAGCGCCCGCCGAGCCCGCCGTCATCTATGCCAATCAGGGCGCTCCGCAGCCGCCGATGCGCACGGCCTATGTGCAGCCGCAGCGCTCCAACATGGGCGGTGGGTTCATCGAATTCCTGTTCGGCGATGCGCCGTCGTCGCAGGGGTATTCGCCGCAGCCGATGTATCAGCAGCAGCCCGGCTATTACGGCAACCGTCAGCTGCCGCCGATGGATCCGCAGCAGCAGATGCTCCGGCAGCAGCAAGAGGCCGCGGGCGATCCGGCGCAGCGTCCGTTCGATCCAAGATACGAAAAGCAGCTGGTCGACTATTCCGGCATGGAAGGCGCCGGCACCATCGTCGTCGATACGCCGAACAAGTTTCTCTATCTGGTGCAGGGCGACGGCCGCGCGCTGCGCTACGGCATCGGCGTCGGCCGGCCCGGCTTCACCTGGGCCGGTGTGAAGACGATCTCGGCGAAGAAGGAGTGGCCGGCCTGGACGCCGCCGCCGGAAATGCTGGCGCGCCGTCCCGACCTGCCGCGCCACATGGAAGGTGGCCCGGAAAATCCGCTCGGCGCCCGCGCGATGTATCTCGGCTCCTCGCTCTACCGCATCCACGGCTCCAACGAGCCCTGGACGATCGGCACCAACGTCTCGTCCGGCTGCATCCGGATGCGCAACGAGGACGTCATCGACCTCTACGGCCGCGTCAATGTCGGGGCCAAGGTCGTCGTGATGTGAGGTTGGTTTTGAAGCAGCTGCCCCAAAGATGGTGTCGTCCCGGCGAAAGCCGGGATCCATAACCACAGGCGGTTGTTACTGAGAGAAGCTGTAGCCCCAGCCGTGTCAAATCCCGCACGGTTGTGGTTATGGGTCCCGGCTTTCGCCGGGACGACGGAATCAAAACGGCCGCTCGATTGGAGCGGCCGTTGTCGTTTCAGCGATCGCGTTTACGCGTAGTTGCTGTCGTCACCGTCGCCGCCGCCATCGAAGCCGTCGTCGTCATTGTCGAAGTCGTCGGCGTCTTGATCATCGTCACTGTCCCGGTCGGCCTGCGCCTGGTCGAACGCGCCGGCGCGCGAGCCGCTGTCGCGGTTGGAGCCGACATCGTTGATCCCGGCGTCACGCGCCAAGTCGCTCGACGACTGGTCGCCGCCCCAGGGGCGCGACCCGCCACCGAGGCCGCCGGCATCGGCCAGCGACTGGTGGCTGCCGCCACCCATCATGCCACGGATGCTGGAGAGCAACAGTCCGCCGCCGACCACGCCGGCCGCGGCCGCCGCCGCTGTGCCGAGGAACGAGCCGCCACCGCCACCCGGCGCGCCGCCAAGTGCCGGCGGCTGCGGGCCGCCATAGCCCTGGCCGTAGGGTTGCGCGGGCTGGCCGTAAGGCTGGCCATAGCCGCCGCCGGCCTGCTGCATCGCCTGGCCCGAGTTCCAGACCGGGCGGCTGCCCGGATCGCGGCCGCCCATGTCGGGCGCCCGCACCGGCGGCACCGAACCATGTTGCTGGCCCTGTCCGCCGAAGATCGCATCGCGCATCGAATCAAGGAAACCGCCGCCCTGCTGCTGGGCTCCCTGCTGCTGGCCGACCGCGGCCTCGAGTTCCTGGATCCGGTCGTGGGCGCGCTTCAGCGCCTCGTCCTGCACCAGCGCGGTCTGCACCAGCGCGTAGACCGCATTCGGCGCGCTGCGCAGGCCCTGCATGATCGCGGACATGGCCTCGCCGTCGCGCGGGGCATTCTCCAGCTTGGCGAGCCGGTCGAAGAGATCGTCGATCAGTTGGCGTTCTTGCGGTGTCATGGCGTTCTCCATCGCGTCGATCGAATCGGCGCGTCCGAGATGTAGGACGGGGTTTGTGGCGCAAGGAGTGGGGGCCAGAATTAAATTTATGTATGCGACAATACGACCGGCCGCTTTTCGTGAACCCTATCAGGCCAGTGTAACTTTATTCAGGGCCAGCAGCGCGGGGAAATCGTCGCCTGCCAGATAGGCATGCTCGGTCTCGCGCTGCGTCGTCAGCGGGTCGAGGCTCTTCAGCGTTTCGTCGACGAAACCGGGATGGCACATCACGAGCCCGTCCTCGGGCATGCCGTCGAGGAAGCCCTGCATCAGCGCCGCGAAATCATTGCCGCGCGTAAAGTCATAGGCGCCGGCGAAGGCCGGATTGAACCGCAGGCCGGCTCGCTGCGCCTTGATCCGGAATTGCGTGCTGAGCACGTTCAGCACCAGCGCCTTCGGCGCCGCCAGCTGGCGCGCCAGCGGGCCTTCGCGGCCGCACTGCCGCACCCAGGCATTGGGCGCGCGCTCCTTCACGGCGCGCAGGAAGCCGTCGCGCACCTGCGGGAACAGCTGCGCGTGCTGGTGACCGTCGACGAAGTCGGGTGCGCGGCCGAACAGATCATGGAAGGCGTCGAGCTGCGCCAGCACCTCGGCATGGACCAGTTCGGCGTCGAGCCGATGCATCAGCCCGGCGCGCAGCAGCCGCGGGAAGGGCAGGAACATGTCGCTGTCGAGCGGGCGGAAATGCATCGTCAGCGGCCGGAACGGCGCGGTCAGCGTCACATGCAGCCCGATCGCGCAGCGCGGGCTGTTCGCCACCGACGCCGTGAGTGCGCTGGCCGCATCGCGGCCGATCGCCGGCGTCACCGTCATCACCGACGTCGCATTGAGGCGGCCGCGCTCGATCAGGTCGCGGATCGCGCGGTTGACGCCGTTGCTCAAGCCATAATCGTCAGCACACAGCCAGATCCGACGCGGCGTATCGGTGTTCATTCCGCGGCGGTCCGCTCGGAGGCATTTTGCGCCGCGCCGCCGTCGGCGTGCTTCTCGGTGTGCTCGGCGACGAAGTAGATCGGCCGTGCCTTCAGCTCGGAGAGGATCTTGCCGATATATTCGCCGACGATGCCGATCATGATCAGCTGCACGCCGCCGATCGTCATCATGCCGATCATCAGCGACGGATAGCCGGGGACCTGCTTGCCGGTGGTCAGCACTTCCCACAGGATCGAGAGGCCGAACAGGAACGCCACGCCGGCGAGCAGCGCGCCGAGCAGGCTGGCGAAGCGCAGCGGCGCCACCGAGAACGAGGTCAGGCCCTCGATCGACAGACCGATCAGCCGGCCGGCATTGAAGGTGGTGACGCCATGCGCGCGCGGTGCCGGCTCGTAATCGACGCGGATCTGCCGGAAGCCGATCCAGCTGGCGAGGCCCTTGAAGAAGCGGTTGCGCTCCGGCAATTGCCGCAGCGCCGCGGCCGCGCGCGGCGACAGCAGGCGGAAGTCGCCGGCATCCTCCGGGATCTGCTGCCGGGCGCCCCAATTGATCAGCGCGTAGAAGCCGCGCACGGCCAGCCGCCGCGCGGCCGATTCGTTGTCGCGATGCGCCTTCGCCGTGTAGACCACGTCGTAGCCGTCATCGATCCAGTGTGCGACCAGTTGCTCCACCAGCGTCGGCGGATGCTGACCGTCGCCGTCCATGAACAGCACCGCGCCGCGGCGGGCGTGGTCGAGGCCGGCCATCAGCGCCGCCTCCTTGCCGAAATTGCGCGACAGCGACACCACCTGCAGGTCGAGCCCGTCGGCGGGCAGGCCGCGCGCGATCGTCAGCGTGTTGTCCGCGCTGCCGTCATCGACATAGATCACCTCGCAGGCGAGGCCGTAGCGGGCGCGCAGCGTCTTGGCGAGGTTGATCAGCCGCTCATGCAACGCAGCAAGCCCGGCCGCCTCGTTGTAGACGGGCACGACGATCGACAGACCCTGCCCGGCGGCGGTCTTGGCGGTCGTGGTCAGGCTGGAGACGTCAGAGCCCAGCATCATCGATCAGGTTCCAGAACTAGAGGGTGTTCGAGCGAAATGGCCTTCCGCCTCGCACGAAGAAACCGCGTCAAAACGAGAGATCCCTCGAACACAATATGGTACCGCAGGGTAGCTGTCGCCAACATGAACGGCGTGGCCGCCTCATTGTCGCAGGAACGCCTCGAGCCTGGCGAACAGCGGGTTCTCGCGGTCGAACACATAGTCCAGCGACACCACCGACACGGTTTCGGCGCCGTGCTCGCGCAGGAAGCTGCCGAGCGCGTAGAGCTTGCCCGGTGGGCAGTGCAGCGTAAGCATGCCCGACGAGGTCGGGCCGCCGAACGGGGCGACCACGCCGAAACGGTTATGCGCCTCGGAGAGCAGCGCATCGTTGCAGCCGGCGAAGCGGGT
Source organism: Bradyrhizobium australafricanum (assembly GCF_020329495.1). NCBI lineage: Bacteria > Pseudomonadati > Pseudomonadota > Alphaproteobacteria > Hyphomicrobiales > Nitrobacteraceae > Bradyrhizobium > Bradyrhizobium australafricanum. The sequence continues at coordinate 77,347 of NZ_JAGKJL010000018.1, read as the reverse complement.
GCGGACCTCGCGATACTTGCTGGCGCGGGCGCGCGCCGCGATATGGTCGAGGATCACGCGCGCGGTCTCGCGGGCGCCCTTCGACCAGTCGGCATCCTTGGACGCCACCAGATTGGCCTGGCTGCGCAGCATGACGCCGTCGTCGAGCACCTTGAGCCCGTTGGCGGCAAGCGTCGCCCCGGTGGTCGTGATATCGACGATCAGTTCGGCGGTTCCGGCGGCGGGCGCGCCCTCAGTGGCGCCGGCGCTTTCGACGATGCGGTAGTCGCCGACGCCGTGTTTGGCAAAGAAGCCGCGCGTCAGATTGATGTATTTGGTCGCCACCCGCATGCGGTGATTGTGCTGCTCGCGGAAGCCGCTTGCGACGTCGTCGAGATCGGCCATGGTGCGGACGTCGATCCAGGCCTGCGGCACCGCGACCACGACATTGGCAAAGCCGAAGCCGAGGCCTTCGATCATCAGCACGCGCTTGTCGGCATCGGGAATGCTCTCGCGCACCAGGTCCTCGCCGGTGACACCGAGATGCACTGAGCCGCGAGCCAGATTGGCCGCGATCTCGCTCGCCGAGAGATAGGCGATCTCGACATTGTCGACGCCGGCTATGGTGCCGCGATAGTCGCGGGCGCCGCCGGCCTTCGACAAGGTCAGCCCGGCGCGGGCGAAGAAGCTTTCGGCGTTTTCCTGCAGCCGCCCCTTGGAGGGCACGGCGACGACGAAGGGCGTGCTCATTGGGCGGCTCCGAAGGAGGTGGCCTGGCCATGCCGGGTCATCGCCTCGATCCAGACCGAGAAGCCGACCGCGGGGATCGGAGCCGCCGAGCCGAGCTGCGTCATCAGCCCGTCATAGCGCCCGCCGGCGACCAGCGGCTCGGCGCCGTTGCCCTTGGCGTGCAGCTCGAACTCGAAGCCGGTGTAATAGTCGAGGCCGCGGCCGAAGGCGGTGGAGAACCGGGTCTTTCGGATGTCGATGCCGCGCGCGGCCATGAAGCCGATCCGGCTCTCGAGCTGGTCGATCGCGGCGGCAAGGTCCAGCTTGGCCTCGCCAGCCAGCGCGCGCAATTGCGCGACCGCGTCGTCGGGATCGCCCGCGATTGCCAGGAAGCGCTTGATGGTCGCGACCGCATCGCGCGGCAGCGCGCCGCCCTTCAGCGTCGATTGCTCGAGGAAACGGTCGGCGATCTCGGCCACCGTGCGGCCGCCGACATTGGTGGTGCCGGCGATCGACATCAGATCGGTGACCAGCGCCAGCGCCGCCTTGCGGTCGGAGCCGGCCAGCGCGGCGAGCACGCCCTCATATTCGTTGCGGCCCGGCGCGGTCTTGAGCGTCAGCTGCTCGATGTCGTCGGTCAGCGAGACCTTGCGGTTGAAGTCCTTGATCAGCCGGCGCCGCCACACCGGATAGAGGTCGAGCGCATCGATCAGCGCGTTGAACAGCGCGACGTCGCCGGTGCGGATCTCGACGTCCTTCAACCCGAACGCCGTGGTCGCCTCCAGCGCCAGCGCCAGCATCTCGGCGTCGGCCGCGGCGCGATCCTGCCGCCCGAACGATTCGATGCCGGCCTGCAGGAACTGGCTCGGCGCACCGCCGCGATAGCGGAACACGGGGCCGAGATAGCTGAAGCCGGCGGGCTGGCCGGCGCGGGCAGAGCCGAGGTAGTCGCGCGCCACCGGGATCGTGAGGTCCGGGCGCAGGCAGAGCTCCTCGCCGCTCAGGTCGGTCGTCAGGTACAGGCTCTTGCGGATGTCCTCGCCGGAGAGATCGAGGAACGGCTCGGCCGGCTGCAGGATCGCGGGCTCGGACCTCTGATAGCCGGCCTGCGCGAACGAGGCCAGCAGCGCATCCGCCCAGACGGCGGATCCGGCGGCGGATCGTGGTGCGGCAGCTTCGGTCATCTCGACGTCCAATAGCTCCGGACCAGGTTCCGGTGCGGGTTCCAAGGGTGGTTCGGGGCAGCCCTTACCATGGCCGGATCGGGGTTTCGACAGCGATCGGCCAAGGGGCTTAATGATTGCGTGCGTTAACGATTTTACGACGGTTTGGCTAGGGGCAGATGTTCCCCACAATCGGTGGCGTAGCCCGGATGAAGCGCAGCGAAATCCGGGGCATCTCGCGCCGTTGAAAAGGTTTCCCCGGATTGCGCTGCGCTTCATCCGGGCTACGCCCGCCAATCCCCCAGTGCGGCCTGCACCAGCGCCAGCGCGGCGACGGCGGCGGTGTCGGCGCGCAGGATGCGCGGGCCGAGGGCGAGGCGGAGGATGGCGGGCTGGCGCAGCAGCAGCGTGCGCTCCTCCTCGGCAAAGCCGCCTTCCGGGCCGATCAGGACATCGATCCCGGCATTCGCAGCCGTTGCCGCCGCCAGCGCCTGCACCGGGCTTTCGACCTCGGCCGCCTCGTCGCAGAACACCAGCAGCCGCGCCGGATCGCGCCCCGCCAGGAAACGTTCGAGGGGCAGGGGATCGGCGACTTCGGCGAGCGAGATGATCCCGCATTGCTCGGCGGCCTCGACCGCATTGGCGCGCATCCGCTCGCCGTTGACCCGCGACACCTGGGTGAAGCGTGTCAGCACCGGCACCAGCCGCGCGGCGCCCATCTCGACCGCCTTCTGCACCATGTAGTCGAGCCGCGCATGCTTCAGCGGCGCGAACACATAGGTGACGTCGGGCAGGCGATCCTGTGGGCGGGTCTGTGCCGCGACCGTCAGCGTGTCGGGGCGCTTGCGGCCGGAAATCTCGGCGCGCCATTCGCCGTCACGCCCGTTGAACACCAGCACGCTGTCGCCGGCGCCGAGCCGCAGCACGTTGCCGAGATAGTTGCTCTGATCGCGTTCGAGCGGAACGGTTGCGCCGGCGCCAAGCGGGGCGTCGACAAACAGGCGGGGGCTGCGGAAATCGAGTTCAGGCATATCCGAGGCGGCTTCAGTGCGGTGTGGCCAGTTTACCAAACTGCGCGACACCGTAATCCCGCGGACTCCTCAGGAACTCGCCAGCCAGGTAATATTGAGCGTCGATATATTGCTTCTGTCACCAAGTCATTTCTTTAGTCCGAGGGGCCGCTTGCACGCGGTCCCTTTTGTTGTTCGGTCGCCCGCGGCGTCGGCCCATAAATCCAAACCGGGGCCTTGCCGAAAATCCTGTTCAGGCAAATTTGATGGTCCATTTTACCGCCGTTCGTAGCCTAAAGGCTTAGAATCGGGGCACAATTTAATGTGGCCGGTGTGGCCCTACGCCGCGCTGTCGCCCAAATCCACGGGTTGTTAAGGCCTCACAGGAATCGTAAAACGCCCCCAAAATTCGTTGCTTCGTTTTTGTTGCGCTGGGGTTGCCTGGACCTTTTGCCGGAGAAACACCCTCGATGATCCGCCGTCTGATCGTGCTGACCGTTGCCGCGACCGCCCTGTCCGTGGGGCAAGCCGCCGCGCAGAGCGCCTTTCCGGCCCCGTTGCCCAATCAGGCCGGTAAGGCCGGCACCGCGTCCGACCCCGCGTTTCCGCCGGTCAATGGCATGCGTCCAAGCCAGGCCGGAACCGCCTCGGATTCCGCATTCCCGCCGGTCAACGGCGCGCCGGCGGCCAGGGTCGGTGCCACGCCGTCGGCATTTCCGAGCAGTGGCGCGGCCCCCATCGCCGGCGGCGGGCTGTCGTCGCCGCCTCCGCCGGGTGCGGGTGGTGGTGGTGCCGCCGACGCCTGCATGAAGAATTTCACGCCGCTGCGCGAGGATGCGGAGAAGCGCGGCAAGGCGATCAAGGCGGCGAGCGATCGCCACGCCAGCCCCCAGGAGGCCTGCAAGCTGATCGGCAATTACAGCCAGGCCGAGATCAAGATGATCAAATATGTCGACACCAACGCGCAGAAGTGCGGAATTCCGCCGCAGATCGCCGACCAGCTCAAGGCCGGGCACAAGAATACCGAAGCGTTGCTGAAGAAGGTCTGCAATGTCGCGGAGCAGGCGGCGGCGCAGCCGCGTGGGCCTGCGGGGCCGAGCTTGAGCGACGTGCTCGGTTCGTCCGCCTCGCTGCCGGAAGCGACGCCGACCAAGAAGGGCGGCAGCACCTTCGATACGCTGAACGGCAACGTCCTCACCCGTTGATGGATCACCCATGAGCGATGTCTCCACCCGCGTTGCCGACTCCACAGGCAACTGGGTGGATACCCATGCGCCGGTCTGGACGCGGCCTTATCTGCGGCTTGCGCGCTACGACCGGCCGATCGGCTCCTGGCTGTTGTTGATGCCGTGCTGGTGGTCGGCGGCGCTTGCCGCCGGCGTCGCGCATGATGTGCGCTCGCTGCCGCTCGTGGTCCTGCTGTTCTTCATCGGCGCCTTTGTGATGCGCGGCGCCGGCTGCACCTGGAACGACATCACCGATCGCGATCTCGACGCCAAGGTCGAACGCACACGATCGCGGCCGATCCCCGCCGGGCAGGTCACGGTGATGCAGGCGGTGGTCTTCATGGTCCTGCAGGCGCTGATCGGGCTTCTCGTGCTGCTGCAGTTCAACCGCTTCGCGGTGATGACCGGCATCGCCTCGCTTCTGATCGTCGCGATCTACCCGTTCATGAAGCGGATTACCTGGTGGCCGCAGGTCGTGCTCGGCCTTGCCTTCTCCTACGGCGCGCTGATGGGATTTGCGGTGACGCTCGAGCGCATCGATCTGGCCGCGATTGCGCTCTACGCCGGATCGATCGCCTGGGTGATCGCCTACGACACCATCTACGCCCATCAGGACGCCGAGGATGATGCGCTGATCGGCGTCAAATCCACCGCGCGCCTGTTCGGTGCACGCACCCATCGTGCGCTCGTGATCTTCTATGGTCTCGCCGTGCTTTTGATCGGCGTGGCGTTCGCACTCGCGGGGGCGCGCTGGCCGGCCTGGATCGGCCTTGCGGCGTTTGCGATGCATCTTGCCTGGCAGATCCGGCGGCTCGACATCAGCGATGGCGCGCTCTGCCTGCGCATCTTCAAGTCCAACCGCGACGCCGGCTTGATCCTGTTCGCGAGCCTCGTCGTCGACGCGGTGCTGCGCGCGGCGTGATGACTTCGAAGGATGGATGGAGCGAAGCGATATCCAGCATTCTCGCCGCAGCACAAGAGTTGATGGGTTTCGCTTCGCTCTACCCATCCTACGCAGCTCGAAATGACGGCGAGAGGTGCGACAAATCACGCATGCGCGGGAGATGACACCGCGTGGTGTGAGACGATGAATCGAAACCCATCCTCATCGAACTCAATCCCGCGCGATGATCTCGCGTTCGCCGCGATGTACGCTGGTGCCGTTGAGGCTGACACCGGCGCGGCGGCGGACCAGGAATTTCGGCCTCCGCGCACGGATCGCGTTGCGGCGACGGCGGCGCGGGGAGGGTGTCCGCGGCACCGGCTCGGTCAGTTGCGGGAGACGGAAGATGTCGCTCCACATCTGCCAGGCGGAGCTGATCTCCTCGGCGTCAGAACTGGAGCCGAGCGGAACGCTGAGCGCGGGATCGCGGTGAACCAGCACCAGCATCTGCGCGTCGTCGATGCCGCGCACCGCGACGCCGAGAAAGTCGCTGACGCGAACATTGACCGCCATCCGCATGCCGAGAACGGCGCGGCGCAGCACGACGTGTTCGCGATGAAGTTCGACCTGCCGCATGCCGCCATCCGCGCGCGCGTCCTGCGCGTGGAAGCTGAGCGGAAGGGAAAGAGGGTCGAGCCGCAACGCGCAGCTCGACCCGGCGGAATTGATTCCGCTTGTTGGTGTTTGACGCCTCAAAGCTCTGTCTCCCCGCCGGGATTTTGTTCCCGGTCGTTGTGTGAGAGCCTAGCCGAGCGATGTCCGTTCCCCCTTAAAAAGCCTGGTTAACCTCTCCTCACCTCGTGCCATGATTGACAAGAGGTTGGCCCGCATGATTGACGAAGCCTTGCCCCGATCACTCAAATCTTTGTTGCCTGCCGGTGCAAAGTGCTTGAAATCCCTGTGAAACCGGCACATCTGGTGGGTCTGTCGACCTCGTTCCGGGCCCCCCTCAATCCGCAGGAATTCGTTCGTGAACTCTTCACCATCTGCATCGCGACACGGCGATACCTCCGATCTGTTCGACCAATCGGGCCTGAGCGACCTTGCGCAGCGCCTGGTCGATGCCGCCAAGCGCGCGGGCGCCGATGCGGCCGATGCCATCGCGGTGCGCGGCGTCTCGCAGGGCGTCGAGGTGCGCGACGGCCGCGTCGAGGAAACCGAGCGCTCCGAAGGCGATGACGTCGGCCTGCGGGTGTTCGTCGGCCAGCGCCAAGCGGTGGTGTCGACCAATGACGTCAGCGGCGACGGGGTCGCCAAGCTTGCCGAGCGTGCGGTCGCGATGGCGCGCGTAGCGCCGGACGACAAATATGTCGGTCTCGCCGATCCGGCGCTCCACGCACACGATTTCCCCGATCTCGATCTGCTCGATCGCAAGGTTCCGAGCACGGCCGAACTCGAGCAGCGCGCGATCGAAGCGGAGGCTGCGGCGCTCGCGGTCAAGGGTGTCACCAAGTCCGGCGGCGCGTCGGCCTCGACCGGGATCGGCGGCATGGTGCTGGTGACGTCGACCGGCTTCCACGGTTCTTATCTGCGCTCCAGCCACGGCATCTCGACGACGGCGATTTCCGGTGAGGGCACCGGCATGGAGCGCGACTACGATTTCACCAGCGCGCCGCATGCCTCCGATCTCGATTCACCTGCTTCCGTTGGCCGCAAGGCCGGCGAGCGCGCGGTGGCGCGGGGCAATCCGCGCAAGGTCGAGACCTGCAAGGTGCCGGTGGTGTTCGATCCGCGGGTCGCCGGCTCGATCGTCGGCCATCTCGTCGGCGCCATCAACGGCGCTTCGATCGCGCGCAAGACCAGCTTCCTGAAGGACAAGCTCGGCGAGCAGCTGTTCTCCAGGGACATCCGCATCATCGACGATCCGTTGCGCGTGCGCGGCCTGCGCTCGCAGACCTTCGATGCCGAGGGCGTCAGGGTGAAGAAGACGGCGCTGATCGATGCGGGCGTGCTCACCACCTGGGTGCTGGATTCGGCGACCGCGCGCGAGCTAGGCCTCGTGACGACCGGTCATGCGCATCGCGGCGTGTCGTCCTCGCCGTCTCCCGGAACGTATAATCTGCATCTCGAGCCGGGTGCGGTGACGCCGAAGGAGCTGATCTCGGACATCAAGCAGGGCTTCTATGTCACCGACCTGATCGGTTCCGGCGTCAACGGCGTGACCGGCGATTACAGCCGCGGCGCGTCCGGCTTCTGGATCGAGAACGGCGAGATCACCTATCCGGTCAGCGAAGTGACCATCGCCGGCCATCTGCTGCCGATGTTCAAGTCGCTGGTCGCCGCCAACGATCTGGAATTCCGCTACGGCGTCAATTCGCCGACGCTGCGCATCGAGGGCCTGACGCTTGGCGGACGCTGATACGGACGACTGGACCAAGGCGCGCGATGCCGCCTTGCTGACCAGATCGGTGCAGGAAGCGGGCCGGCTCGCATCGTCACTGTTCCGCACCGAATTGAAGAACTGGATCAAGGGCGCGTCCTCGCCGGTCTCCGAGGCCGACATCGCGGTCAACGACCTGCTGGAGCAGCAGCTGCGTTCGGCAACGCCCGGCTATGGCTGGCTGTCGGAAGAGAGCGCCGACAACGACACCCGCCTCGGCAGGCGCTTCACCTGGATCGTCGATCCGATCGACGGCACCCGCGCCTATCTCGCCGGCCGCGAGGACTGGTGCGTCAGTGTGGCGCTGGTTGAAAATGCATCGCCGGTGCTCGCGGCGGTGTATGCGCCGGTCAGCGAGGAATTCTTCTTCGCCGCCCGCGGACAGGGCGCCACCCTGAACGACGGCGCAGTGCATGCAACCACAGGCACCGATTTCAACTTTCCGCGGATGGCGGGACCGAAGCCGCTGGTGCAGCGGCTCAGCCCGACGCCGGACGAGATCACGCTCTATCCGCGGATCGGATCGCTGGCGCTGCGGTTGTGCCGTGTAGCACAAGGTCGACTTGACGCGGCCTTTGCGGGCGGGCAAAGCCGCGACTGGGATCTTGCCGCCGCGAATTTGATCGTGCAGGAAGCGGGTGGTAAGATGACCGCGCTCTCGGGGGACGCGATTGAGTACAATCGCCGGGAGGTGACGCATGGGGTGCTGGTGGCAGCAGGACGCGAACGTCATGCACGCATTGTCGAGCATTTTCGCAGCCGTCCTTTGCCGTGAGGCCTCGCCGATCCGCGCCGCGTTTCCGATTGTGACGACCAGACCTGTTGCGACAGCCTTGTGACGACCAGACCTGTGACGACTACGACTTCATTTGTTTGCCGGGCATCTCGTTAGGAAAAGCACCATCATGTCAGACAATGCCCAGCCCCAGCTGCTTCACCTCGTGATCGGCGGCGAGTTGACCGATCTCGAGCACAACACCTTCAAGAATCTGGACGAAGTCGAGATCGTCGGCGTCTACCCGAACTATGCGACCGCCTATGCAGCCTGGAAGGCGAAGGCGCAGCAGACCGTGGACAACGCCCAGATGCGCTACTTCGTCGTTCACCTCCACCGGTTGCTCGATCCTGAGCAGGACACAAAGCATTCCCATTGAAACGACTTTTTCGCGATCTGCTGCGCAGCGGCTTCGTGCAGCGCGCGCTGGGTGTGCTTGCGGCCGAGTATCTGCGGCTGGTGTGGTACACCAACCGCTTCAGCTACCAGCCGCATGACGTGTACGGGATCGTCGAGCCCCTGATGCCGGCGATCTTCGTGTTCTGGCACGGCCAGCACTTCATGACGCCGTTCATCAAGACCAAGGAGAGCTACCGCGCCAAAGTGCTGATCTCCCGCCACCGCGACGGCGAGTTCAACGCCCTCGCGGTGGAGCGGCTCGGCATCGGCACCATCAGAGGTTCCGGCGATCATTCCGGCGCGTTCCATCGCAAGGGCGGCGTCGGCGCCTTCCTGGAGATGGTTCGGGCGCTGGAAGACGGCTGCAACATGGCCACCACCGCCGACGTGCCGAAGCGGGCGCGGGTGGCGGGCCTCGGGGCTATCATGCTGGCGCGGGAGACCGGCCGGCCGATCATCCCCTTTGCGATGGTCACCAGCCGATTCATCCGGTTGAAAAACTGGGATTCGACCACCATCAATTTGCCATTCGGGCGCGGCGCAGTGGTAGGTATTGAGCCGGTCTATGTGCCGCCCGACGCCGACGCCGCGACGATGGAGAAGCTTCGGCAGCACGTGGAGGAACTTCTCAACGAAGCGACCCGACGTGCCTATGCAGCAGTCGGGCGGCCGGAGGCAGCGCTTGGCTAGCTCGCTACCGATGACGTTGCGTGTGTACCGCAAGCTGTCGTCCGCGATGGTGCCGCTCGCGCCTGCCCTGATCAAGCGGCGGCTCAAGCTCGGCAAGGAAGATCCCGAACGCGTCGGCGAGCGGCGCGGCGTGAGCGCCGATACCAGGCCGCAGGGCCCGCTGGTATGGATTCACGGCGCCAGCGTCGGCGAGGTGCTGGCAGCGGCCGGGCTGATCGAGCGGTTGCGCGCGCTCAATTTGCGCATCCTGCTCACCTCGGGCACGGTGACCTCGGCCGCGATCGTTGCCAAGCGCTTCCCGCCCGACGTCATCCATCAATACGTGCCGTACGACTCGCCGCGTTATGTGACGCGCTTCCTCGATCACTGGCATCCGTCGCTGGCGCTGTTCATCGAATCCGATTTGTGGCCGAACCTGATCCTGTCGAGCGCCGCGCGGCGGCTGCCGATGGTGCTGATCAACGGGCGGATGTCGCAGCGCTCGTTCCCGCGCTGGCGCCGGGTCTCCAACACCATCGGCGCGTTGCTCGGCCGGTTCGACATCTGCCTCGCGCAGTCGAATACCGACGCCGAACGCTTTGCCGCGCTCGGCAGCCACAACGTCGTCGTCACCGGCAACCTCAAGCTAGACGTCGCGGCGCCGCCGGCCGATCCGGCCAAGCTGGAGCGGCTGATGTCGGTGACGCGCGGCCGCGCCATCGTGGTTGCGGCGTCGACCCATCCCGGCGAGGAAGAGATCCTGATCGAGGCGCACAAGTCGCTCGCGGGATTCTTCCCCGGCCTGCTGACGGTGATCGTGCCGCGGCATGCCGCGCGCGGCGAGGCGGTGGCGCGGCTGGTGACGGAGGCCGGCCTGCGCCCCGGCCTGCGCTCGCATGAGGATCTGCCGGTCGCGACAACAGATATCTATGTCGCCGATACGATGGGCGAACTCGGCCTGTTCTATCGCCTCGCGCCGATCGTGTTCATGGGCGGCTCGCTGGTTGCGCATGGTGGCCAGAATCCGATCGAGGCGATCAAGCTTGGCGCGGCGATCGTGCACGGCCCGCACGTGTTCAACTTCACCGATGTCTATGAGGCGCTCGATCGCGCCGGCGGCGCGCGGCGCGCCGATGATCGGGAAGCGCTGGTCAAGCAGCTCGGCCAGTTCCTTGCTGATTCCGCGGCACGCGACAATTCGCTGGCGGCCTCCGAGCGCGTCGTCGAACAGCTCGGTGGCGCGCTGGAGCGCACGGTGACCGCTCTCGAGCCCTATCTGTTGCAGTTGCGGCTCGAGATGGGAGCCGCCAATGCGTGAGCCGGCCTTTTGGCACCGGCCGTCGTCTTGGACATCGCAACTGCTCCAACCGCTCGCCGCGCTTTACGGCGCGGTCGCCGCACGGCGGATGCGGCAATCCGGCGTCGACGCCGGCATTCCCGTGATCTGCGTCGGCAACTACCATGTCGGCGGCGCCGGGAAGACTCCGACGGTGCTGGCGCTGGCAAAATTGCTGCGCGAAATTGACGAGCGGCCGGCGGTGCTCAGCCGCGGCTATGGCGGCAGGCTCGCTGGCCCGGTCAAGGTCGATCGCGACAGCCACACGGCGGCCGATGTCGGCGACGAGCCGCTGATGATGGCGGCGAGCTTGCCGGTCGTGGTGTCGCGCGACCGTGCCGCGGGCCTGGCGCTGGCGCGCGCGCAGGACGCCAGCGTGATCCTGATGGATGACGGCTTCCAGAACCCCTCGGTGGCGAAGGATGCCTGCCTGATCGTGATCGACGGCACGCGCGGCGTCGGCAATGGCCGCGTGATTCCTGCGGGACCGTTGCGCGCGCCGCTGGTGGGGCAGCTGGAACGAACTGACGCGCTGATCGTGGTCGGCGAGGGGAGCGCGGCGCAAGGGATTGCGGCCGATCTCGCGTCCCGCGGCAAGCCGGTGCTGCCGGCGCATCTGAAGCCGGACCAGGCTTCGCTGGCGGCGCTGAACGGAACACGTGCGCTCGCCTTTGCCGGCATCGGCGATCCCGCGCGCTTCTTCAGCACGTTGCGCTCAAGCGGCGTCGACGTCGTGCGCAGCAAGGCTTTCGCCGATCATCATGCCTTCACGAAGGAGGAGATCGAAGCGCTCGTTGCTGACGCGCGTGGCGACGCCCTGACGCTGGTGACGACGGAAAAGGATCTCGCGCGGTTGCGTGGTCCGGACGGGATGCCGGCCTGGGCACAGGCGATCGTGCCGTTTGCGGTGACGCTGCAATTCGATGATGGCGACGCGCTGCGGCGCCTGGTGGCCGATCAACTGTTCAGGGCGCGGGACAGGAGGCTCTCCAAATGAACCCGGCGTTGAGCCTAGGCCTGCGGCTTGAGGACGCCGGGATGGTGGCGCTGCAGCACGGCGGTCGGGGTGGCGTAGGCTTCCTGCAGATCGACGCTCCAGTACTTCAGTTCGTCGAGCGGAATCCGGACGTCGGTGATGGCACAACGCACAAAGGTGCCGGGCGAGATCACGCGGAAATCGCCGTCGAGATATTGCACCTGCGCTTCGCCATGGCCCGAGGGACCGAACTTGTTCAGCACGATTGAGCTCTCCGCCTTGCCTCCAATGAGGCCATCTGGATGTCGATGAAACCGTCTATCACAGATAGGGTGTCATGTCCGCCCGTTAAACCACCGACTTGTGATGATTTGGCGGCGGAGGCGCATGGTAGCCTTGCGGCCGTGGTCCGCTGTGTTTGCAGCGCCATAACGAGCCGGCCGGATCGGATGCGCCTCAAGTCAGTTTTCCTGTGCCTCGCCATGCTTGCCGTGCCGGCCGTGGCCGCGGCGCCACTCCCGGCCCCGCATCAGGTCGAGATCCCCGAAGGCAACGTCACGCTGCACGCGCAGCTCTACCGGCCCGATGGCGACGGCCCGTTCCCGACCGTGATCGCGCTGCATGGCTGCGGCGGTCTCGTCGGCCGGTCCGAGCCGGTGCTGCCGCGCTATCGCGACTGGGCCGAGCAATTGCTGACGACCGGCCATGCGGTGCTGCTGCCGGACAGCTACGGCTCGCGCGAGCTCGGTCCGCAGTGCCGCATCAGGGAGCATCAGGTCCAGACCCGCCGTGCGCGGGTCGCCGACATCAACGCGGCGCGGCAGTGGCTGGTGCAGCAGAAATGGGTGGCGAAGCGCCGCATCAGCCTGATCGGCTGGGGCAACGGCGCCGCCGCCCTGCTGTGGGCGGTGCGGCCGCAGATGTGGTCGCGCAACGTCGAGCCGGATTTTCGCTCGGCGGTTGCGTTCTATCCGGATTGCCGCGCTTCGTTCGGCCTCGGCTGGAGCGCGCGGGTGCCGACACTGGTGCTGATCGGCGCGCGCGACGACGTCACATCGTCGTCGGCCTGCCACCAGATGGTCGACGGCGCCCGCGGCCGCAGCGCGCTGGCGCGGATCGTGGTCTATCCCGAGGCCTATCACGACTTCGACAGGCCCAACCTGCCGCTGCACGCGGTCGCGGCCTCCGATGCCGAGATCGCGGAGCGCGGTCACGTCGGCACCGATACCGGCGCGCGCCAGGATGCGCAGAAGCAAGTCGCCGAGTGGCTGTCGCGCTAAGACAGTTGTTGCCGGGCTAGAACAAGCTGCCCTGGTCGACCGGCTTGGTGACGCGCTTCGGCGCCGCAGGCTTTGCCTCGCGCGGCTGAGGCTTCGGCTGGCTCTCGGGCGCTACCGTTGCCGGAGGCTGATCGGCGTTCGCGGTGGCGGCAACGAGGCCATCGGCGAATTCGATCGACAGGCCGGCGTTCGGCCCGACCGCCGCGGCGGAGTGCAGGGCGTGGCCGTGCGCGTCGCGCACCAGCGCAAAGCCGCGCGCCAGCACGCCGCGATAGGACAGCGCCGACAACAGCTGGCCGCTATGGTCAACGCGTGCCTCGAGCCGCTGCATCGTCGTCACCAGCGCGCGGCGGGCGCGTTCGGCGAGGCGGTGGGTGCGCTCGAGATCGCGGGCGATGGAGTTGCGCTGGGCCTTGGCGTTGGCGAGCTTCGAAGCCTTGAGCCGGATCTCGAGCCCGCTGAAGCGCTCGCGGCGGCGATGCAGCAGCGCGCGCGCCGACAGCGTGATGCGCTCGCCAGATGCGGTGAGCCGTTGCCGCGCATGCGCGATCTGGCCGCGCAGCACACCGATGGTGAGGCGCGAACTGCTGGCGGCAAAGCGGCGGAAATGCGCGTGCGTGTTGGCCTTCAGCCCGCGCGGCAGCCCTGCTGCGAGATGATCGAGCCGCTGCCGCGGGATCGCCAGCAGTTCGTGCGCCGCCGGCAGCGCCCGCGCCGCGGCGCGCAGCTCGGTGCGGCGGGCCTCCTGGGCGCGCTGCCAGCACACCATGGTGCGGCGGGCGAGCGCTGCGATCTCGACGAACAGCTCGCTGCGCACCGGTACCGCCATTTCGGCGGCGGCGGTCGGCGTCGGCGCGCGCTTGTCGGCGACGAAGTCGATCAGCGTGATGTCGGTCTCATGGCCGACCGCCGAGATCAGCGGGATATGGCTCTCGGCCGCGGCACGGACCACGATCTCCTCGTTGAACGACCAGAGGTCCTCCAGCGAGCCGCCGCCGCGCGCGACGATCAAGAGGTCAGGCCGTGGAATCCGGCCGCCCTCCGGCAGCGCGTTGAAGCCGCGGATCGCGGCCGCCACCTGTTCGGCCGAGCCGTCGCCCTGCACCTTGACCGGCCAGACCAGCACCCGGCGGGGGAAGCGGTCCTCCAGCCGGTGCAGGATGTCGCGGATCACGGCGCCGGTCGGCGAGGTGACGACGCCGATCACCTCGGGCAGCCAGGGCAAGAGCTGCTTGCGGGCCTCGTCGAACAGGCCCTCGGCGGCGAGCTTCTTCTTGCGCTCCTCCATCAGCGCCATCAGCGCGCCGACGCCGGCCGGCTCCAGCGAATCGATGACGATCTGGTACTTCGAGGAGTTCGGATAGGTGGTCAGCTTGCCGGTGGCGATGACCTCAAGGCCCTCCTGCGGCTTGAAGCGCATCCGGGCATGGGCGAACTTCCAGATCACGGCCTCGATCTTGGCGCTCTCGTCCTTCAGCGCGAAATAGCAGTGGCCGGAGGAATGCGGGCCGCGAAAGCCCGAAATCTCGCCGCGGACACGGACATGGCCGAAGCGGTCCTCCACCGTCCGCTTCAGGGCGGAAGAGAGTTCCGAGACGGTGAATTCAGGCGCGTTGACGAGATTCGGAGCAGCGGTCATCTGATCTATAGAATCGGGGTTTTCGACCCCGTGTGCAAGGTCCGGACGCCTCGTTTCAGGCGTCGAATCACATATTCCACATCTGATCGAACCGCGTGTTGCCGCGGTTCGGGAGCGTGCTAAACCGGACGAAATGGCGTTACAACCCCTCTGATCGGCGACACAGATGAACATCCTCCTGCTCGGTTCCGGTGGCCGCGAACATGCGCTGGCGTGGAAGATCGCGGCATCCCCGCTGGTGACCAAACTGTGGTGCGCGCCGGGCAATGCCGGGATCGCGCGCGAGGCCGAATGCGTCGCGCTCGACGTCGCCGACCATGCCGCGGTGATCGAGTTCTGCCGGCGCAATGCGGTCGATCTGGTGGTGGTCGGTCCGGAGACGCCGCTCGCCGCCGGGATCGTCGACGATCTCGCCGCGGTCGACATCAAGGCGTTCGGGCCCACCAAACAGGCCGCCCAGCTCGAGGGCTCGAAGGGTTTCACAAAGGACCTCTGCAGCGAGTTCGACATTCCGACCGGTGCCTATCGCCGCTTCGACAATGCGAAGGACGCGGTGGCCTATGTCCGCGCCCAGGGCGCGCCGATCGTGGTCAAGGCCGACGGGCTTGCGGCCGGCAAGGGCGTCGTGGTGGCACAGACGCTGTCCGAGGCCGAGGCCGCGATCGCGATGATGTTCGAGGGCGCGTTCGGCTCGGCCGGCGCCGAGGTCGTGATCGAGGAATTTTTGTCGGGCCGCGAGATCAGCTTCTTCGCGCTGTGCGACGGCGAGACCGCGATTCCGCTGGCCTCGGCGCAGGACCACAAGCGGGTGTTCGATCACGACAAGGGGCCGAACACCGGCGGCATGGGCGCCTATTCGCCGACGCCGTTCGTGACGCCTGAGGTGCACGACCAGATCATGGCGCGGATCATCCTGCCGACGGTTGCCGGGATGAAGAGCCGCGGCACGCCGTTCAAGGGCGTGCTCTATGCCGGCGTGATGCTGACCGCGCAGGGCCCAAAGCTGTTCGAATACAATGTCCGCTTCGGCGATCCCGAGTGCCAGGTCCTGATGCTGCGGATGATGTCGGACATCGTGCCGGCGCTGCTCGCCTCCATCGACGGGCAATTGAAGAACTTCGATCTGCGCTGGTATCCGGACCCGGCGCTGACGGTGGTGATGGCGGCCAAGGGCTATCCCGGCGATTACATCAAGGGCACGCGGATCGATGGCCTCGACGACGCCGCCAAGGTCGAGGGCGTCGAGATCTTCCACGCCGGCACGGTAGCGAAGGATGGCGCAACCATCGCCAATGGCGGCCGGGTGCTGAACGTGTGCGCGATGGGCAAGACGGTCACCGAGGCGCGCGACCGCGCCTATCAGGCTGTCGATCGCATCAAATGGCCGGACGGATTCTGTCGTCGCGACATCGCCTGGCAGGCGGTGGAGGCGGAGAAGGGTTGATCGATCCGGCCTCAGCGGCGACAATGGCGCGCCCCGGGGCCTTCGAATGACCGATTTCAGACTGCCCGAGACCCACTACGCGCAAAGCGCCGACGCGAGCATCGCCTATCAGGTGATGGGCGATGGTCCTGTCGACATCATCCTTGTCCCCGGCCTGTTCTCGCACATCGAGTTCATGCACGAGATGCCCGGCTACACCGCCGTGCTGCGCCGCCTGTCGCGCTTCGCCCGGGTCGTGACCTTCGACAAACGCGGACAGGCATTGTCGGATCGGATGACCGGCGCGCCCTCCCTCGAGCAGCGCATGGACGACGTCCGGGCCATCATGGATGCCATAGGCTCCGCGAAGGCGGTGTTGTTCGGCTTCTCCGAGGGCTGTCCGATGAGCGTGCTGTTTGCAGCGACCTATCCGGACCGCGTTTCGCATCTTGTTCTGCTCGGCAGTTTTGCCCGCTCGAAGGATCGCCTGCCGGACGACGTGTGGCAGCTGCGCTGCGACGAGATCGTGCAGAGCTGGGGTTCTGGCGACACGGTCAAGACTGTCGCGCCGAGCCAGGCAACGAATGCAGAAGTGATCGCGCAGATCGCGAAATTCGAGCGGCTGTCGAGCAGTCCGGGAGCGTTGCGGACGCTGCTCGTTCTCAATCGCGCGATCGACGTCACGACGATCCTGCCGATGCTCCAGACTCCGACGCTTGTCCTGCATCGGACCGGCGATGCCCGCGTTCCCGTGGCGCTCGGCCGTGCCGTCGCGCGCTCGATCCCCGCCGCGAAATACGTCGAATATCCCGGCTGCGATCACTACTATTGGGTTGGCGAGACCGAGGCGATGCTCGGCGATATCGAGGAATTCGTCACCGGCCATCGCGATGGTGGTGATGCCGAGCTCGACCGTGTGCTTGCGACCGTGCTGTTCACCGATATCGTCGATTCGACCCGCAGCGCCGCGACGATGGGAGATCATCGTTGGCGACGTCTGCTCGACGATCACGATCAACTCGCGCAGCAGGTGGTCGGCCGCCATCGCGGCCATCTGGTGAAGAGCACCGGCGACGGCATTCTGGCGACCTTCGACGGTCCGGGCCGCGCCGTACGCTGTGCGCTGGCGTTCGGCTCGGCCGCGCGGCAGATCGGCCTGCCGGTGCGAGCAGGCCTGCACACCGGCGAGATCGAGGTGAGGGGGGCGGATATCGGCGGCATAGCGGTCCACGCCGCGGCGCGCGTGATGTCGCAGTGCGGCTCGAACGAGGTGCTGGTGTCACGCGTGGTGACCGATCTGGTCGCGGGCGCCGGGTTGAAATTCGCCGAGCGCGGCGCGTTCGAGCTGAAGGGACTGCCCGGGACATGGGAACTGTTTGCGGCGAGCGGCTAGGTTCGGCCGCTGATCTCCGCTTGTCATGCGCGGACTTGACCCGCGCATCCATCACCTTCGAGAGAATTTCTTTGCGCGATGGATTGCCGGGTCAAGCCCGGCAATGACCAAGTTGTGGGCGCTGGTTACAGCAGATCCCCGCCCGATGGATTCTGCCGCTGCGACATCGCCTGGCAGGGGTTGAGGCGGAAACAGCGAAGGGTTAGCGCGGCTCGTCATTGCGAGGAGCGAAGCGACGAAGCAATCCATCTGTCCCCGCGTGGAGAAGTGGATTGCTTCGCTTCGCTCGCAATGACGATGGGTCAGAGCAGATCCCCGCCTGCCGCTGACGCCGTGGTGCCGTGCTCGCGGAACGCCTTGATGACGTTCTTGCCGATCTTCCACTTGTGCACCTCGTCGGGGCCGTCGACCAGCCGCTGCGAGCGCACCTGGGTGTACCATTTCGCCAGCGGGGTATCCTGGCTGAAGCCGAGCGCGCCGTGCAGCTGGATCGCGGTGTCGATCACCTTGTGCACCATGTGGGCGTGGAAGATCTTGGCGATCGAGTTCTCCTGGCGGATGTCGAGGCCCTTCTCGGCCTTGTAGGCGATGTGCAGCAGCATCAGCCGGCCGATATAGAGTTCGCTGGCACAGTCGGCGAGCATGAACTGCACCGCCTGCCGGTCCGCCAGTAATTGCCCGAAGGTCGAGCGCTTGGTGACATGGGCGGCCGCCATGTCGAGCGCGCGCTGCGCCTTGGCGACGTTGTGCATGCCGTGGCGCAGCCGGCCGTAGGCGAGGCGGTGCTGGCCCATGTTGAAGCCGTTGCCCTCGCCGCCGAGCAGATTGTCGGCGGGCACCTTCAGATCCTTGATCTCGATCTCGGAGTGGCCGCCGTGGATCACGTCGTCATGCGGCCCCTCGATCGCCATGTTGGCGACGTTGCGCTTGATGCGGTAGCCGGGGTTGGGCAGCTCGACGATGAAGGTCGAGTACTGCTTGTGGCGCGGCGCGTTCGGATCGGTCTTCGCCATGACCAGCGCGAGGTCGGCGACGCTCGCCGACGAGGAGAACCATTTCTCGCCGTTGAGGATGTAGTTCTCGTTGCCGTCCTTCACCGCCGTGGTCTGCATGCCGGTGGCGTCGGCGCCGGCGGCCTTTTCCGTCATCGAGAAGCAGATGCGCTTTTCGCCGTTCAACAGGGGCTTGAGGAATTTTTCCTTCTGGTACTCGGTGCCGTGCGCCAGGATCGTCATCATCGAGGCGTCGTCCGGTCCCTGCGTGTTCATCGAGAGCGCGCCGAGCATGCTTTCGCCGAGCTCCATCTGCACCAGCGCGTTGGCGAGCGGGCCGAGGCCCATACCGCCGTACTCCTTCGGCACGAACGGGCACCACAGGCCCTGCGCGCGGGCTTTCTTCCGCAGCGGTCCCAGCACCTCGGCGAGCGGCTTGGTGTCGAGTTCCTTTTCCGCCGGAATGCATTCGTCGTGGACGAATTTGCGAACCTTCTCGCGGATCGCCTTGGCCTCGGCGGGGATTTCGAAGTCGATCGACATGGCACTTCCTCGTTTCATGTTGTTGTTGGCAGGACTTGAGGATGGCATAAACCTCGCCAAAGCCAGCGGCAACGCCGAACAAAGTTTGAAGCAGCGCCCGCGACAGGGAAGGAGCTACCGATGCCTGATCTCGCTGATCTTTTTCCCGGCTATGAATCAAAATGGATCGACACCTCGCAGGGCCGCATCTTCGCCCGCGTCGGCGGCAAGGGCCCGCCATTGCTGTTGCTGCACGGCTTCTCCTCGACGCATGTGATGTGGCACACGGTTGCACCGAAACTCGACGACAGGTTCACGCTGATCATCGCCGACCTGCCGGGCTATGGCTGGTCCGATATGCCGGACAGCGACAAGGACCATACGCCCTACACCAAGCGGGCCTGGGCCAAGACCATGGTCGAGGTGATGGAGCAGCTCGGGCATGTGCATTTCGCGCTCGCCGGCCACGATCGCGGCGGCCGGGTGTCGTACCGGCTCGCACTCGATCATCCCGGCCGGCTGTCGAAGCTCGCGGTGCTCGATATCGCGCCGACCTATGATTACTGGCAGAAGCTCAATCGCCTGTCGGCGTTGAAGATCTACCACTGGGCGTTCCTGGCGCAGCCCTATCCGTTGCCGGAGACGCTGATCTCCAACAATGGCGAATTCTTCCTCAAGGAGAAGATGGCGAGCCAGACCAGGACCAAGACGCTGGAGGCGATCGATCCGCGCGCGCTCGCGCACTACCTGGCGCCATTCCGCGATCCCGCGCGCGTCCATGCGATGTGCGAGGACTATCGCGCCGGCGCCTATGCCGATTACGAGATCGACAAGGCCGATGTCGATGCCGGCAAGAAGATCACGATCCCGATGCTGGCGCTGTGGGGCGATGCCGGCGTTGCCAGCGCGGCAACGACACCGCTCGACACCTGGAAGACCTGGGCCACCAATGTCAGCGGCGCGCCGGTGGCGTCGGGGCACTTCCTGCCCGAGGAGAATCCGGAGGCGACGGCGAAGCTGCTGCGGGAGTTTTTCCTGGCGGGGTGACCCCGCTCCATCACCGTCATCCGAAGAGACCGTGAATGTATGACTCTCGATGACGCAACACACTCGATGTCGTCCCGGCGAAAGCCGGGACCCATAACCACCGAAGGTCATTGTGGTACGACGCTGGGGCCACGGCTTTCTAACGACTCAACCCTGTGGTTATGGGTCCCGGCTTTCGCCGGGACGACGAGGGGAGAGATTGCGCTGCATCCCCGCCGCCCTGAGGAGCGCGGAAAGCGCCTCCCGTTGGCTTCGTCCGCGCTACGGATTCGTCAGCGTCGCTCCCTGAAGAACTCGCGCAGCAGGCGCGCGGACTCGGTCTCGCCGACCGCGCCATAGACCTCCGGCACATGGTGGCAGGTCGGCTGCGCGAAGAACCGGACGCCGGACTCGACCGCGCCGCCCTTGGGGTCGGCGGCGCCGTAATAGAGCCGGCGGATGCGGGCAAAGGAGATCGCGCCGGCACACATGGTGCAGGGCTCCAGCGTCACGTAGAGGTCGCAATCGACCAGCCGCTCGGTGCCGATGGCCTCGGCGGCCTGCCGGATCGCAAGGATTTCCGCATGGGCCGTCGGATCGTGGTCGGTCAGGGTGCGGTTGCCGGCGGTGGCGATCACCTCGTAGCCCCGCACGATCACGCATCCGATCGGAACCTCGCCAGCTTTTCCGGCACTTTCGGCGGTTTTTAGCGCCAAATCCATGAAAGAAGGGGCAGACATGCCTCGTATCATCGGAAGAAACCTGCTAGTAGCGTCGCCTTCAGCAGAAGTGGATGCCGGTTTTGCGCCAGTCGCGCCCAGATGGCGCGCGTATCGCCGGTTGCCCTGCGCCCCAATTGAACCTCCAGGCGAGAACATTCATGCCCCGCGACAGCGACAAAAACAACGATTCCCGCGGCCGGCGGGACCGGGGGGCGCCCGGGAAGGGGCGACCCAGTGGCTCCCGCGGATCGGACAAGCCGTTCGGCAAGCGCAGCTTCGGCGGCAAAGGTGGTGATCGCGACAAGCGCTCGTTCGGCGACAAGGGCGAAGGCCGCTCGTTCCGCCGCCGCGAGGACGGCGATGCGCCGCGCCGCGATTACGGCGACCGGCCGCGCTTCAAGCGCGACGACCGCGGCGGCGAGGGGGGCGGAAAGCGCCCGTTCAAACCGCGCGGCGAGCGCCGGGACTTTGATGCGGGCGATCGTCCTCAGCGCGGCGGCGCGCGCTCGGAGGGCCGGTCGTCCGACCGCAAGTTCGGCGAGAAACGGTCCTATGGCGATCGCGAGAAGCGCCCCTACACGCCGCGTGGCGAGCGCGACGGCGAGAAGCGGACCTTTGCGCCGCGCGGCGAGCGCGCCGAGCGCAAATTCGACGACAGGAAGTTTTCGCGCGGCGATCGCGACAAGTCCTCGTTCCGCGACAAGGGCGAAGGCCGCCCGTTCCGCCGCCGCGAGGACGGCGACGCACCGCGCCGGGATTTCGGCGATCGGCCGCGCTTCAAGCGCGACCGCGACTTCGAAGGCCGCGACCGCAGCGACGAGAAGCCCTGGCAAAAGCGGGATCGCACGCCGCGCGACGGCTACAAGCCGCGCGACGACCGCGGCGGCGATGAGCGTCCGCGCTTTTCGCGGTCGCGCGAGGATCGCGGTGGCGGCGAACGTCCGCGGTTCTCCAGGTCCCGCGACGACCGCGAGCAAGGTGATCGTCCGAAGTTCGGCCGGCCGCGCTGGAATCGCGACGAAGACGCCGGCGATCGCCGCGACAATCGCCGGCGTGAGCGGCCCGAAGGCCGCACCGACTGGCAGGAGCACCCGCGCAGCGAGGGTCGCTTCTCCGACCGGCCGCGCCGCGACAACGAGGACGACAGCAGGATCTTTGCGAAGCGCCCGGCCTTCGGCGGCCGCGGCGCCTATCGCGAGCGCGCCACCGACGATCGCCGCGAGCGTCCCGAGCCGAAGCCGAAGAAGACAGGCGAGCGCATCGCCAAGGTCTTGGCGCGCGCCGGTCTTGCCTCGCGCCGCGATGCCGAGGAGATCGTCACGCAAGGGCGCGTCACCGTCAACGGACGCGTGATCAACTCGCCGGCGCTCGATATCACCGACAACGATGTCGTGGCGGTCGACGGCAAGCCGTTGCCGCCGCGCGAGCGGACCCGGCTGTTCATGTATCACAAGCCGCGCGGGCTGATGACGACGCATGCCGATCCTGAGGGGCGGCCGACCGTGTTCGACAATCTGCCCGAGGGCTTGCCGCGGCTGATCTCGATCGGCCGGCTCGATTTCAACACCGAGGGCCTGTTGCTGCTGACCAACGACGGCGGCCTGGCGCGGACACTGGAGCATCCCGACACCGGATGGCTGCGCCGCTACCGCGTGCGCGCGCATGGCGAGGTGACGCAGGGCCAGCTCGACCAGCTCAAGGGTGGCGTCGAGGTCGACGGCGTCAAATACGGACCGATCGACGCGACGCTGGAGCGCGACCAGAGCGCCAATGTGTGGGTGGTGTTCGCGATCCGCGAAGGCAAGAACCGCGAGGTGCGCAACGTGATGGCGCATCTCGGGCTCGAGGTGAACCGGCTGATCCGGATCTCCTACGGTCCGTTCCAGCTCGGCGAGCTCGAGGAGGGCAAGGTCGAGGAGGTCAAGACGCGGGTGCTGCGCGAGCAGCTCGGCGAGAAGATCGCCAAGATCGCAGGCGCCGACTTCACGCGGCCGGAGCAGCGTGACGCAGCCGACAGCGACGATGCGCCCGCCAGGAAGCCGAAGCCCAGCAAGCGCGAAACCATCAACGATCGCAAGGGCCGCCGAGTGCTGGTGCAGCGCACCGGCAGCGAGGAAGCGCGTGCCCGCAATGAAGACGAGGCGAACGGCTACGGCCCGCCGCGCCGTCCCAAGCGCGGCTACCACGGCAAGCGCGATCTCAAGCCGCGCGACGAGTAACGGTCGATGCGCGTCGTCGGGGGCAGGCTGAAGGGCCGCAATCTCGCTTCGCCTGCGGGCCGCGAGATTCGTCCGACCGCGGACCGCCTGCGCGAGTCCGTGTTCAACATTCTGATCCACGCCTACGACAATCCGATTGAGGACGCGCGCGTGCTCGATCTGTTTGCCGGCACCGGCGCGCTCGGCATCGAGGCGGTCTCGCGCGGCGCCAGGTTCACGCTGTTCGTCGACAATGGTGCCGAGGCGCGCGCGCTGCTGCGCAACAATGTCGAGTCGCTCGGCCTCGGCGGCACGACCAAGGTCTATCGCCGCGACGCCACCGATCTTGGACCGGCACATCCGGTCGAGCCGTTCTCGCTGGTGTTTCTCGATCCGCCCTATGGCAAGGGTCTCGCCGACAAGGCGCTCGCCTCGCTGCGCGACGGCGGCTGGCTGACGCCGGGCGCGCTGCTCGTGGTGGAGGAGGCCAAGGCCGCGGCGTTCGCGGCACCCGAGGGCTTCGAGGAGCTCGAGCGGCGCGCGTATGACGACACGGAGTTCGTGATTTTGCGTGCTGTCACCGCAATCTAGAATTCGTAGGATGGGTAGAGCGAAGCGAAACCCATCAACTTCCGGGCCGCGGGAAAGATGATGGGTTTCGCTGCGCTCTACCCATCCTACGCGATACTGATTCATCACCGCTAGGGGAGCGCGAACCATGGCCGACACTCTTGCCGGGCTGGCCGGTCAGCTGGAGACGCAGGTCAAGGCGTTGCGCGGCGCTGGCGATGATGCGGCGCTGCTTGCGGCAGCGCGCGATGCCGCCGATCAGATCGAGCGCGGTTGCGGCGCGCGGGATGGGGATGCGCGTGACGCGCTCATGATGGTCCAGCGCTGGACGTTCAATGCGGCGGCCGATTGCTGGCCGGGCTGGAGCGTGTCCGACAAGCCGATCAATCAGGACAATCTGCTGGCCGCACGCGAGCTTGCAGAACGCTCGCTCCGGCTGGTGCGGACTCTGGAGCTCGGACCGCTGCGCGAGGCGACGGGCGTCTGGATGGTGGGGGCGTTTAACCTGGCGCTTGGCCGCTATGAGGAGGCGATCAGCATGTTTCGCGAAGCACGCGAGCATTATGTTGTCGCGAGCGCGCCCGGCCTCGTGCTGCTGACGGAGGGCTATGTCGCGATTGCGAGGCAGGTCGGCAAGGATCAAGCATCACCTGGGGGCGAAGATCTCGATCAGATCTGCACGCGGATCGCGGCAGGCGGGTTCGAGGACGGTCACGAATGGATCGCGCAACTTCGCACGGTGCTGGACGTGTTTGCCCGGCGGAACAGTTCGTAGGATGGGTAGAGCGAACCCATCAACTTCCGGGCCGCGGGAGAGATGATGGGTTTCGCTGCGCTCTACCCATCCTACGAGATATTCATCTCCGCCCGAACAGCTTCTCGATATCGCTCAGCTTCAATTCGACATAGGTCGGGCGGCCGTGGTTGCACTGGCCGGAATTCGGCGTGTCCTCCATCTCGCGGAGTAGCGCGTTCATCTCTTCCGGCTTGAGGCGGCGGCCGGCGCGGACCGAGCCGTGGCAGGCCATGGTGGCGGCGACGTGCATCAGCCGGCGTTCCAGTGGCAGCGCCTCGTCCCACTCCGCCATGTGCTCGGCGAGGTCGCGCAACAGGCCCGCCGCATTGGCCTTGCCGAGCAGCGAGGGCGTCTCGCGCACCGCGACCGCGCCGGGGCCGAAGGATTCGATCGAGAGCCCGAATGACGCCAGCTCCTCGGCGCGATCGAGCAGCTTCTCGACAGTCGACTCATCGAGCTCGACGATCTCGGGGATCAAGAGGATCTGCCGCTGCACGCCGTTCTTCGCCAGAGAGGCCTTGAGCTTCTCATAGACGATGCGCTCATGCGCCGCGTGCTGGTCGACCACGATGAGGCCGTCGCGGGTCTGCGAGACGATGTAGGTCTCGTGGATCTGGGTGCGCGCGGCGCCGAGCGGCCGGTCGAGCAGGTCGGGCGCGGGCGCGGCCTCGAAGCGCACATCGGCGGTCGGCATGCCGACGTCGAAGGCGGCCTGTCCGGGCTCGGCGAAGGCGGGCGCCGCCGCGCCGTCGAATGCGCGCATCGGACCAACCGGATAGGACGGCGAGCCGCGCCAGTCCCAATTGCCCGGACGCGGCGGCGTGAAGGCCGGGCGGAAGGCCGAGAGCGCCGCGCCGTCGGCGGTATTGGCCGCGGTGCGCCTGCCCTCGCGCGCGAGACCTTCCTTCAAGGCGTGCACGATCAGCGCGCGGACCAGGCCGGCGTTGCGGAAGCGCACCTCGGTCTTGGCCGGATGCACATTGGCATCGACGCCCTCGGGGTCGCAGGTCACGAACAGCGCCACGACAGGATGGCGGTCGCGCGGCAGATAGTCGGAATAGGCCGCGCGCACCGCGCCGAGGATCAGCTTGTCGCGCACCGGGCGGCCGTTGACGAACAGATATTGCCCGAGCGCATTGGCGCGGGTCAGCGACGGCGCGGCGGCAAAGCCTTCGACCACGACGCCCTCGCGCTCGGCGCGCACCTCGATCGCGGAGCTGCGAAAATCCGCGCCCAGGATATCGCCGAGCCGGGTCAGCCGGCCGGCGGCGCCGGGCAACGCTGCGGCCCAGGTGACCGGCGCGCGCTCTTCGCCGGCCAGCGTGAAGGCGATGTCGGGGCGCGCCATGCCGAGGCGGCGCACCACCTCGCGGATCGCTTCCGCTTCGGTGCGGTCGGTCTTCAGGAACTTCAGCCGCGCCGGCGTCGCATAGAAGAGTTCATTGACCTCGACGCGGGTGCCCTGGCCGAGCGCGGCCGGCATGACCTCCGACTTCTCGCCGCCTTCGACCGACAGCGACCAGGCATGCGGCTCGCTGGCATGACGCGTGGTGATGCCGAGCTTTGCCACGGCGCCGATCGACGGTAGCGCCTCGCCGCGGAATCCGAGCGTACGGATGCGCAACAGGTCTTCGTCGTCGAGCTTGGAGGTGGCGTGCCGGTCGACCGCGAGCGCAAGGTCGGCGCGGGTCATGCCGCCGCCGTCGTCGGTGATGCCGATCCGGCGCCGCCCGCCGCCATCGGTGAAAACGTCGATCCGGCTGGCGCCGGCGTCGATCGCGTTCTCGACCAGTTCCTTGACCACGCTCGAGGGGCGTTCGACCACTTCGCCGGCAGCGATGCGGTTGACGAGCTGTTCGGGAAGCTGGCGGACGGGCATGGATTGGACGTTCGGAGGAGCGATTCGAGGCTGGCCATTACTATAAGTCGCCGCGCCGGCAAATGCATGGGACCGATCTGGCGGCCGCAAGCAGGTTGGGGATGAGTCCGGCCTATCGCCTTGAAGACGCTTGGCTTCGGCGGCCGGCGCGTTACGCCCTACGTCCCGATTGTGGGGCCGCGCGCACAGGTATATCGTTTAGAAAAATTATAAGTTCTCGCCGGAGGAACGCCATGTGCCATCTTTTCGCGCATCAGCCGCAACGCGACTATGAATCGCAGACCCGATCGTTGCGGATCGACGGCCATTGCACCTCGATCCGGCTGGAAATGTCGTTCTGGGATACGCTGGAGGAGATCGCGGCCAAGGAAGGCATGACGCTGGCCAAGTTCCTCACCACCCTGCACAACGAGGTGCTCGATCATCACGGCGAGGTGAACAATTTCGCGTCGCTGCTGCGCTGCTCCTGCCTGATCTACCGCGCCAAGGCGAACGCGCCGGCGGTCGTACCGGACTATCGCGGGGCGGCGGCGATCATGGATGCCGCGGAATAGATTTCGCACCGGTCCATCACGCAAAGAAGAAAGCGGCCTTGTCCAGTTGGGCAAGGCCGCTTCAGTGAGAGGGGAATTGTATTTTCTTGCTAAAGCGCAGTGGCGACCACGACGGCGCTGCGCTCCCTCGCCCCGTTCTTACGGGAGAGGGTTGGGGTGAGGGGCCGTCTCCGCGTATCCGGTGACAGCTGCGTTTGCGGAGACTCCCCCTCACCCGGAACGCATCTAACGATGCGCTCCGACCTCTCCCCGCACGCGGGGCGAGGTGAGGCGGAATCCGCGACTCGGTTCGAATGGTCGTCTGGTCTAGATCTCCTTGCGCTGCATCGCGCCGGCGATGTGGTCGGCCTGGCGGATCGCCAGCGACACGATCGTCAGCGTCGGGTTGCAGGCCGCTCCGCTCGTGAACTGGCTGCCGTCGGAGACGAACAGGTTCTTGATGTCGTGGGTCTGGCCGAACTTGTTGACCACGCCGTCGCGCGGCTTCTCGCTCATCCGGTTGGTGCCCATGTTGTGGGTCGAGGGATAGGGCGGCGTCGGATAGGTGACGGTGGCGCCGACCGCCTCATAGACCGCGGAGCCCTGCTTGTAGGCGTGATCGCGCATCGCAACGTCGTTCGGATGATCGTCGAAATGCACGCTGGCGACCGGCATGCCGAACTTGTCCTTGATCTTCGGATCGAGCGTGATGCGGTTGGTCTCCTGCGGCATGTCCTCGCCGACCAGCCACATGCCGGCCATCCGCGGATAGCCCTCGATCGCGCTGGTGAAGCTGCGTCCCCAGGCGCCGGGATTGAGGAACGCGGCCATGAAGGGCAGGCCGAGCGACAGCGTCTCCATCTCGTAGCCGCCGACGAAGCCGCGCTTCGGATCGTTCTTTGCCTCGTCGCGGATGATGCCGGCCATGGTGGTGCCGCGATACATGTGCACCGACTTCTCAAAGCTCGCATACACGCTGCCGGTCATGTGCCGCATGTAGTTGCGGCCGACCTGGCCGGATGAGTTGGCGAGCCCGTCCGGGAACATGCTGGACGCGCTGTTGAGCAACAGCCGCGGGCTCTCGATCGAGTTGCCGGCGACCGCGACGACGCGGGCCTTCTGGCGCTGCATTGCGCCCGTCGCATCGGCATAGACCACGCCGGTGACCCTGCCGGACTGGTCGTGCTCGATCTTGATCACCATGCTGCCGGGGCGCACTTCGAGATTGCCGGTGGCTTCGCCCTTCGGGATCTCGGTGTAGAGCGTCGACCATTTGGCGCCCGACTTACAGCCCTGGAAGCAGAAGCCGATCTGCTGGCAGGAGCCGCGGCCGTCGCGCGGCTCGCTGTTGATCGCCATCCGCCCGGTGTGCACCTCCTTGTAGCCGAGCTTCTTCGCGCCGGCCTCCATCACCTTGAAGTTATTGTTGCCGGGCAGCCCGGGGATGCCGTTGGTGCGGGTGACGCCCATCTTGTCCTCGGCCTTGGCGTACCACGGCTCCATCTCGGCGAGCGTGATCGGCCAGTCGATCAGGTTGGCGCCAGGAATGGCGCCATAGGCCGACTTGATCTTGAACTCGTGCTCGTCGAAGCGCAGCGAGGCGCCGGCCCAATGCGTGGTCGAGCCGCCGACGGCCTTCACGATCCAGGCCGGCAGGCCCGGAAAGTCCTGGTGGACGCGCCAGCTGCCCGAGGTCGAGCGCGCGTCGGACCAGGCGAGCTGGGTGAAGCTGTCCCACTCATCGTTGATGAAGTCCTGGTTCTCGATGCGCGGGCCAGCCTCCAGGATCACGACCTTGACGCCCTTCTGCGCCAGTTCATTGCCGAGCGTTCCGCCGCCGGCACCGGAGCCGACGATCACCACAACGCCGCTGTCATTCAGATCGAATTTTGCCATTGTTTCCTCCCGACCCGTTAGACCTTCGGCAGCCAGTCGATATCGGCGAAGCCGCGCTTGATGTAGCCGCCATGTTCGGCCGAGGAGCCCTCGTAGCCGAACCGCGGCCACACCTCCTTGTTGTTGTAGATGGAGACGATGAGGTCGCCGCGGATCTTCTGGAAGAACGCGCTTTGCTCGATCTGTTGCAGCAGCGCGACGCGATCGTTTTCCCAGGCGACTTGGACATAAGGCATCTTGTGGCGGTCGTTGGCCGCCTGATCGAGCCTCGTGGCGCCGTCATTGATCAGCGACTTGACCGCCGGATCCTTCGCGGCCTTCTCGTCATACGGCTTGACCGCTGCTATGTAGTAGCTGTCGCCGAGGAAATCGTGCGGATAGATATCGCGCGCCATCTTCAACAGCGTCTTCAGCGTGGCCGGCGTCAGCGTCGTGGCGCCTTCGGCCCACGCATCGGTGATACCGAGCCCCGTCGAGGTCGCAATCGCGACTGCGGGTGCGGTCACGGCCGCGCCTTTGAGAAAGACACGCCGGTCATATTTGCTGCGTCGATCGATTTCTCTCATGGGTTCCTCCGTCAATTTTTATTTGTGCAATTGCCTTGTTATTTCGAGCATGCTCTAGCCGAAGCGCCCGCCGCGCTGGATCACCTCGATCTTGTAGCCGTCGGGATCGGAGACGAAGAAGAAGCGCGCCAGCGTCTTGCCGTCGTGCTTGAAGTCGCGCAGCGGCCCCGGCGACAGTTTCTCCTGCTCGAAACGCGCGTGCTCAGCATCGACGTCATCGACGATGACGGCGAGATGGCCGTAGCCGTCGCCGAGCGTGTAGGGCTCCTTGCGATCGAAATTGACCGTGAGCTCGACCTCGAAGGGCGAGGAGGGATGGCGCAGATAGATCAGCGCGAAATCGGGAAATCTCAGATTGTCCACGATCTCGAGGCCAAACGCGCGCTGGTAGAAGTCGAGCGCTTTGGCCTCGTCGAGCACGCGGATCATCGAATGCACGGGTTTCGCCATTCAGTTCAGCTCCTTCAGATAGGCGATGATCATGGCGCGGGTTTCCGGCTTGGCCTGCCGGTAGGCCATCACGGCGCCCGGGATCACCTCCTGCGGATTGGTCAGCCAGGCATCGAGCCTGGCGTCGTCCCAGACGAAATCGGCCTTGCCGAAGCCCGCGGAATATTTGAAGCCGTCGGCCTTGCCGGCATGGCGGCCGACGATCCTGTAGAGCGACGGTCCTTGCCGGACGGCATCCGACATGTTGGTGGTGTGGCAGGTCGCGCATTGCTGCTTGAACAGCGTCGCCCCATCGGGTGGCTTGGCGGCGGGCAGGGGCATCTGCGCGCCGGCCATTTGCACTGCAAGCATTGCGCTGCAAAATCCCAGCCCCAACGTCCACCTTGCGCGCAGCTTTGTCATCTACATCACCGCCTCTGTGCGGTGACTGTAGGAGGCTGAAATCCGCCGTTGGTAGTAGCGGGCTGTTTCACAGCAGAACAAAGCTGGGCGGTGATCTGGCGCGGAACCGGTGGTTGCCGCATATGCGGACGACAATTTCGCAAAATGACCGCGAAATCCCTGCACGATCACCACACGACGCAGCTTGCATCTCGCGTGCGCCGTTTGCGGAAAATTCAGTCTTGCGCGATGGGGTTCAGGGTCGGCGCTGCAAACGGCGCACCACCTGCGCCGCTCCTCCATCGTCAATTAAAGTCCCAGGAGAAATGGATGACGTTTGCAAAAACCAGCGTGCTCGCCCTTGCCATCTCGGCCGCGATGGCCGGCCCCGTCCTGGCACAGGGAACGACCGCACCGGATACCCGCGGCGGTGCACCGAGCAGAGGTACCATGCAGCAGGGCGGCGGCATGTCCGGCAGCGGCGATGAGGAAATGACGGCGCAACCTGGCGCGCCGACGCAGAAGAGCGGTGCCGCCGCCAAGTCGGGCAGCAAGGGAACGGTCGGCAGCGGACGCACGGCACCGAAGTCGGGTGGTTCCGAGATGGCGCCCGCAACCAAGAAGTACTGAAGCACGAGGGCCTTCGCGGTTCTGATCAATCGGAACCAAGGCTCAGGCTTCCTGTTCTGACGCGTTCCTTCGCGCGAACCGACATCCGCTTCGCGCGAAGACGCTTCTGGTTACGCTGACCGGATCCCGGATGCAGTGCCGCGCGCGCTGCGTCCGGCGTTCCCTGGAGCATGATCCGGAAAAGTGGAAACCGGTTTTCCGAAAAGATCATGCTCGAACAAGGAGATGAGATCATGATGCGATTCCGTGGAAACGCATTATGATCTAATCGTCGAAACGACGCGCCCCGCGCCCCGCCTTGATGTCGCTGCGGCGTTTCTTGCCCTCGAGCCGGCGCTGCTTGGAGCCGAGCGTCGGCTTGGTCGGTCGCCGCGGTGTCGGCCGCACCATCGCCTCCCTCAACATCTCGAGCAGCCGCTCGATCGCATCGGCGCGATTGCGTTCCTGGGTGCGAAAGCGGAAGGCGTGGATCACGATCACGCCATCCTTGGTCATGCGGCTGCCGGCGAGCCGCGCCAGCCGCTGCGCGGCGTCCGCCGGCAACGCAATCTTGTTGGTATCGAAGCGAAGCTGCGCCGCGGTCGAGACCTTGTTGACATTCTGTCCGCCCGGGCCGGAGGCGCGGACAAAGACGATCTCAATGTCGTTCTCGTCGATCGTAAGGTCGCGGGACACCCGCAGCATGACATCACCCGTGGAGGGAAGAATCGGCAGGCCGCAGGATAGCGGGTTTGGGTCTGCTTGGGTGGTGTTGATGCAGTGGTCGTTACGTCGGCGTCCGAGTGCGCGGCTCCCCCTTCTCCCCCCTTGCGGGGGTCCGAGGCGAGCGTAGCTCGCTCTCGGGGTTGAGAGGAAAGGTGGCGCGCCGAAGCGCGTCAGTTCGCCTTCGGCGGCGCCGACACCGGCTGCGCCGCGGCCTGCGGGGCGCGGCCGACGATTGCGGTGAGCAGGCCGTTGCCCCAGAGCTTTTTGGCGACCCGCTTGGCATCGTCGAGCGTCACCGCATCGACGATGGCGTTGCGTTTCTCGATGTAATCGATCGGCAGCTTGTCGAGCTGGTATTGCAGCATCGCCTGCGCGAGCTTGGAGGAGGTGTCGAGCGCCAGCATCTGCGAGCCCTTCAGGTAGGACTTCGCCTCGTCGAGCTCCTTCTGCGTCGGACCTTCCTCGGCAATGCGGCGGACTTCCGCTTCGATCGCATCGACGGTCTCGCCGGCGCGATCGGCGCGGGTGCCGGTGTTGCCGATGAACAGCGCGGAGTGATCCATCCAGACCAGCGCTTCATAGATCGAGTAGGCCAGCCCGCGCTTCTCGCGCACTTCCTTGTAGAGCCGCGACGACAGCCCGCCGCCGCCGAGAATGTGGTTCACCACATAGGCCGCCATGAAGTCCGGGTCATGCCGGTTAATGCCGGGGCCGCCGAAGGTGACGACGGTCTGCGGCACGTCGAGCGGGACGAAGGCGCGCTGCGGCGGCCGGGTCGCCACGACGTCGGGGACGGGCGTCAATTCGGCTTTCGCCGGCAGGCCGCCAAAGGTCTTGTCCAGCAACTTGCCGAGCGTATCGGGATCGACGTCGCCGACCACGGCAACGCGCAGCGTATCCTTGGCGATGATGCGGCGGGTATAGTCCTTGAGATCCGGGATCTGGATGGTCGGCACGCTGTCGAGCGTGCCGGTGGCCGTCCTGGCATAGGGATGATCGCCGAAGGCGAGCTCGAGGAACTTGCGGCCGGCCAGCGAGGACGGATTGGTCGATTCGCGGCGCAGATTGGCGATCACCTGGGCGCGGATCCGTTCGACGTCCTTCGGCTCGAAGTGCGGCGAGGTCAGCGCCATCCGCAACAGGTCGTAGGCTTCGTCCTTGTTGTCCTTGAGCATGCGCAGCGAGCCGCGGAATTGATCGCGGTTCGACTGGAAGCTGAGCTCGATGGCGCGGCGCTCGAGCCGCTCATGATAGGTTTTGGAATCGAGATCGCCGGAACCCTCGTCGAGCAGGTCGGCGACCAGATTGCCGACGCCGGGCTTGCCGGGCGGGTCCTGGCTGGCGCCGCCGCTGAAGGCATATTCCATTGCGATCAGCGGCACGGTCGCATCCTGCACGAACCACGCCTCGATGCCGCCCGGCGACACCAGCCGCTGGATCTTGGCCGCGGCCTGCGAGGGCGCCGACGTCAGCGTCAACAGCGCGGCGCAGGCGCCGCCGATCAGCGCCGCACGGCGGGTGAGGGAATAGATCACGAGCGCTTCTCCTCGCGTTTCGGCGCAGTATCCTTGATCAGATAGCCGGTCACCGACCGCTTCTTGTCGAGCCAGCTGGCGGCAGCAGTGCGCACCTGCTCGGCGGTGACGGCGCGAATGCGATCCGGCCAGCTGCGGATATCCTCGATGCTGAGCCCGGTGGTCAGTGCGCCGCCATACCAGCGTGCCAGTGTCGCCTGGTTGTCCTGGGCGTAGATCGCCTCCGCGATGAGCTGGGTCTTGACCCGTTCGAGATCCTCGGCGCGCGCCGGGTTCTGCGCAAGATCGGCGATCACCTTGTCGATCGCGTCCTCGATCTGCGCGAACTCGACGCCGGGTTTCGGCGTCACCGAGATCGAGAATTGCGACGGATCGAGCGAGGTGCCCTGGTAGCCGGCGCCGGCCGAGATCGCGAGGCCCTTGTCGATCACCAGCGAGCGATAGAGATAGGAGTTGGCGCCGCCGCCCATCAACTGCGCGAGCACATCGAGCGCCTGGCTCTCGCCCGCTGCCGCCGTCGTCGCCGACGGCACCAGGTAATAGCGGCGCAGGCTCGGCTGTTCGACGCGCGGATCCGACAGCGTCACGGTGCGCGGCGCGGCAGGTGTCGGCTCCTGCGGCCTGACCCGCTTCTCGGGGATCGCATGCTGCGCCGGGATCGGGCCGAAATTCTTCTCGACCAGCGGGCGGATATCCTTGACGTCGACGTCGCCGGCGATGACCAGGATCGCGTTGTTCGGCGCGTAGAAGCGCCGGTAGAAGGCCAGCGCATCCTCGCGGTCGAGCTTCTCGATCTCCTGGTGCCAGCCGATCACCGGCCGGCCATAGGGATGGTTGAGATAAAGCGCGGCCATGATCTGCTCGGCCAGCCGTGCATCCGGGTTGTTGGCAACCCGCATGTTGAACTCCTCCAGCACGACGTCGCGCTCGGGCAGCACGTTCTCGTCCTTGAGGATCAGGCCGGTCATGCGGTCGGCCTCGAACTCCATCATGGTGGGCAGCTGCTCGCGCGGCACGCGCTGGAAGTAGCCGGTGTAGTCGACCGAGGTGAAGGCGTTCTCATTGCCGCCGACGCGCAGCACGGTCTGCGAGAACTCGCCGGCCGGATGCTTGGCGGTGCCCTTGAACATCAGATGCTCGAGGAAATGCGCGAGGCCCGATTTGCCGGGCGTCTCGTCGGCCGAGCCGACCTTGTACCAGATCATCTGCGTGACCACCGGCGTGCGGTGGTCGGGGATCACCACGACCTGCAGGCCGTTGTCGAGCGTGAAGCTGGCGGGGCGTTCCGAGGTGACGGTGGTCTGGGCGCGGAGGCTGGCACCCGGCAGCGGGATGGTGGAAACGAATGCGGCAGCGAACAGGGCGATCGATCGGCGAGAGCGCATCATGATCCTTATGAAAGCCCGGACCCACGGCCGGGGCGCGAAAGCAAGCCATCGTACACGGTCGTTCCCGTGCCGATGGTCACGAAGCGGAGAGACACCCGCCGCCCCGCATTAAGCTTTGCTCATGTCAGCCTTCGCCCGCGCAGGCCAAGCGATCACTGCACCGGTTTTCCGGTCATGACGTCGTATTGGCCTTCTTTCGCCATCGGCGCCTGCGGGCCGGTGCCGTAGGCATAGCCCGCGGACGGCGTCTGGTAGCCGGGCGGCGGCTCGGTCAGAGAATCGCGCGTCGGCTCGCCCTTGAACGGTTTGGACTCGCTGCTATTCCCCTTGAACATGCCGAGCAGGCCGCCGGTGTAACCGAGCTGGCTCGGCATCAGCGATGGATTGGTGCTCACGCCGGGCTCCAGGGGCTCCTTGCGCCCATCGGTGGCCGTCTGCTGCTTGCGGCCCGCCTCGATCTCGGCCGGCGTCAACGCCACCGCCGACTGCCACGGCTCCTTCTTGACTTCCTTCTTGCGCGCCGCGATCGCAGCCTTGCGCGCCGCGAGATCAGGGTCCTTAGGCCAGTTCGGCGCGTTGACCTGGGCGGTCGATGCCGGCGGGGGCAAATCCAGCTTCGGCGGCACCACCAGCGGCGAGCGCTCGCGGTAGTCGATGCCCTTGCTGGCCGCGCTCTTGGCGCCGAGCCCGGTCATCAGATTGTCGACGATCCGCTCTTCGAAGGTCAGGCCGTCGTCGCCGTCATCCTCATCGTCGCCGGCGCGCACCGGGCCGGCCGTCATGACAAGGCCGATCCCGGCTGCGACGAACGCCAGGCGCAGGCCGCGCATCAGCGACAGCCGGGACGTCTCGATCAGGTAACCGCGGGCTTTGGTGTTGCGCATTGCGCCATTCCCATCTCAAAATTCGCCAAAGCGATCACTGGCTTAGGCACAGTTCCGCTTGATACAGGTGTGGGCCGCTGACCGGCTCGTATCGGCCGGGATCAGGGCGCTTTTACGGCGGGGGTCCCCACCACGGAATCATACAATAGGGCTGCCACGCCAGCAACGATGGCTACATCGGCAAGGTTGAAGATGTACCAATTGAAGGTTTTTCCCCCGATCTCGGCATGAAGCAGGGCAAAATCGACCACCGCGCCATAGGCGAAGCGGTCGATGCCGTTCCCGATGGCACCGCCGATGATCAGGCCGAGCGACACCGTCGCGAGCCAGGTCCGCGACCGCGCCATCCAGATCGCCAGCGCGATCACGGCCGCGGCCTTGATCACCATCAGCAGGATCTGGGCCGCCGGGGTCTCGCTCTGGAACCAGCCGAAACTGATCCCTGGATTCCAGGCGAGCACCAGGTCGAAGAACGGCGTCACCCGCACCGGGGCGTGATGCACGATGTCGAGGACGTGGAGCAGCCAGAGCTTGGAGGCCTGGTCGGCGATCAGGGTGATCACCGCCGCAAGCACACCGGCGCGCACGGGCGAGCTCAAGCCGTGACCTCCAGCGCCTTCCATTCGCGCAGCGCTTGCGCGTCGCGCGGCGAGACGTCGGGATATTCGCCGTCCTCGCCCACCGTCGGCAGGATCTTCCACGAACGGGCGCATTTGGTGCCGACCGCCTTCTCGACCACGACCGCAACGCCAGGCACGGCATCGAGGCGGAAAGCTGTGGCCGGCGCCTCGCCCTCGCGCACCTCGTAGTTCGAGGTGATGCAGACTTCGGCGAGATCGATGTCGAACAGCGTGGCCAGCATCTCCCTGTCAGCGACGTAGATCACCGGCGATGCCTCGAGCGAGGAGCCGATCCGCTTGGCGGCGCGTTCGAGTTCGAGCGCGCCGGTGACGACGCGGCGGACGTTGCGGACCGTCTCCCACTTCGCGGCAAGCGCGTCGTCTTGGAACTGCTCGAGACCTTCGGGGAACAGCGTCAGATGCACCGAAGGCTCGGCGTTCGGCCGATACATCCGCCAGGCTTCGTCGGTGGTGAAGCTCAGGATCGGCGCCAGCCATTTCAGGATCGCGTCGCAGAGCAGATCGATCGTGGTCAGCGCCGCCTTGCGCGCCACCGAGGACGGCGGATCGCAATACAGCGTGTCCTTGCGGATGTCGAAGTAGAACGCCGACAGCTCGGAGTTCATGAAGGCCGCGAGGCTTGCGACCACGGTCTTGTAGTCGAAGTCGGCATAGGCCTTGCGGATGGTCTCGGTGTGGCCGGCGAGCTCGTGCAGCATCAGCCGCTCGAGTTCGGGCATCTCGGCAAAGGCGACCTTCTCGCTCGGCTTGAAATGATGCAGCGTGCCGAGCATCCAGCGGATCGAGTTGCGCAGCTTGCGGTAGGTCTCGATGGTGTTCTTGAGGATCTCCGGGCCGATGCGCTGGTCGTCGGCATAGTCGGTGGCGCAGACCCACAGGCGCAGGATGTCCGCGCCGGAATCCTTGATCACCTTCTGCGGCTCGACGGTGTTGCCGAGCGACTTCGACATCTTGCGGCCGTTCTCGTCGAGCGTGAAGCCGTGGGTCAGCACGATGTCATAAGGCGCGCGGCCGCGCGTGCCGGCGCTTTCCAGCAGCGACGAGTGGAACCAGCCGCGATGCTGGTCGCTGCCTTCGAGATACATCACGGTGTCGTTGCCGCCGTCGACCTTGCGGACGATGTTGCCGAGCTGCGGGAAGTTCTGGCGGTCTTCCAGCACGAAGGCATGCGTAGAGCCGGAATCGAACCAGACGTCGCAGATGTCGTCGACCTTCTTCCAGTTCTCGGACGCGCGGCTGCCAAGGAAGCGCTCGCGGGCGCCGGCCATGTACCAGGCGTCGGCGCCTTCCTCCATGAACGCCTCGGTGATGCGCTGGTTGACGACCTCGTCCTGCAGGATCTCGGCCGAGCCGTCGCTGTTCTCGCGCACGAACACGGCAATCGGCACGCCCCAGGCGCGCTGGCGCGAGATCACCCAGTCGGGACGGTTGGCGATCATGCCGTTGATGCGGTTCTCGCCCGCCGGCGGCACCCATTGCGTGACCGAGATCGCGTGCAGCGCGCGGGCGCGCAGCGTGTCGCCTTTCCTGGCATGGCCGTTCTCGGCGATGGGCTTGTCCATCGCGATGAACCATTGCGGCGTGTTGCGGAAGATCACCGGCTTCTTGGAGCGCCAGGAGTGCGGATACTGGTGCTTGAGGCGGCCGCGCGCGAGCAGCCTGCCGGCCTCGATCAGCGCCTTGATCACGGCCTCGTTGGCATCGCCCTTCTCGCCCTTGTCGTTGAGCACGCGTTTGCCGGTGAAGCCCGGAGCGTGATCGGTGAAGGCGCCGTTTTCATCTACCGTATAGGGAATCGAAGTCTTGATGCCGCGCGCATCGAGCTCGCGGGTGTTGGCCGTCCAGACGTCGAAGTCCTCGCGGCCGTGGCTCGGCGCGGTGTGCACGAAGCCGGTGCCGGTGTCGTCGGTGACATGCTCGCCGGCGAGCAGCGGCACGATGAATTCGTAGCCGCCACCGAAGCCGCGCAGCGGATGGGCGCATTCCACGGCGTCCAGCGTGTCGCCGGGAATATCGCGGACCTTCTCATAGGACGTGACGCGCGCCTGCTTGAACACTTCGGCGGCAAGAGCGTCGGCCAGGATCAGGAGATCGCCGGTCTTCGCCCAATTGTCCGCCGGCGCATCCGTCACCTTGTAGAGGCCATAGGCGATCTTCGGCGAGAACGAGATGGCGCGGTTGCCGGGCAGCGTCCACGGCGTGGTGGTCCAGATCACGACCGAGGCATTGGCCAGCGCGCCATGCGCCGGCGAGGTGACCGGGAATTTCACCCACACCATGTCGGAGGTGTAGTCCTCGTATTCGACCTCGGCTTCGGCAAGCGCGGTCTTCTCGACCACGCTCCACATCACCGGCTTCGAGCCGCGATAGAGCGTGCCGTTGGCCGCGAACTTCATCAGCTCGCGGGCGATCTGGGCTTCGGCCGGATAGCTCATCGTCTGGTAGGGATGATCCCAGTCGCCAATGATGCCGAGCCGCTTGAACTCCTCGCGCTGCACGTTGATCCAGTGCGTCGCATAGGCACGGCATTCCCTGCGGAACGCGACCATCGCCGCCGAGTCGCGGAAATCGGGCTTCTGCTTGCCCTTGGAGCGGTAGTTCTCCTCCTCGATCTTCCATTCGATCGGCAGGCCGTGGCAGTCCCAGCCCGGCACGTAGTTGGAGTCGAAGCCGAGCATCTGCTGGCTCTTGGTCACGACGTCCTTGAGGATCTTGTTCAGCGCGTGCCCGATATGGATGTTGCCGTTGGCGTAGGGCGGGCCGTCATGCAGCACGAATTTGGCGCGCCCCTCGGCTTCCCGGCGGAGCTTGTCGTAGAGGCCGATGTCGTTCCAGTATTTCAGGATTTCCGGCTCGCGCTGGGGCAGGCCGGCGCGCATCGGGAAATCCGTCTGCGGCAGGTAAAGGGTCTTGGAATAGTCCCTAACGTCAGTCTTTTGGGCGTCGGTCTTTTGCGGCTTGTCGGACATGAAAGCTCTGATTTGGCAGGTGCGGGCGCGGATACGCGATCAATCGCGGGTGAAACGGCGAAGTCCCGGTCTTGCGCCGAGCCTTCAGGCTCAGGCGGAAGCCGGGCAGCTAATCCGTATGATGCGCCGCGAAAACATGGGGTTTCCATAGCAGCCGGACGGGGAAATCGCAAAGCCCCCGGTGGCCCGCAGGGCCGCGCATGGCGCGGCTCAGGCCGGCCGTGCCCGGGCCGGATTTCCCGCCACTATCGCGCCGGGGGCGACGTTCCGTGTGACCACGCTGCCGGCCCCGACCAGGGCGCCGTCGCCGATCGTGATGCCGGGCAGGATGATGGCACCCCCGCCGATCCAGACGTCGCTGCCGATCCGGATCGGGCGGCCGAATTCCAGCCCGGCGCGGCGGGTTTCGGCATCGCGCGGGTGGTCGGCGGTATAGATCTGCACCGCGGGTCCGATCTGGGTCCGATCGCCGATCACGACCTCGACGACGTCGAGGATGACGCAATTGAAGTTGAGGAACACGCCGTCGCCGAGGCTGATATTGCTGCCGTAATCGCAGAAGAACGGCGGCCGGATCACGGTATCCCTGCCGACCTTTCGGAAGCGCGCGGAGAGCTGTGCGTGCAGCTCGGCCGCGGACGCTGCGCCCGACACGTTGTAGCGGGCCATCCAATGTTCCGCCGCGGTGTGGTCGGCGGCGAGCTCCGCATCCGGGCGATACAGCTCGCCCGCCAGCATTTTTTGCTTTTCAGTCCGGTTCAACCAATCACTCCGAGCTGCGGGAACGCGTCGGGCGCCGCGGCAAGCACCGCGCGCGCCTTGGCGCTGTCGTCATCCATCTGGCGTATCAACGCCTCGATGGTGTCGAATTTCAGCTCTTCGCGAATGAAACCGATGAATGCGACATCAAGGACCGCGTCGTACAGATCGCCCTTGAAGTCGAACAGGAATACCTCGAGCAGCGGCGCGCCGTTGTCGAAGGTCGGCCGGCGCCCGAAGCTTGCGACACCGTCGAACCGTTGCGAGCCCTTGCCGACCCGCACCGCGTAGATGCCGTGCTTCAAGCCGCAATGCTTGTCGAGGCGGATATTGGCGGTGGGATAGCCGAGGTCGCGGCCGCGCTTCTCGCCATGGACCACCTTGCCGGTGACGAACCACGGTCCGCCCAGCATCGTGGTCGCATCCGCGATCTCGCCCTCGGCGAGCGCCATGCGGATGGCACTGGAGGAAACCGGGCGCTCCTCGATGTCGACATGGGCCTGCACATCGACCTCGATGCCGAGCCGCGGCGCTTCGCTGACCAGCAGGCTCGGCGAGCCGACCCGGCCCTTGCCGAAATGGAAGTCGTAACCGACCGCGATCCCGCTGATGCCGAGCCGGCCGATCAGGTCGTGATGAATGAAATCCTGCGCCGAGGTGCCGGCGCGCGCCTTGTCGAAGGTCATGACGACGGCACCGGCGAGGCCGGTGGCCGCGAGCAGCCGCAGCTTGTTGGTCTCGTCCGTGAGACGGAATTGCGGGGTGTTCGGGCTGAAGAAGCTGCGCGGATGCGGCTCGAAGGTCACGGCGAGCGCGGGCACGCCGTGCGCTCTGCCCATCGCGAGCGCCGCGCCGATCACGGCGCGGTGACCGCGATGGACGCCATCGAAATTCCCCATCGCGACCACGGCGCCTTTCGGAATGGCGCTTGTGGGGGTGTTGTCGCGGATAACGGTAAAGCCGGTGCTCATGAGTGGTATTCTTCAAGGATTCTTAAGCATGATTGGTGCGGGCCGGACCGTGACGCGGCGGCGGCGTGGAAGTCAAGGCTAACGAAAATCGCGTCAAATCCGTAACAATCCGGATTCAGCCGGTTAACGCGCTGTTTAACGGCTGCTGTTAGTCGTTGGCGGAAAGCTGCGTTCGTGCAGAAGCCAAGTTGCGTTTGTGTTTTGGGGGGAAAGATGGCGGTTGATTTGTCCATGCCGGTTCTGGTGGTTGATGATTACAGCACCATGATCCGCATCATCCGGAATCTTCTCAAGCAGCTTGGATTTGAAAATATCGACGATGCCTCCGACGGCTCCGCAGCGCTGAACAAGATGCGCGGCAAGAAGTATGGCCTGGTGATTTCCGACTGGAACATGGAGCCGATGACCGGCTACGACCTGCTCAAGGAAGTCCGCGCCGATCCCAATCTCGCGACCACGCCCTTCATCATGATCACGGCGGAATCCAAGACCGAGAACGTGATCGCGGCCAAGAAGGCCGGCGTGAACAACTACATCGTCAAGCCGTTCAACGCGGCCACGCTGAAGACCAAGATCGAGGCGGTGTTCCCGGACATGGCGACGGCGTAAGACGCTCGTCCATCGCATCGACTGAAATTCACGTCATGCCCGGGCTTGTCCCGGGCATTTGCATTTGATCACGCTTCCCTTCACCCGCTCCGCTTGCGGGACGGGGGGCGGATGCACGATTTCGGAATATTAGAAGAATATCGCTGAGTTGCCCGACGTGTCAAGTTGGCTGTCGAACGTCGGCCGCCGCTGGCTACTTTGCATGGGGTTGTTTTCGATATTTTGGCGGCGCGCCCCTTCACCTCGCCCCGCTTGCGGGGAGAGGTCGGATTGCATGCAGCGTAGCGAAATGCGATCCGGGTGAGGGGGACAGGTCCAACCGCGTTCGTTACTCGCGGAAGCAGCCCCTCACCCCAACCCTCTCCCCGTGAAGAACGGGGAGAGGGGGCGCAGAGAGTTGGCCGTTACCACTTCAGCTCGCGCATCAGCGCGCGCGGCGGATGGCCGAACAATTCCTTGATCGAGGCCGCATCGAGCTGCTCGATGCCCTCGAACTGCTCGGAATGGATGCCGCGGGTGACGAACAGGAGATCGATGCCGAAGCCAAGGGCGCCGGTGAGATCGGTGCGCACGGAATCGCCGATCGCGAGCACCCGGCTGAGCTCGGTCGGACGCCCGCGACGCTCGGTGGCCAGTGCCATGGCGCGCTCATAGATCGGCCGGTGCGGCTTGCCGTAGAAGATCACCTCGCCGCCGAGCTCGCGATAGAGTTCGGCGACCGCCCCGGCGCAATAGATCAGCCGGTCGCCGCGCTCGACCACGATATCGGGATTGGCGCAGACCAGCGTGAGCTTGCGCTCGAGCGCCTTCAGCAGCGTGTCGCGATAGTCTTCGGCCGACTCGGTCTCGTCGTCGAACAGGCCGGTGCAGATGATGTAGTCGGCCTGCTCCAGCGGCACCAAGGTGGCGTCGAGACCGCGGTGGATCGAGCTGTCGCGCTCCGGGCCGATCCAGAAGATCTTCTGGCCGGGATGATCGGCCACGAAGTGGCGCGTCAGGTCGCCCGAGGAGACGATCGCATCATAGGTCTCGTCGGCGACGCCGAGCTTGCGCAGTTGTCGCTGCACGGAATC
Source organism: Bradyrhizobium australafricanum (assembly GCF_020329495.1). NCBI lineage: Bacteria > Pseudomonadati > Pseudomonadota > Alphaproteobacteria > Hyphomicrobiales > Nitrobacteraceae > Bradyrhizobium > Bradyrhizobium australafricanum. The sequence goes on along the minus strand of NZ_JAGKJL010000018.1, from coordinate 35,332 downwards.
GGCCGGCCGCGGCGCGTTGGTGATCAGGATGACCGTGCCGCCCTGCTGGCGGAAGGTGTGCAGGGCCTCGCAGGCCTCGGGAAAGGACTCGAGCCCGTTGTGCACGACGCCCCAGATATCCGACAGCACCACATCGACGCCGCCGACGAGGTCGCGCAGCTGCTCCACGAAACGCAGTGAGGTCATGATGCAAATTGCCGGCTAATTTGGACCGAGGGCGCGGCGCGCCAGCGCGGCGCTGCCGGTTGCGCGCGGCGGAGCTGCGGGGCTGGAGACAGGGGCTGAAGTGCTGGCGCCATTAAGATCCTGAGGGTTGATCTGTGGAGCCTCGGCGGTAGCAGATGCCCCCTCCGGCCGCAACGGCCGCGGCGGCGCGAACAGGAACCCCTGGCCGAACCGGACATCGTAGTCGAGCAGATCGACCACCGAGCGTTCGCCCTCGATCCGTTCGGCGATCAGGTCGATGCCGTAGCGGCCGAGCAGGTCGGACAGATCGGAAGGATGGATATCGGTGCTCGCGATCTGCTTGGCATCAAGCAGCAGCGCCGCCGGTACCTTGATGAAGCGGACGCCGCGATCGGCGAGCTCGCGCGGCTCGAGGCGAAGGTCGCTGACATGGTCGATCGAGAACCGGTAGCCGCGCTGCGCCAGCGCCGCGAGATTCTCGCTCTCGGTCGGGCCGAGATTGCGGAAGGTCGCCTGCTTGAACTCGAGCACGAAGGACGGCGCCAGCGCGCGGTTGGCCTCGAGGAAGTCGAGACACTGGGTGAAATGCGCCGGGTTGGACAGCGTCGCCGCCGAGACGTTGCAGAACACGCCGACATCCTTGCTGCGGATCATCAGGCGGCGCAGCACCTGGACGCAGCGAAGCATCACCATGTGATCGATGCGGCCGATCAGGCCGCCGGCCTCGGCCGCCTCGATGAAATCCTCGGCGGCCAGCACCTGGTCGCGCTCGTCGCGCAGCCGCGTCACCGCCTCGTAGTAGCGCACCTTGCGCTGCGGCAGCGTCACCATCGGCTGCAGGTAGATGTCGAGGCGGTTCTCGTCGATGGCCTGCTTGATCGCGCCGATCAGCTGGGTCTGGCTGCGCGAGACCTCCGGCGGAGCCGCAGGTGTCGGCGGAGGCGCAACCACGACGGTCGGCGCCGGCGCAACCCGTTGCAGCACATCGTCGCGCGGGGACGCGACCGGCTGCACCGCCGGAGCCGCCGCCAGCAGATCCTCATGATGCGCGACGGATGCCGCAAGCTGCCGCACCAGTCCGCCGAGCTCGCTGATCTCGCCCGCCATGCCCTGCATCCGGTCGGAGCCAGAGGAGTTGGCCGAGGCGACGCGGCCTTCGACCGCGGCCAGCCGGCGGCCGAATTCGGCGACCTGGCGGGCAAGGTCGGCGGTGCCGCGCGACAGATCCGCGATCTGGCCGCCGACGTCGCTGCGGTCGCGCAGCCGCATCGAGACCGCATTGTAGAGGATCAGGCAGGTGAGGGCGGCGAGCGCCACGATCGCCGATTCCGATCCGCTGATGCCCGCCACCGAATACAGCACGAAGCCGAGCGAGGCTGCGACCAGCACCATGCAGATGGCGATGAAGATCGTCGAAATGCGAATCATGTCGCGCGCCCGCGCCCTCTGTCCGAACGTCCCCGGACCGCGACCTTAGCACCATTGTTGATTCGACGGGCCAGCGATCTTCGGAACCGGCTGGAACTGCACACGATTTTCGCTTCGCCCGGATCGGGCTCCGTAAATCGCCGGAGCCGGCGGCGGCTCGCCGGTCAGAGGTGCGCGGCGGCGATCCAGAACACCTCGCCCTCGGAGTCCTCGGTGTCGAGCCAGAGCAGCGGCAGGTTCGGATAGGCGGCCTCGAGATTGTCGCGGCCGCGGCCGATCTCGCAGAGCAGCCCGCCCTGCGGGGTCAGATGCTGCCTCGCCTCATCGAGCAGGCGGCGGACGATGTCGAGCCCGTCGGCGCCGCCATCGAACGCGATCTTCGGCTCGGCACGGCACTCGCGCGGCAGCGCCGCCATGCCTTCGGCGTCGACATAGGGCGGGTTCGAGATGATGAGATCGTATCTGCTGCCGCCGAGCGGCTTGAACAGGTCGCCGCGATGCAGCGTCAGGCGACCGTCGAGGCCGTGGTCGGCGACGTTGCGCGCGGCGACCTCGAGCGCATCCTTTGAAATATCGACGGCATCGACTGCGGCGTTGGGGAAATGCCGGGCGGCCAGGATCGCGAGGCAGCCGGAGCCGGTGCAGAGGTCGAGCACGCGTTCGACCTCCTCGGGATCGCCGAGCAGCGAGGTGCCGTCCTCGTCGCCGCCGAAATGCGAATCCAGCAATTCGCCGATGAAGGAGCGCGGCACGATGGTGCGCTCGTCGACATAGAACGGCAGGCCGCGCATATAGACCTTGTTGACGAGATAGGCGGCCGGCTTCCGCGTCGCGATCCGCCGCTCGATCAGGTCGAGGATCTGCTTGCCCTCGGCAATCGTGACGCGTGCGGTGGCAAAGTTCTCGAACTGGTCGGGATGCAGGTGCAGCGTTTCGCAGATCAGGAACGCTGCCTCGGCCACCGGATCGGTGGTGCCGTGCGCGAACACGAGCTTGGCTGCGTTGAAGCGGCTCGTCGCATAGCGCAGGAAGTCGAACAGGGTGTGCAGCTCGCCGGCACCGACTTTCGGCGCTTTCGGCACGGCGGGGCTGCGCCTCGCCGGCACTTTGCTGCGCTTGGCCATCAGGATTTGGTCCAGCGCGCGGCGGCCGCGTCGTCGTGGTCCTGCGCCTCGATCCAGCTCGCGCCGCGCGCGCTTTCCTCGCGCTTCCAGAACGGTGCGTTGGTCTTCAGATAGTCCATCAGGAACTCGGCGGCCTCGAACGCGGCCTGCCGGTGCGCCGAGGCGGTCACGACCAGCACGATGTTCTCGCCCGGCGCGATGCGGCCGAAGCGATGGATGATGGTGAGGCCCTGCAACGGCCAGCGCGCCAGCGCCTCGTCGGCGTGGCGTCCAATCTCGGCTTCCGCCATGCCAGGATAATGTTCGAGCGTCAGCGCCACGATCGGCTCGCCCTGCTCGCTGCCGCGGCAAATGCCGCTGAAGCTGACGACCGCGCCGACATCGGTGCGGCCTCGGCTCAAGGCCGCGATCTCCTGCGCGACGTCGAAGTCGGCTTGCTGGATACGGATGGTCGCTGCGACGGTCATGTTAAGATTTAGCCGCCGGTCATCGGCGGAAAGAACGCGATCTCGCGGGCGCCGGAGATCGCCGCGTCCGATTTGACATGGGCGTGGTCGATCGCGGCGCGGATCACCGTCGGCTTCTCGAAGGCATAGGCGTAGGCATCGTCGCGCGCGGCAAGCCAGCCGATCAAGTCGCCGACGGTGCGCACCTCGGCCGGCGGCTCGACGATCTCTTCAGCCTTGCCGACGCGTTCACGTACCCAGGCGAAATATTTCAGCTTCATCCCTCATCCTCCTTGATGAGGTGATGGATGCCGGCACGGAAGTAATCCCAACCGGTGTAGATCGTGAAGATAGCCGACATCCAGAGCAGCACGATGCCGATCAGGGTGGTGGCCGGGAAGACCTGCTCGCCCGCTTCGCCGGCGATCAGGAAGCCGATCGCCACCAGCTGGATCGTCGTCTTCCATTTGGCCAGCTTGGTGACGGGAACGCTGACCCTGAGCCCTGCGAGATATTCGCGCAGGCCCGAGACCAGGATCTCGCGGCACAGGATCACGATCGCCGCCCACAGCGTCCAGCCATGGATCGAATTGTCGGCAGCCAGCATCAGAAGGCTGGAGGCGACCAGCAGCTTGTCGGCGATCGGATCGAGCATCCGGCCGAAGGCCGACTGCTGGTCCCACATCCGGGCATAATAGCCATCGAGATAGTCGGTGATTCCCGCCGCAATGAACACGGCCAGCGCCACCCAGCGCAGCCACAACGGGCCGTCCAGGATCGATTGCCAGTAGACGCAGCCGATCACCACCGGGATCGCGGCGATCCGGGCGTAGGTCAGGATATTCGGGAGGGACATGGTCTTGGTCTGTCCCCGGGTCGTGGCGATGTTCATCCGTTCTACCAATACCGCTGAAGCGAGAAGGTCAACCGTGCGGACGCGTCAAGCGCGACCAGATTGCGCTGCATCGTCATAGCGCCTTAGCTCGTTGTTTAAGCATGATCTTTTCGGATAACTGCCTCACACTTTTCCGCATCATGCCCTAGATGCCCTGTCGCAGGCGACGCCCTGATGACTCGCCTTTGGTTTAACCCGGCTGGGCGTGGAAAAACTCGAAAATCTTGCGGGCGCTCTCGGCGCTGACGCCGGGAACCTTGCCGAGGTCGGCGATCGAGGCCCGCTCGATCTCCTTGAGCGTTCCGAAGTGGTGCAGCAAGGCACGCTTGCGGGACGGGCCGATGCCCGGGATCTCCTGCAGGCCGGCCTCGCGGATGTCCTTCTTGCGCAGCTTGCGGTGCGAGCCGATCACGAAGCGATGGGCCTCGTCGCGCAGCCGCTGGATGAAATAGAGCACCGGGTCCCGCGGCTCCAGCTTGATGGCCTCGCGGTCGGGCATGAACAGGGTTTCGCGCCCGGCATCGCGCTCCGGACCCTTGGCAACTGCCATCAACGAGACCTCGGTCAGCCCGAGATTCTGGAATATCTCCCGGACCGCATTGAGCTGGCCGCGGCCGCCGTCGATGATGACGAGGTCGGGCCATTGCGGGAACGAATCGTCATCCGCTTTCGTCTTGGCTGCGGCCTCGCCCTCCGGCGGCTTCAGCAGCCGCTTGAAGCGGCGTTCCAGCACCTCGCGCATCATTCCGTAATCGTCGCCGGGCGTCAGTCCTTCGGACTTGATGTTGAACTTGCGGTACTGGTTCTTCATGAACCCGTCGGGTCCCGCCACGATCATCGCGCCGACCGCGTTGGTGCCCTGGATGTGGCTGTTGTCGTAGACCTCGATCCGCTTAGGTGTGTGCGGCAGGCCGAGCGTCGAGACCATGCCCTCCAGCAGCCGGCTTTGCGTCGCGGTATCGGCGAGCTTGCGGCCGAGCGCCTCGCGCGCGTTGGTGAGCGCGTGGCCGATCAGCTCCTTCTTCTCGCCGCGCTTCGGCACGGAGACCTCGACCTTGGATCCGGCCTTGACCGACAGCGCGTCGGCGAGCAACGCGCTTTCCTCGATCTCGTGCGACAGCAGGATCAGCTTCGGCGGCGGCTTGTCGTCGTAGAATTGCGCGAGGAACGAGGACAGCACCTCCTCGGGCGTGAAGCTCTTCTCGGCCTTGGGGAAATAGGCGCGGTTGCCCCAGTTTTGGCCGGTGCGGAAGAAGAACACCTCGACGCAGGAATAGCCGCCCTCCTGGTGGATCGCGAACACATCGGCCTCTTCGACCGTGCGCGGATTGATGCCCTGCTGCGACTGGATTGCCGACAGCGCCGCGAGACGGTCGCGGTACAGTGCCGCGGTTTCGAATTCGAGCTCGCCGGAAGCCTTCTCCATCTCGGCCGCGAGCAGCTCCTTCACGGCGTGGCTGCGGCCGGAGAGGAATTCGGTCGCCTCGCGCACCAGTTCGCTATAGCCGGGGAAGTCGATCTCGCGCGTGCAGGGACCGGCGCAGCGCTTGATCTGATAGAGCAGGCAGGGCCGGCTGCGGCTTTCGAAGAAGCCGTCGGTGCAGGAGCGGATTAGAAACGCGCGCTGCAGCGCCGTGATGGTGCGGTTGACTGCGCCTGCGTTGGCGAACGGGCCGAAATAGCGCCCGGGCCGCGACTGCGCGCCGCGATGCTTGAGGATCTGCGGCGCCCAATGGTCGCCGGTGATCAGAATGTAGGGAAACGACTTGTCGTCGCGCAGCTGCACATTGAAGCGCGGACGGAGCTGCTTGATCAGATTGGCTTCGAGCAGCAGCGCCTCGGTCTCGGTCATGGTCGAGACGATCTCGACCTGCGTGGTCGCCGCGATCATGCGCAGGATGCGCGCCGGCAGCGGCGCGTTGGCCCGCGCATAGGACGACAGCCGCTTTTTGACGTTCTTCGCCTTGCCGACATAGAGCACGTCGTTGGCAGCGTTGAGCATGCGGTAGACGCCGGGCGAGGTCGGGGCGAGGCGGACCGCGTTCTCGATCGCGGCATGTCCGACCGAGAGCGTGCCCTCGGCGACTGCCTCGGCGGCGTCCTCCGAAGCCTCGGGCAGGCGTGCCTCGTCCTCCTCCTCGGCGGCGGAGGTTTCGGGATCGACGTCGCTTGTATCGAGCGCCAGATCGTCCTGTGGCAGGTCGGACTTTGAACCGCGCCGCGGCTTGGGGTCAGCCTTGGAGTCAACCTTGGAGGCCGGCGTCGGGCGCTCGGGAGAATCGTGAACCATGGGCCGTAAACTAAGTGCTTGGGCGACCGGTCGCCAGCGTTGACGGCACCTACAAAAAGCACCTCGATTGCAGGAGATTACCGGCCCGCACGGGCGCCGGGAGGGGGGGGCGTAACACCTTGTTAAGACTGATGAGCGGGCCGGTAACCGGGCTTAACAGCCCTTTAACTTAAAACTCTCGATAAACCTTAGCGAAAAAGTGGAATTCCGTAACCACGCCGGCCTTGGCCGGCGGGCTGCGGCTGTTGCGTGGTGGAGAGTACCAATGACCCGGTTTGTCGCGCGTGCGCTGGCACTGATCGTTGCAGGCTGGACGACCTCGGCGGCGTCGGCCGATCTCAACTACGGATCGCCCTATACCGTCTATCAGCCGCTCAATGCCTATAGCTGGGCCGGCCCCTATCTCGGCGGCAATGTCGGCTATGGCTGGGGCTCGGTGGAGAACAACCCGACCAAGCCGTCCGGTTTCGTCGGCGGTGTGCAGGCCGGCTACAACTTCCAGAACGGCTCCCCCTGGGTGTTCGGTATCGAGGCCGATATCCAGGGCACCACAGCCGACGACCGCTTCGCGCCGTGGAAGTTCTCCAACCCTTGGTTCGGCACGGTGCGCGGCCGCGCCGGCTATGCGGTCAACAACGTGCTGTTCTACGCGACCGGCGGTCTCGCCTTCGGCGAACTGCGCGGCGAGACGTTCGGCATCACGGAGAGCCACACCAATGCGGGCTTCACCGTCGGTGCCGGCGCCGAAATGGGCTTTGCCCCGCACTGGAGCGCCAAGATCGAGTATCTCTACGTCGACCTTGCCAACAGCAATTTCACGATCACCGGTGGCGTGTCGAACGGCTACAGCTTCAGCCTGGTTCGCGCCGGCATCAACTATCACTTCTGAGAAAAAGAAAACGTCGACCATCAACTCCCGGCCGCGCCTTGCGCGGCCGGGTTTTTCTGTTGATGATCTCAACGTCGCGCACGGCGGCATGCATGCCGCGGCATCCGCGAATCCAATCGGTGGGCCGCACGTGTGGGATATGCGGCACCGCCAGTCGCGTCCGCATCATGCAGGTGGTCATCCAGCGAGCGCTAGCCGCGCTCGGCAGTCAACTCACACGCAACGCCTCATTCGGTGTTCATCCCGAGCCGCGCATCGCGAGCGCTCGTCATGAGACCACCAGGTTGACCGCCTTCGGGCCCTTGCCCTTCTTGTCGGGCTCAACCTCGAACGTAATGCGTTGTCCTTCAGTCAGGTCCTTCAATCCTGCACGCTCGACGGCTGTGATGTGAACGAACACATCGCGGCCGCCATCATCAGGCTTGATGAAGCCGTAGCCACGCTCTCCGTTGAAGAACTTGACTGTCCCAGTCATGGCCATCGGGAAACTCCTCCCCCGTATTGCTCCACCGCTACGCGCACGCCGCGTAGCGGTTGACCGACATTCGCTTGTCGGAAGCTTGGCCACCTGAACAGGCCGGCGTCACGCCACCGGTCCGCCTGGATTTTATTTCGGCCTTGTCACTCCGCCGCAACCATTCGCGGAAGCGGAACGTAAAGCCAGTCGTAACAGGATGAGCATAATACGGTTCCGCGCAAATTGCCTATGCTCAAAATTGAACTTTTCAGTAGGAGGTGTCGATCATGGTTTAGGCGTCTCGAGTCTGAAGCGTCCCGCGCCGCCTTGACCGAGCGGCTTCTCGAGTTCGGGCAGGATGATCTTCAACTCATTCGCCAGCGTCCACGGCGGATTCACCAGCAAAAGCCCTGTGGAAACGAGGCCTGCGCCTGCTTCTTGCGGTGCCACACTGAATTCCAATCGCAGGCATTTGCCGGCGGGCCGGCTGCTTGCTGCTGCAGCGACCACACTGCGCGTTAGCTCGTCGGTGGCTCTCCGGGTTTTTACGGGGTACCACAAAAGATACGAGCCGGTCGGCCACTTCGCGTACGCTTCCGTGAAAGCGCTGGCCAGCCGCTCGAACTCGTCCTTCGCTTCGAACGGCGGATCGATCAGCACCAGGCCGCGCCGTTCGTTCGGCGGCACGAATGCGGGCAGCGCCATCCAGCCGTCGAGATCGACGACGCGCGCTTGCGCGTCGCGTCGCAAGGCGTCGATCAGTTGTTTGCGCGCCGTCGGTTCGATCTCGCTAGCGGTGAGGCGATCTTGCGGACGCAGCAGCGCCCGCGCGATCAACGGCGAACCAGGATAGGCTTTCAGCTCGCCTTTCGGATTGAATGCTCTGACGATGTCGAGATAGGGCGCGATCAGCGGCAATGCCTGGTCGGAGAGCCGCGCCTGCATCAGCCGGGCGATGCCGGTGAGCCATTCGCCGCCGCGCTGCGCTTCGCTCGACGTCAAATCATAGAGGCCGGCGCCGGCATGGGTGTCGATGACGCGGAACGGCGCCGGCTTGTCCTGCAGATAGGTGAGCATGCGCACCAGCACGATGTGCTTGATGACGTCGGCAAAGCTGCCGGCATGAAAGGCGTGACGGTAGTTCATGTGATGATCGTGCTGCGCTCCCAAAGGGTGCGCATGTTGTACTCGTCATGCCCGGGCTTGTCCCGACCTTCGCTAAAGCTTCGGCGGGGTTAACATCCCGGCTCGGCCAAGCCCTGGCGTAGCCGGCTCCCGGGCATCTGCGCCTTATCTTGCTTGTTTCGCGATGGCGCAGGTGGCCGGGGCGTTCTGCGCCACGACGCGCGGCGCGGGTCTGCCGGCCATGACGCAGAGAGTTTCAGCCGCCGCGAACCGGCGGCATCAGCACCTGATCGCGGCGGCAGGCGCGGCGATCGATTTCCTCGCAGGAGCGGAATTGCAGATCCTTGCTGAGGCAGATCCGCACCTCGCTGAGCCGCTTGCTGTCGCAGGTCACCGAGATCGCGGAGTTGCTGAGGCCCGGATTGACCTTGATGAACGCTGTCTCCAACTCGTCGGGCGCGACCGTCTTCGGCTCCGACAATTGCAGGAATTCCTCGGGGATCTTCACCGTGGCGCGGGCCTTGCGGATGGCTTCGAAATAGGCGCGTTCGCCGAGACCGGAGCAGGTGCCGTGCTTGTCCCACTCGTTGTAGATCAGTCCGGGCGCCGGCATCAGGTCGAGCATCGAGCTCATGATGCTGCGGGCGAGTCGCGGCGAGGGCCGCTGGCAGTATTCCGGAAAGCCCCGTTCATATTGCGGCCAGAGGCCGTGCACCACGAAGGAATAGGGCCGTCCGCCGCACTGCGCCTGCGTGCCGCGGCCGTTGTTGCCGCGCTCGCTCGCCGCCTCGCAGAACGAGGGCGACCACGACAGCGACAGCACATAGAAATCGAACTCACCGGGCGCATTCTGGCGGCGATCCTGGGCCGACGCCCCAACCGCACTGCACAGAATAATGGCAACCGAAATCAAAAATCGGGAAATCGTGTCCAACCGAGGCATCAAACGCTCCCTCACTCGACCGCCCGGAGCCTAGCAGGCCGTGAGAACATTTCAAGAACAAAAAGCCGCCGTCCAAATGGCGGCGGCTCCTGCTTTAGCAATCCGGTCGGAGATCAGGGCCGCGCGGCCTTGCAGGACGGGTTATAGGTCCAGTTGCGGTCGAGCCCCGCGACGCACCATTCGACGCCCTGATTGATGCTGGCAAAGCCACCGTCCTCGATGATCGAATAGTGCACCTTGCGCACCTTGCCGTCGCTCAGCATCGCCTCGCCCGTGCAATAACGGCGCGGAATATTGTCGGACTGCCAGGGACGGAAGGCGGTTTCGTGAATCCCGTTGAAGCCGGTGATCACGAGCGGCGAATTCCAGAAGGTGGCTTCCTTTTCCTGGAATTGCGTGCTGATGACCGTCAGGGCCTTCTCGCATGGGGCCACATTGCCATCATAGCGCGGGCCGGACAGCCAGAAGTTCATTTCGAGCGGATTGGCGGCCTGGGCCGTACCCCCGAAAGCCAGCAGACCGACCACGAGTGCGGCGCCGAGGCCGAGCTTGCGGCCGAGTTTATTGCGGGAGTTGAACAGGTTGCGCATGGGAATCCACCCGATTATCCGATGCCGCGGACGGTGCCGCGAAGCCCCGGCAAGGTCAAGTGCAGGGCGGCAACACCTGCGGAGAAGTCCACTTTGGGGAGCCCGCTCGTTCTTTTCACGGTCGCCGGCGCACTCTATGTTGGCTCGAAGCGAAATGGAGTCTGCGATGCGAAGGAAATTGGCCGCTTGCCTGGTTGCCGTTTGCGGGATGCTGGCCGTTGTGCCGGCGCGGGCGGATTGGATGCAGCCGGTGCCGCCGTTCAAGGGCAATGATACCGGCGGTATCATCGCCTATACGCTGGCGACCCAGAGCGACGCCCGGCAGCTCGCCGTCGATCACTGCGCCTCCTACGGCAAGGTGGTTAAGTTCCTTGCGATGCAGAACTATCCGGGCGGCTACATCTCTTTCGCCTGTCGCTGGGTGCCCTATGGCGCAGCCCAGAGGCCGCTGCGCACGCTCTACTGAGCGCGCACCAGATCTTTCGATCGTTCAGCCGGGAGCCGACCGCATGACCCGACAGCTTGCCTTGCTTGGTTCGGCTGTGTGCCTTGTTCTGTCCGCTGGCGCCGCAAGTGCCGTCGATCTGCCGATCCGCAAGGCCGGTCTGTGGGAGATGAAGATGGTGCGCACCGGCGGGCCGATGCCGGAAATCACCATGCAGCACTGCACCGACGAGACCACCGACAAGGAGATGAGCGCGGCGGCCTCGCCGATGGCCAAGGAAGTCTGCTCCAAGCAGGATATCCAGAAGACCGCGACCGGCTATGTGAGCGACAGCGTCTGCAGCGTCGCCGGCATGACGATGCAGAGCCATGCCGAGATCGTCGGCGATTTCAATTCCGCCTACACGGTGAAGAGCACCTCGCATGCCGAGGGCGGCGCGGCCGGCTCACGTGACACCACGATGACCATCGAGGCGAAATGGCTCGGCGCCTGCAAGAGCGACCAGAAGGCCGGTGACATCATCATGCCCGGCGGCATGAAGATGAACGTCAAGGACATGGAAAAGCTGAAGGGCCTCCTGCCCAAGCAGAAGTAGCGCGCAGCGCATCCGGCTGTTGCCGCGCGCCTGAATGCATCGCCTCGCATGCTGAGAGGCTGCGCCGCTTGCCGCACCATCATTTCGAGTAGCTCGCGACAAGATTGCAAAGCAATTTTGCGCTGAGGCGATGTGCAATCCATCCGATCCCACCCCGTCACCCCCAGGGCTATCGCATATGCCCCTTGGCGACCGCGCAAGTGCTTGGCCACGTGGTTCGAGACGCGCCGCAAGCGGCGCTCCTCACCATGAGGGTCTACTATTGTGCCGCAGAACAAGACCTCATCCTGAGGAGCCCGCCGAAGGCGGGCGTCTCGAAGGATGGCCACGAGAACGCCGCCACGAAATGCGATAGCCTTTGCGCGGGGATGACGGTTCACCGCGTTCATGCGCTCCTTGGCGCGCGATGACGTCGACGGGGTACAACATCGTTGAATGATCGCTGCGTGCCTCGCGTTCGAGACTCTCTGCGAGAGACGACGCGCATCGCCAACGTCGTGTCGAACGCCTGACGCGCCAACATGTCGTTTTGAATCGTTCCAGTGATGCGCATCTTGAATCACTCCAGTGTTGCGCTTCGTTGCTGCTTCCATCGATTCTATTTTGCGCGTGTGGAATTTCGATCATCCCGCCGATAGAAGTCCGCCCCAATCGATGCCGGCCTTGTCGCAAACGCGGCTCGATCGATGTCGGCGTAAGGCAATGTGGGGATTTGTTCGGTGGGAATGGCTTCGTTGCGGAGCAAGCGCGGTTTGCTCGGATCAACGGCTGCGATCAATGCAGCGCTACTCGGTTCGGTCATACTTGTGCCAATGGGCACAGACGTCGCCTACGCTCAGGCGCAGACAAGTCCTCCGCAGAACAATGTCAGCGAACTTCCCGCAGTGACGGTGGATGAACCTGGCGCCGCAAAAAAGCGCGGTGCCGTCGTTTCAAGTCAGAACACCAGGACTTCGCGCGCGGTCGCGGCGAATCGGCGCCGCAATGTGACTGCGCCCGCCCAGAGTCAGGCTCCGCGGTCGCAAGGCACAGGAGGCGCGATCGGTATGACGACGGGTTACGTCGCAACCGGAAGCACTGCCGGCACCAAGACCAGCACAGCGCTGATCGAAACGCCGCAGTCGCTTTCGGTCGTGACGCAAAAGGAGCTAAGGGATCGCAACGTCCAGACGCTCAAGGACGCCGTCAGCTACACGCCCGGCGTGACGACCACGGCGTTCGGCTATGATCCAAGGTTCGATAGTTTCTACATCCGTGGCTTCGACGCGACCTATACAGGCATCTATCGCGACGGCCTGCGCCAGGGCGGCGGCAACTTCGCAATTCCCAAGATCGAACCCTACGGTCTCGACAGCGTGTCGATCCTCCGCGGACCAGCCTCGGGCCTCTATGGCCTCGGCTCTCCAGGAGGCATCGTGGATGTCACGACCAAGCGGCCGCCGTTGACGGCATTCGGTGAGGTGCAACTGCAGGGCGGCACCTACGACCGTTACCAGGGCAGTTTCGATGTCGGTGGTCCGGTGCCCGGCAGCGATCAGCTGTACTACCGGCTGACGGGCCTGCTTCGCGACGCAAAGACCTGGTACCCCGGCAACGACGACGATCGCGCCTATATCGCGCCGGCGCTGACCTGGCGGCCGGACGCCGACACGTCCTTCACCATCCTGATCGAATATCAAAAGAGCCGAACCGCCGCGAGCATCGGCAACTTCCGCACGCCCGACGGACAATTGACCAACATCTACTCGAATGATCCGGCGTTCAGCGCAATGGATCAGAAGCAATATCGCATCGGCTACGCGTTCGAGCACAATGTCGACGATGTGTGGACGGTGCGGCAGAACTTCCGCTTCTACCAGGTCGACGTCGACGCGAAATACACCCAGATCGATTCGATCGACAGCAGCACCAATCTGGCGTCGCGGTCGGCCTGGCGGATCCTGGACAGTTTCAACACCGTGACGCTCGACAATCAGGCCGAGGCCAAGTTCATGCTTGGCGCGATCAGGAACACGGCGCTGTTCGGCGTCGACTACGGTCACTCCTACTACAACGACAAGATCGGCTACGGGCCGGCGCCCGACCTCAATCTCCTGACCATGAACTACGGCGCCCAGGCCATCGCGACGCCGACATTCTCGATCTTCAACAAGCAGTCGACCGACGAGGTCGGTGTCTATGCACAGGAGCAGGCCAAGCTCGGCGGCTTCATTCTGACGCTCAATGGGCACCAGAGCTGGGTGTCGCAGACGACGACCGCGGGTCTCGACGGCGTGCCGTCGACGCAAAGGGCCACCGCCTTCACGGGCCGTGCGGGCCTCAGCTATGTCTTCGACAACGGCATTGCGCCCTATGTCAGCTACGCGACGGCATTCGCCCCGCAGGTCGGCGTCGACGCATCCGGATTGCCGTTCAGGCCGACCACCGGCGAGCAGAAGGAAGTGGGCATCAAGTACCAGATGCCGAACGTTCCAGTGCTGTTGACCGCCGCGGTGTTCGACATCACGCAGGACAATGTGCTGCGTACCGATCCGAACAACATGGCGTTCCAGGCAGCGACCGGGCAGGTCGAATCCAAGGGCGTGGAGCTCGAGGCGAAGCTGGCGCTCAAGCAGGGATTTGATCTCACCGCCGCCTACACCCATCTCAACGTCGTGATCACGCAGGGCAATCCCGATACGACCGGCAATGAGCTCTCCGGCATTCCGAGGAATTCCTTCGCCGCCTTCGGCAAATATACGTTCCAGTCCGGCGTGCCCGTCGAAGGCCTCGGGCTTGGTCTCGGCCTGCGTTATATCGGCACGAACTTCGGCAACGACCAGAACACGTTCCAGAACGCGGCGACGACGTTGTTCGATGCGGTGATCGATTACGATCTAGGCAAGCTGGACCGGCGCTTCCTCGGCGCCACCGCGCGCGTCAACGCCACCAATCTGTTCGGCACGCACTACCAGACCTGCCAGTCCGGGTACTGTTATGCCGGCGAACGGCGGCAGGTCATCGGCACGTTGTCATACCGCTGGTAGCTCGAATTTGTTGTTTGGACGCGTTTTCCTGACGCGAACCGGCGTCCAATTCGCTCGAAAACGCTAGGTTACACCGGCACCCGCACGACGGCGCGCAGGCCGCCCATCGGGCTTTCGCTAAGCATGATGTCGCCGCCATGCGAGCGGGCGATGTCGCGGGCGATCGCAAGCCCGAGCCCGGTGCCGCCTTCGTCCTGGTTGCGGGCATCGTCGAGCCGCAGGAACGGCTTGAACACTTCCTCGCGCATGTCGGCGGGGATGCCCGGCCCGTCGTCGTCGACCGTGACGTTGAGATAGCGATGGTCGCGATGGCCGGTGATCGAGATCGTGTTGGCGTGGCGCGCGGCGTTGGAGACGAGGTTGGCGAGACAGCGCTTGAACGAGGCCGGCTTCACCGTGACGACGGGCAGGCCGTGGAATGCAACGGTTGCGGTGTGGCCGTGGCGCTCGGCGTCGCTGTGCAATTCCTCCAGCGCCAACGCCATGTCGGTCGGCTGCGCGACCTCGCCGGAATCGCCGCGCGCGAAGGCAAGGTAGTCCTCCAGCATCATCGACATCTCGTCGACGTCCTTGCGCATCGCGTCGATCTCGGGACCTTCGCCGATCAGGGCAAGCTCGAGCTTGAACCGGGTCAGGATGGTGCGCAGATCATGCGATACGCCGGCGAGCATCGCGGTGCGCTGCTCGATCGAACGTTCGACGCGCGCCTTCATCTCGATGAAGGCCTGCGCCGCGCGCCGCACCTCGCGCGCGCCGCGTGGCCGGAAGTTCGGCGCCTCGCGGCCCTTGCCGAAACTTTCGGCGGCGTCGGCGAGCCGCAGGATCGGCTTGATCTGGTTGCGCAGGAACAGCACGGCGACGATCAGGAGGATCGTCGAGGTGCCGAGCATCCAGAAGATGAATATCTCCGAATTGGAGGCGTAGGCCGCGCTGCGCTGGGCGAAGATCCGCATCACGGAATCGTCGAGCTGCACGCGGATCTCGACCAAATTGGATTTGCCGACAGTGTCGATCCAGAACGGACGGCTGATCTGGCGGCCGAGCTGCACCGAAAGCGTCTGGTCGAGCAGCGAGAAGAACGGCTTCGGCCCCGGCGGCGGCATGTCGCCGGCGGGAAGGAAGTCGACCACCAGCTGGAGTTTCTGGGCGATGCGGCGAAGCTGCGCGCGGTCCTTGTCCTGCGGGTAGCTCTTGTAGACGTCGATCAGCGCGGCAATATCGGACACCACCGCGGCCGACAGGCGCCGCGTCACCGTGTTCCAGTGCCGCTCCATGAACACGAACGCCACCACGGTCTGCAGGATCACCATCGGCACGATCATGATCAGCAGCGCGCGGGCATAGAGGCCGGTCGGCATCCAGCTCTTGAACGCATTGCCCATCCAGCCATTCGCCTTCGAGACGCGCTGCGAGGCGTTGCGGATCAGGGTCAGGCCGGAGTCGAGCGTGCTCATGTTCGATACTTATAGAGCGATGGGATTTCGTAGCCCGGATGAGCGAAGCGATATCCGGGGCTTGCCAACCCCGCATATCGCTTCGCTCATGCGGGCTACTTTCTGGGTCATGCTCAGGGCGAAGCCACTAGGCGATAGCCGATGCCGCGCACCGCCTGCAGGAACAGCGGATTGGCGGGATCGTGCTCGATCTTGCGGCGCAGGCGGTTGATCTGCACGTCGACCGCGCGTTCGTTGACGGTGCCGCCGGAGGTCAGCTCGGCGCGCGGCACGGTCTCGCCGGGCGCGCTGGCGAGGATGCGCAGCATCTCGCGCTCGCGATCGGTCAGATGGATGATCTCTTCGCCCTGACGCAGTTCGCTGCGCTCGATATGGAAAATATAGGGGCCGAACGCGATCTGCTCGACGACTGCGACCTGCGGCGGCGCGGTGCGCTTGAGGATATTGCCGATCCGGAGCACCAGCTCGCGCGGCTCGAACGGCTTGGCGACATAATCGTCGGCGCCGATCTGCAGGCCCTCGATGCGGGCTTCCGCCTCGTGCCGGGCGGTCAGCATGATGATCGGCACCGTCGAGGAGCTGCGGATGAAGCGGGCGAGGTCGAAGCCGTTCTCGCCGGGCATCATCACGTCGAGGATCAGCAGGTCGAAATGCAGCCCGAGCAGCTTGGCGCGCGCATCGGTGGCGCTCATCGCCGTCGTGACCCGGTAGCCTTCGCCGGAGAGAAAGCGCGACAGCAGGTCGCGAATACGGCGGTCGTCGTCGACCAGCAGAAGGTGCGGCGCGTCGTCGGCCGGCTCGACCGGCGCGCGCATCATGGTTGCAGCCTGCACCAGCTCACTCCCTCGTTTTTCTGCCGCCGCCGAAGATCGCTTCGAGCACCTTGTCGGGATCGTCGCGGTCGATCATCGCGCGGAGGAATTGGCGAACCGTCTCGACGCCGGCCGGATCGATGCCGGCGACCGCGCGGTTGATGCGGTCGGTCTGCAGCCCCGCGAGCTTGGCGACCAGCGCCTCGCCCTTCGGGGTGGCGTAGAGCAGGCGCTGCCGGCGGTCGTTGTTGCCGGTCTTCTGCACGATGTAGCCCTCGTCCAAGAGCTGCTTGAGCACGCGCCCGAGCGACTGCTTGGTGATGCGCAGGACGTCGAGCAGGTCGGCGACCTTCAGCCCCGGATAGCGGGTCACGAAGTGGATGACGCGGTGGTGGGCGCGGCCGAAGCCGAACGCCTCCAGCTCCTGGTCGGCATCGCCGACAAAGTCGCGGTAGGCGAAGAACAACAGCTCGATGATGTCCCAGCGCAGGTCGCGTACCCCCGCCCCAGGAGCGTTGTCGTCTCCCTGCGAATCGGGCTTGGCAGCCATGCCTGAGAAATTTATGTCAGTCATATTGACGTATCTTGGGTTCAATGTTACAAAACTGCCTGTCACGACGAAACATTAGGTCGTTTTGTCCTCGACAGCGTTTAAGGCGGCCTGAACGAGCCTGTGAGGCGGTTTGGGCCGCAAATTGGACTACCGTGCGATTGTCGAGCGGCATTTCGGCAAACATACTGGACTTCAGCATTCCGCAAAAGCATGTCTAAACGGCATGTTGGCGATGGAAGCCGGCGGCGCGGCCGGCGGTGGTGAAGTTCGGGCCAGCTGAGCCTGATGGCTCCGGGGGAAACAGGCCGGCGCCGGGTATCGCGCCGGTTCCGACAGCGGAAAGCAAGAAAAATGACTTTGAAATTTGACATCCAGCCTTCGCCGAATGCGACGTCCGACAAGGATCGCGCGGCGAAGCTCGTGGACCCCGGCTTCGGCCGGGTCTTTACCGATCACATGGCGATCGTCCGCTACAGCCAGGGCAAGGGCTGGCACAGCGCCCGCGTCGAGGCCCGCGCGAATTTTCCGCTCGATCCGGCCGGCGCGGTGCTGCACTACGCCCAGGAAATTTTCGAAGGCCTCAAGGCCTACAAGCGCGACGACGGCGGCGTGAACCTGTTTCGGCCGGACGCCAATGCCCGCCGCTTCCATGATTCGGCCGAGCGCATGGCGATGGCGCCGTTGCCCGAGGATTTGTTCATCGATGCAGTCGAGCAGCTGGTGCGGATCGATCGCGCCTGGATCCCGGGTGGCGAGGGCAGTCTCTATCTGCGGCCTTTCATGATCGCGAGCGAGGTCTTCCTCGGCGTGAAGCCGTCGGCCGAATACATCTTCTCGGTCATCGCCTCCCCGGTCGGCTCCTATTTCAAGGGCGGCCCTGCGCCGGTGTCGATCTGGGTGTCGGAGAATTACACCCGCGCCGCGATCGGCGGCACCGGCGCCGTCAAGTGCGGCGGCAACTACGCCGCCAGCCTGCGCGCGCAGGCCGAGGCGATCGAACGGGGCTGCGACCAGGTCGTGTTCCTCGATGCGGTCGAGCGCCGCTACATCGAGGAGCTCGGCGGCATGAACGTGTTCTTCGCGTTCGACGACGGCTCGCTGCTGACGCCGCCGCTCGGCACCATCCTGCCCGGCATCACCCGCGACTCGATCATCGCGCTTGCCAAGGATGCCGGCACGCGCGTGCGCGAGGAGCCCTATACGATCCAGCAATGGCGCGCTGACGCCGCCAGCGGCAAGCTGAAGGAGGCGTTCGCCTGCGGCACCGCGGCCGTCATCTCGCCGATCGGCAAGGTGTGCTCGGCGAGCGGCGACTTCCAGATCAGCGGCGGCGTGGCCGGCCCGGTCGCCATGGGCCTGCGCAAGAAGCTGGTCGACATCCAGTACGGTCGCACCAACGACCCGCATAACTGGATCAGGAACGTCGCCTGACTGGCGGTTTGGCGGACGTAAGGTAGGCACGCTCTCCGACTCCCTCGCCCCGCGCTTGCGGGGAGAGGGTGGGGTGAGGGGCCGCTTCCGCAAACATGGTAAGAGACCGGCTCGTGGAGGGTCCCCCTCACCCGGAATTCAAGCTACGCTTGAATTCCGACCTCTCCCCGCAAGCGGGGCGAGGTAAGAGCGGCCGGATACCTTGCTCCGCGCCGCCTCGGCTGGTAACCCGGCATCATCTTTGTAAGCTACCGCGGCTTACAGACCTTGCAGCGCATGACATGGCCGAGAAACCCAAAAAACCCCAGAAACTGAAGGCGCGCCTGCCGCGCGGGCTGGAAGATCGCGGCCCGGCCGCGATCAATGCCACGCGGGCGATGGTCGAGAAGATCCGCGCCGTCTACGAGCTCTACGGCTTCGAGCCGGTGGAGACGCCGGCGATGGAATACACCGACGCGCTCGGCAAGTTCCTGCCCGACCAGGACCGTCCCAACGAGGGCGTGTTCTCGTTCCAGGACGATGACGAGCAGTGGATCTCGCTGCGCTACGACCTGACCGCGCCGCTGGCGCGCTATGTCGCGGAAAACTTCGACGCGCTGCCGAAGCCTTATCGGTCGTATCGGTTCGGCTATGTCTTCCGCAACGAGAAGCCGGGTCCCGGCCGCTTCCGCCAGTTCATGCAGTTCGACGCCGACACCGTCGGCTCGGCGACGCCGGCGGCCGACGCCGAGATCTGCATGATGGCGGCCGACACGATGGAAGCGCTCGGGATTCCGCGCGGCTCCTATGTCGTGAAGGTGAACAACCGTAAGGTGCTCGACGGCGTGCTCGAGGCGATCGGTCTCGGCGGTGACGAGAATGCAGGCCGTCGCCTCACCGTGCTGCGCGCGATCGACAAGCTCGACAAATTTCCCGCCGAGGAAGTTCGCAAGCTGCTTGGTGCCGGACGATGGGATGGCGGCGAAGAGGGCAAGGGCGACTTTACCAAGGGCGCCGACCTGAGCCCCGCGGATGCCGATATCGTCCTGGCCGTCACGCAGCAGCGTGACGATTGGCGAGAGGCGATTGCCGCGGCGGAGACCTATCTGGCGAAGAGCGAAGTTGGTCAGGCCGGCGTGAGCGAGCTCGAGGAGATCGCCAAGCTGGTCGCGGCGTCCGGCTATGGCGCGGATCGCATCCGCATCGATCCCACCGTTGTTCGTGGTCTCGAATATTACACCGGCCCGGTCTACGAAGTTGAGCTGCTGCTCGACACCAAGGACGAGAAGGGCCGCCCGGTGCGGTTCGGCTCGGTCGGCGGCGGCGGCCGCTATGACGGCCTGGTCTCGCGCTTCCGCGGCGAGCCGGTGCCGGCAACGGGCTTCTCGATCGGCGTGTCGCGCCTGCAGGCCGCGCTGACGATGCTCGGCCAGCTCGACACGCAGGCCGAGTTCGGTCCCGTCGTCGTCACCGTGTTCGACCGCGATCGTGTCGCCGACTACCAGAAGATGGTCGCGCAGTTGCGCCAAGCCGGCATCCGCGCCGAGCTCTATCTCGGCAATCCGAAGAACATGGGCAACCAGCTCAAATATGCCGATCGCCGCAACTCGCCCTGCGTGATCATCCAAGGCTCGGACGAGAAGGCGCGCGGCGAGGTGCAGATCAAGGATCTGATCGAAGGCGCCAAGGCCGCGGCTGCGATCGCCTCCAACCAGGAATGGCGTGAGACGCGTCCGGCGCAGTTCTCCTGTGCGGAGGCCGATCTGGTCGCCAAGGTCCGCGAGGTCCTGGCGCGGCATGACGTGGCGTGGGGATAGCCATTCGCTGGTGACGTCATGCCCGGCCTTGTGCCGGGCATCCACCTCTTGTTTGATGCGCGGCGACGTGAATGGCCGGGAGGAGCCCGGCCATGGCGACAACAAGAGGGAGAGCAACAATGCCTGAGATCACCGTGAGCATGGCCGCCGGCCGCACCGACGAGCAGAAGCTCGGCATGATGCGCGACATCACCCAGGCGCTGGTGAAGAATCTCGGCGTCGATGCCGACGCGGTCGTGATCCAGATCAACGAAGCGCCGCTGCATCACAAGATGAAGGGCGGCAAGTCGTTCGTCGAGCGCGCGGCTGCGGCGAAAAAATAATTCGCATTCATTTCGTCGTCCCTGCGAAAGCACTAGTGCATGCACACATCTTCTGGAGTCTTCTCAATGACTTGGCTCAAGAACGCAGAGAAACGATGCATTTTTGCCAAGCTGCGCTCGCGAAGTTTCGTCACGGAGTGGCGACTAAGCCCTTGATCAAGAGTCGGTTTTTCGGCTCGAAAAGATGTGTGCATGCACTAGTGCGAAAGCAGGGACCCATAACCATCGATGCCGGTGATTGGCAAAGGCTGCGGCCTCAGCTTTCGACCGATTGATATTCGTGGTTATGGGTCCCGGGTCGCGCTTCGCTTGCCCGGGACGACACCTGTTTTGAGGCACCCATGGACGCACGCGACTTCATCAAGATCGGCATGAGCGCCGAGCGCATGCTCGTGGTGCCGCCCGAGCGCACCGTCGGTCACTTCGTGCCCGGCATGCCGATGGTCTATGCGACGCCGATGATGATCCTCGACATGGAGATGGCGTCGGGCGATGCCATTCGCGCCGCGCTGCAGCCCGGTTGGGTCACGGTCGGGACCGAGGTCGATATCCGCCATCTCGCCGCCGCGCTGGTCGGCGCCACCGTGCGGACGACCTCAAAAGTGATCGCGGTCGAACGCCGCGTGATCCGCTTCGAGGTCGAGGCCTTTGAGGGCACGCGCAAGCTCGGCGAAGGCCGCCACGCCCGCGGTCTGATCAATGTCGAAAGCTTCAACAAGCGGCTGGCCGGGACATCGGGCCAGGCGCAGTAGATGAAGCCTTGTGGCCGATCCGCGTATTCCGACGTCATCCTGAGGTGCGAGCCTTGCGGCGCACTTGCGTCGCTGGGCGAGCCTCGAAGGATGGGCCGCGGGCCGTGCACCCTTCGAGGCTCGCTCCGCTCGCGCCTCAGGGTGACGGGGAACGAGTGATCGGTCGGCGAAGGACTACTTCGCCAATTCCCTTGAGCGCCTTGTCGCGGCGGCAATCGCGCGGGTCATCAGCGGCTGCATGCCGTCATTGGCCATCAGCACCTCGAGTGCCGCAGCGGTGGTGCCGCCGGGCGAGGTGACGTTCTGCCGCAGGGTCGCCGACGGCAGATCCGAGCGATGCAGCAACTCGCCGGAGCCGGCGACGGTCGCCCGGGCCAGCGTGGTCGCGAGCTGCTCGGGCAGGCCGGCCGCAACGCCGGCGCGCGCCAGCTCCTCGGCGAGCAGGAACACATAGGCCGGGCCCGAGCCGGACACCGCGGTCACCGCGTCCATCAGGCTCTCATCGTCGACCCATTCGACGAGCCCGGTCGCTTTCAGCAGCGCATCGGCCATCGCGCGCTGCGCGGCGGTGACGCGCTTCGACGGCACTGCAACGGTGATGCCGCGGCCGATCGCCGCCGGCGTGTTCGGCATCGCGCGCACCACCGCGCCGCCGACAACGTCTTCCAGCGCTGACATCGTCGTGCCGGCCATGATCGAGACGACGAGTGTCGAGGGGCCGACGAAGGATTTCAGCGCAGCGCCGGCGTCGCGGAACGATTGCGGCTTCACCGCGACGACAAGCGTGTCGACCGTGCCGAGATCCTTCGCTTGCGGATTGAGCCGCACGCCCTTTGCGGCAAGCGCGGAGATTTCCGGCGAGAGATGCGGGTCGATCACCGCGACGCGCTCGGGTGCAAGGCCCTGCGCGAGCCAGCCCGTCAGCATGGCGCCGCCCATCTTGCCCGCGCCCGCGAGCGCGATGGTGCCGGAAGTATTCGTCAGTGCGCTGCTGGATGTGCTCACAGGTGACTCCGCAAACTCTCACGTCGTCCCGGCGAAGGCCGGGACCCATAACCACAGGCGGTTCTAGTGAGGCACGTGATCAGCCACAAGCAGTTTGCTTAAGCCCAGGGGCCGCGGAGTATGGGTCCCGGCCTTCGCCGGGACGACACCGAGCGTGTGGGAGCGCTGGAGCGAAACGCTTACGCCTCGCCCTCGGTATCGAACATCGCCGCGGCCATCGCCTCGGCGGTCGACTTGCCGGCCCACACCACGAACTGGAACGCCGGGTAGTAGCGCTCGCAGGCGTGGATCGCGTTGACCACCATGGCCTCGCACTGCGCGGTGGAGGCGGTGAGACCGCCGGGCAGCACCAGCGCCTGACGATGCATCACCATGCCGGTGTGGGTCCACAGATCGAAATGGCCGACCCACAATTGTTCGTTGATCGCAGCGACCAGGCGCTGCACCTCGGCGCGGCGCGCCTGCGGCATCTTCATGTCGAAGGCGCAGGCGAGATGCAGCGCCTCGATCTCGCCCATCCAGGTGAACGAGAGTTGATAATCGATCCAGTCTCCCTTGGAGACGATCGTCACCTCGTCTTCGCCGGAACGCTCGAACGCCCAGTTGTTGTCGGTGGCGATATCTTCGACCACCGCAAGCGGGTTGTTCCGGGAATCGATAATGCTTTCGAGGAGGGACATGCCGTCTCGGACCTTGTTCTTATGATCGCTTGATACGCACACGGAAGCCGGCACTTGCGACATACTGCGTCGTGGCCGAGTGCAGTTCCTGATGCGGGCTTCCGGATGCCCCTGGACCTGACGCCGATGAAGTGATGTGATTTGCGGAATCCGCGCAACCGCACGCCGAGTCCGTCCACAGCCAAAGCGCGCATCGTCCACAGCTGATCTCCGCCACATCTGTGATTTTGAGAACAAATCGGAATCTAAGCGTTCGCGTAACGCTTTGTTAACCATTTGCTGGCGCTTCGCCGCGCCTGTGAATCAGCTGTCGGGGCCTCGCATCAACCTCGCAGAGCCGCAACGCGCTCATGGGGACATGCCGTTTCCCCATGCCAAAGGCCTTGCCCGGCTGTCGCGCTTTGGTCATATTTCGCCTCAGGCACGTCCATCCCGGGCGTGCCGAGTTCTCAGGGCGGGGTGAAAATCCCCACCGGCGGTAAGGGTGATGAGCCCAAGCCCGCGAGCGCCTTCCTCCGCGAAGCCGGCGGAAGGGTCAGCAGATTCGGTGCAATTCCGAAGCCGACGGTTACAGTCCGGATGAAAGAGAACGGTTGCGGCAGCCAACGCGATTTTCGCGTGGGCTCGTGTCGTTGTCCGTGTGCCCTGATTCTGGTCCTGAAAGAGGAAAGCCATGAATCAGATGTTGCAAGACCAAGACGCTCAAGCCTCTCAAGTCCAAACCTCCCAGGCAGAAAGCGCTCCCGATACGCCGGCCATTCCGCCGACGCCGGAGCATCCGCACTTCGCAAAGCCGCAGCGCGTTGCCTTCGTGCAGTCGTCCTGGCATCGCGACGTGGTGGAAGAATGCCGCATCTCCTTCCTGAAGGAGATCGAGGCGCGTCACATCACCAATGTCGACGTGTTCGAGGTGCCGGGCTCGTTCGAGATCCCGCTGCATGCCCAGCTGCTGGCGAAGACCCGTCGCTACACCGCGATCGTCGCGGCCGGGCTCGTCGTCGATGGCGGCATCTACCGCCACGAATTCGTCGCCGACACCGTGATCAAGGCGCTGATGGATGTGCAGTTGCGCACCGAGGTCCCGGTGTTCTCGGCGGTGCTGACGCCGCAGCAATTCCACGAGACCGAGGTGCATTACGAGTTCTTCCGCAAGCACTTTGTCATCAAGGGGATCGAGGTCGCGGAAGCCTGCGCCAACACGCTGCTCAGCCTCGAGCGTCTGCGCGGCCAGGTCGCGGCGGGGATTCCCGGCTAGCGTCGGCGGAAAAGCGATTCCGGCATGCGTGCCGGGATCGCTCTCGCCTGCGGCGCGTTCGGTTATGCTTGCGGCATAAAACCAAAATGCGCGGGAGGCGCCCCATGACCGAACAACATTCCTCCGACTGGCTCGGCCTGTCGGGCCGCGTTGCCGTCGTCACCGGCGGAGGCGGCGGTATCGGCCGCGCCACCGCGATCAGTTTCGCGCGGGCCGGCGCCAGGGTCGCCGCGCTCGATCGCGACGAGCGCTCCCTTGCGGAGACCAAGGCAGAGCTTCGCGAATTCGGCGACGGTCATCTCGTCGCGACCTGCGATACGACCAGCGAGGACAATGTCGCGGCAGCCGCCGACGCCGTCGCGCGCACGCTTGGCGCTTGCGACATCCTTGTCAACACTGCGGCGGTGCTGCGCCCGGGTGGGCTCGACACGTTGCCGCTCGCGGAATGGAATGCGGTGCTGGCGGTCAATCTCACCGGCTATTTCATCTGCGCCCAGGCGTTCGGCCGCCAGATGCGCAAGGCCGGACGCGGCAGCCTTATCCACGTTGCCTCGATCGCCGCCAGCAATGCGCAGGGGCAGAGCGGTGCCTACAGCGTCAGCAAGGCTGGCGTCGTGATGTTCTCGCAGCAACTCGCCGCCGAATGGGGACCGCACGGCATCCGTAGCAATGTGGTGAGCCCCGGCCTTGTCGTGACGCCGATGAGCCAGGCTTTCTACGATACGCCAGGGGTCACCGAGCGGCGCACCGCCGTGGTGCCGATGCGCCGGATCGGCGCACCGCAGGACATGGCGGACGCGACCCTGTTCCTGGCCAGCGACCGCTCGTCATACGTCAATGGCGAGGAGATCATCGTCGATGGCGGCTATGCGCGGACGCTGATGAGCCACGTTCCGCGGCCGGGGTTTTAGCGGGGTGGCTGCCGCATACTCGGTGTCGTCCCGGCCTTGAGCCGGGACCCATAACCCCGAATTGGAGTTGATTGACAACGCTGGAGCCACGGCCTTCGCAACAACAAAGGCCTGTGGTTATGGGTCCCTGTTTTCGCACTAGGGCATTTACACATCTCTTCGAGGCTAGAAAACCGACTCATCATCAAGGGGTTAGCTACTAGGCGAGAGCCGAAATCGGCGGGCGCAACCCTAGTGCAGATGAGTAAGTTCTCTGCGGTTTTCGGCCAACTCTTTGAGAAGACTCCGGAAAGACTGCGGAGGATATGTATATACGCTAGTGTTTTCGCAGGGACGACAGCAAATATCGATTTAATCGAACAGGCTGGAAACCGACTCTTCCGCCGCGGTGCGGCCGATCGCTTCGGCAATCAGGCCGGCGATCGAGATCTGGCGGATGTTCGGCGCCTTGTTGACGGCCTCGGTCGGCAGGATCGAGTCGGTGATGACCAGTTCCTTCAGCCGCGACGAGGCGATGCGTGCGGCGGCACCGCCGGACAGCACGCCGTGGGTGATATAGGCCGAGACTTCCTTGGCGCCGTGCGCGATCAGCGCCTCGGCCGCATTCACCAGCGTGCCGCCGGAATCGACGATGTCGTCGACCAGGATGCAGTTGTAGCCGGCGACGTCGCCGATCACGTTCATCACCTCGGACTCACCGGGGCGCTCGCGCCGCTTGTCGACGATCGCAAGCGGGGTGTTGATGCGCTTGGCGAGGCCGCGGGCACGCGCCACGCCGCCGACGTCGGGCGACACCACCATCACCTTGGCGAGGTCGAACTTTTCTTTGATGTCGCGCACCATCAGGGGCGCCGCGAACAAGTTGTCGGTCGGGATGTCGAAGAAGCCCTGGATCTGGCCGGCATGCAGGTCGAGCGTCATGACGCGGTCGACGCCGGCGTGCGAGATCAGGTTGGCGACGAGCTTGGCCGAGATCGGCGTACGCGAGCCGGACCTGCGATCCTGCCTGGCGTAGCCGAAATAGGGCACCACCGCGGTGATGCGGCGCGCCGAGGAACGGCGCAGCGCGTCGGTGATGATCAACAGTTCCATCAGATTGTCGTTGGCCGGAAACGACGTCGACTGCAGGATGAACATGTCCGAGCCGCGGACGTTCTCCTGGATCTCGACGAAGATCTCCATGTCGGCGAAGCGCCGGACCACGGCCTTGGTCAGTTCGATGCCAAGTCCCTTGGCGATGTCCTGCGCCAGCGCAGGATTGGAGTTGCCGGCGACGAGCTTGATTGATCCGTTCTTTGCCGACATCGATGCTTCCCCCCGCGCCTTGCTGGATACGACGTTCAGCATCTCAAGTCCTTACAGAACCGGCGGGTTTTCGGTGCGCGAGGGAATATCAGGCAGGCGCATCCGATGGCAACCCATTAGCCGGCTTTGGCCGCCGTTTTCCTGGGCAAAAAGCGCATTTCCCGGGCGATAACGGGGTTTAGTCGGCGGAATAGCCGAGCGCCACGGTCTCGGGCGCGGCGGGGGCCGGGGCGCTTGCCACCGTGGGCCCGCGGAGGTCCGGTGCCGGAGCGGGCGTGGGGCCGTCCGCCGGGCCGCCATTGATCATGCCGGACAGGCCGCTGAGCCCGGCCTGAGCGATCTTGCGCAGCACCAGGTCGTCGGCGGCGGCCCAGGCGTCGCGGCCGGCCTTGCCGGCGGGCTCCTCGCCGGAGAGCCGCAGCGCGCGTTGCTGGTTGCTGTCGTAGACGTCCCACACCCACGCGATCATGGTGCGGCCGCGCACCACCTGCGCCGACAGATAGCTGCGCACGCGATAGGCGGCAGCGCCCTGGCGCGACACGATCGACAGGCTGCGCAGCTTGGACTCGCTGTCGAGCACGCCGACCATGCGGTCGAACACCTGGGGCGGCGGGCCGTCGATCGATTCGAAAGCGACGGTTGCGCCGCTGCTTGCCGGCGTGGCCATGGCGTAGGAGTCGGCCACGTTGCCGCCGGCCGCGCAGCCGCCAAGCGCGCACGCGATCGCGAGCCACGAGCATGCGATCGCGGCACGCACGGCTGTCCCAGTTTGAAACTGGCGGTTCGACGCTTCCCTCATTGCGTCCTGCGATATCGTTAAAACGGCTTAACGTCTAGGGCAGGACGGCCACAGCGCTTAACAGTCGACGGTCCAAGCGCCGCGCCAGGATCGAATTCCTTGCTCCGTCATGTTGCCGAACGACGCCACCAACCTGAGCGGATTTTCCGGCTCTGAGACGTCAGCGGTTTGGCCGCGCATCCATGGCGACCAGCGTCGTGCAGCGCATATCCGCGATCTAGCCGCGACATTCGGGTTTGTTTCCCGTCAGACAAATTCGCCTGAAAATGTGAAGCAGCGCATACAGCCAGACCGACAACCGGTTTAGGCATTCATCGATACTTATGCAATTTTAGGTTTCAGGAGATAGTTGTCATGCCATCCTATGCCGACGAACTCGAAAAGCAATTTGCCGCAGCCGACACGACCACGATAGCCGCCGCCCCGCTCGACCTCCCGGGGGACCATCCACTGAGGCTGAAGGGATATTCTCCGGTTTTGCTGTCCTCGTGCGTTTGTGTAACCGATCCTTGTCCCTGCGACGATCCGGACGGCCCGATCGTCTGGCTGCTGGATGGTGACGTTCGCAAGCGCGTGGCCGCAAAGGGCAAGAACAAGGCTGGAGAAGCCCTGTACGAGTATCACCTGGCGCGGGATGCTTTCGTCATCATCGAAACCTTCGCACGCACGAAGGCCGGCACGCTCGTGGCGTCCGGTGACAAGACCTCCGCACTCAGGCGATCGGCGTTCAACCGGCTCATGCGAATGCGGGGATCGGATTCGGCAGGCGGTCTCATTGCGCGGGCGCCGGGCTCCTCCTATGGAGGGCAGGAATGCGGCGGAGGCACGCTGTACGACGTTTACGTCGAATCGGACGGCGCAGGCGGAACAGTATTCTACTATCAGGCCGTCGGCAGCTGTTGACGGGTGAACCCCGCTTCGTGGCGCTCGCGCATGGTCGATGATTACGCCGGCCGTTCCAGCGCGATGGCGTGAACGAGCCGGCCGTAATCGGCTTCCTTGCGATGCACGGAGCGGCGGTAGCTGAAGCAGCGCTCGTCGGAATAGGTGTCGATGCCGAGATCGTCGATCATCAGCACGCCGGCATTTTCCAGCCGCATGCGGATGAAGCCGGCAAGATCGAACATCGCGTGTCCATCGCGTTCGGCAGGCATGAAGAACATGCCGTTCTCCGCATCGGCCTCGATGAAGCGTTCGACGAATTCGTTGCCGACCTCGTAGGACTCCTTGCGGATCAGCGGGCCGATGGCGGCGACGATGCCGCCGCGCTCGGCGCCGAGCTTCTCCATCGCGTCGATGGTCGATTCCAGCACCCCGGTCAGCGCGCCCTTCCAGCCGGCATGCGCCGCGCCGATCACCCGTGCATTGGGGTCGACGAACAGGATTGGGCCGCAGTCGGCCGTCGTGACCGAAATCGCAAGGCCCGCGGTGCGGGTGACGAGCGCGTCCGCCTTCGGGCGCACGGCGCCATTCCATGGACCGGTCACGGTCACGACGTCAGGCGAATGAACCTGATGCACGCTGACGAGGTGATCGAGCGGCACACCGAGCTGCGCCGCCATCCGCCGCCGGTTCTCCGCGACCTTGGCCGGATCGTCGCGCGAGCCGAGCCCGCCATTCAGCGCGGCATAGATGCCCTCCGACACGCCGCCCTCGCGCGAGAAGAAGGCATGGCGCAGGCCCGGAATGGCCGACAGCAGCGGTGATCCCAATGTCATTGTTCGGTCTCGTCAGGCTGATCGCTCAATCCGGCGATCGAGGTGAGGCGCGGGTCGGAGATGGCCATGACCTTGAACATCGAGCCCATCCCGCCGCGTCCGGAATCGGTCAGGCGCTTCAGCGCACCGGCAACGTCGGCCGAGACTTCGGGGCTTGCTTTCGCCATCAGCCCCGCCGCACGGGCCTCGACGCCGAGACGCTTGAGGAAGTCGCCCTGCGTCGCCGGTCCGTGGACGCGCGCGCCGACATCCTC
Source organism: Bradyrhizobium australafricanum (assembly GCF_020329495.1). Lineage (NCBI taxonomy): Bacteria > Pseudomonadati > Pseudomonadota > Alphaproteobacteria > Hyphomicrobiales > Nitrobacteraceae > Bradyrhizobium > Bradyrhizobium australafricanum. The sequence goes on along the minus strand of NZ_JAGKJL010000018.1, from coordinate 5,845 downwards.
GGCGGCCCGCGCCAGCGCTTGGAAATCGACATGCGCGGTTACGTCGGCCTGTCCGGGGTTCTTCAGCGGGTCGGCGAAGCTGTGGCGCGCGATCGCCTGGAAGGTGTCGCCGGCGTCGCTGCGCAGATGGCCGTAATCGATGATCAGCGCGGCGCCGTCCCGGTCGCGCAGCCGCGTGGCGAGCTTCATGATCTCGTTGTCGGGCCGCCATTCGAACACCGCGCCGAGCGGGGCGGCGCGCACCAGCGGCGGCAGTAGCACCTCGAAATGCGGCGTCGGCTCGGGCGCGGGCGCGAAATACAGGTTGCCATTGGCATCCATCCCGACCGTCCGCTCGTGCCAGCCGGTCTCGCGGCGGACCATCTGGTGGATCGGCAGCACGTCGAAATATTCGTTGGCGAGGATCACCGCCGGTCCCTCGGGCACGTCGTCGATGTTGTCGTGCCAGGTGATGTTGCGCACGCCCGTCAGCGTCGCGTACTGCTTCTCGCGCAGCACCGGGTTGACCTCGACGAGGTGGATGCTGAGCGACTGGTAGAGCGGCGGCAGCACGCGCAGCGCACGCAGCGCGTCGGACATCATGGTGCCGCGGCCGGGCCCGAGCTCGATCAGGCGGAACGTCTCCGGCGAGCCGATCGCGCGCCAGATCGAGGCGCTCCACAGCCCGAGCAGTTCGCCGAACATCTGGCTGACCTCGGGCGCCGTGGTGAAATCGCCCTCGCGGCCAAGCGGATCGCGCGACAGATAGTAGCCGTACCGCGGATGCATCAGGCACAATTCCATGTAGCGCCAGACCGGCATCGGCCCGGACAGCTTGATCAGCTTCCTGATCTCATCCAGCAGCGGGGAGGGTTCGTTCACGGCCTTCCTTGGATTGCACTTGCTTTAGATTGAACTTGTTCAGGTTGAACTCGGTGCCGGACCGTTCGCCCTGCGGCGGACGGCGGCGGTGATGATGATAACGCCCACGATGATCATTGGCACCGACAGCAGCATGCCCATGGTAAGTCCGCCCCACAGGAATCCGAGTTGCGGGTCGGGCTCCCTGAAGTGCTCGCCGATGATTCGGGCAACGCCGTAGATCGTGATGAAGCTACCGAGGATCAGGCCGGGACGCTTCAGCGCGCCCATCCGGATCACGATCGCCAGCGCTGCAAACAGCACGATGCCCTCGAGCCCGGCTTCGTAGAGCTGGCTCGGATGCCGCGGCAGCGGCCCGCCATTGGGGAAGATCATGGCCCAGGGCAGGCTCGGATCGGCGTGACGGCCCCACAATTCGCTGTTGATGAAATTGGCGAGCCGGCCGAGGAACAGCCCGATCGGCGCGACCGCGGTGGTGATGTCGCCGAGCGACAGGATCGGGATGTTGTTGCGGCGGGCAAACAGCATCACCGCGGCGACGCAGCCGAGGAAGCCGCCGTGGAACGACATGCCGCCCTTCCACAATTCGAGGATCTCGGAAGGGTGCGCGATGAAGAAAGGCAAATTGTAGAACAGCACATAGCCGGTGCGGCCGCCGACGATGATGCCGATGGTGACCCAAAGGATGAAATCGTCGAGCTGCGGCAGCGTGATCGGCGCCGGGCCGCCCCACAGCCGCTCCTTCTTGATCAGCGAGCGGGCGTAGATCCAGCCCAGCACGATGCCGACGATATAGGCCAGTGCATACCAGCGGATCACGATCGGCCCGAGCGAGAGCGCGACGGGATTGAACACCGGAAAGTCGATCAGCAGGAACGGCATCGTGCGTCTTGAGACTCAGCTCACGAGGTTGCGCCGGTAGAGCGCGAGGAGCCGCTCCCAATGGCGTTCGGCGGCGTCGCGGTCATAGACCGGACGCTTGGGGAACGCAAAGCCGTGATGCGTGCCGGGATAGATCTCGACCTCGTTGTTCGATCCCTTCATGCCGGCCTTCACCTGCTCGATGATTTCCTGTGGCGCGTAGATATCGGTCTCGGCGCAGGCGAAATAGAGTTCGGCCTTTGTCCTTTGCGCGGCAAGATGCGGACTGTCGGGCTGATCGGTCGCCAGATGCGTGCCGTAGACCGAGGCGGCGGCCTTGACGCGATCGCCGAAATGCGTCGCCGCGTTCACGGCGTAGCGGCCGCTCATGCAATAGCCGACAGTGCCGATGATCCTGGTGTTGGCGGCCTTCTGCGTCTCGGCATAGGCGAGCAGGCCCTTGGTGTCTTCCATCACCAGCGGAATGTTGAGCGAGTGCATCAGCTCGAACATGCGCTTGCGCTCGGGCGATTCCGGATCGGGATTGATCGGGCCGAGCTCCATCACGCCGGCGCGGTAATACATGTTGGGCAGCATCACATAATAGCCTGACGTGCCGAGCCGGCGCGCCATGTCGCGCAGCTCCTCGCGGATCGCCGGCGCGTCCATGTAGAAGATGACGACAGGGAAGGGGCCGCCGCGCTCGGGATGGGTGATGAAGGTGGTGGTCTTGCCGTCCTTGGTCGGGATATCGACGGTCTGGTCGATCATGGCGTTTCTGCTCGCGTTATGTGTGCGATTTCTGTTGTGAGTTCATACGATTGCAAGGAAACCGGAGCATGACAAGGCAAGCCTCGGGAGGCCTGCCATTCGCGGCGGACTTGAACCGGATGGCTGAGATCGCCATTGTCTTTGGCGCGAGGCAGTGAACGCGGAGAGTTTTGCGAGATGACCCAGACCAGCAACCGGTTTTTCGATGAGATCGGCCGTCTGATGAACGATGCCGCGGGCGCCGCCCAGGGCGTCAAGCGCGAGGTCGACACGGTCATGCGCAACCAGGCGGAGCGGATCCTGCGCGACCTCGACGTGGTCAAGCGTGAGGAATTCGACGCGGTCAAGGATATGGCCCGCCTGGCACGCGAGGAGAACGAGGCGCTGAAGGCGAGGATCGCGGCGCTGGAAGCCAAGCTCGGCGGCACGGCAGGCTGAAACGGCATGTAGCCCGGACGGCGCGAAGCGAAATCCGGGACCACTGCCTCCGCGGGACCGGCCCCGGATTGCGCTTCGCGCCGTCCGGGCTACGATCCTCCCTCGGTAACCCAAGAAAAATCCCTTCATTTCCTTGTCATTTCGGCCCTTTGGGGCTAAAAGCCCGCCACGTCCGCGGCCCCCGCACCCCTGGAGGCTTGCTGTGGACCTGAGCATGGGCCGCGCTGCGGCCTTTAACTTTTTAAATACAAGGACTTAACGCTATGGCGACCGTCAAGGAATTGAAGGCGACCGCGCGTCCGAAGAGCGGCAAGGGGGCCGCCCGGGCAGAGCGTCGCGCCGGGAGAGTTCCCGGAGTGATCTACGGAGACAACCAGCCCCCCGTCACCATCTCAGTCGACGATCGTGAACTGCGCCAGCGCATCCTGGCGGGCCGGTTCCTGACCACGATCTATGAGATCGACCTTGAGGGCAAGAAGCACCGCGTGATTCCGCGCGACTTCCACCTCGACCCGGTGAAGGACTTCCCGCTCCATGTCGACTTCATGCGGCTCGGCGAAGGCGCGACCATCCGCGTCAGCGTGCCGCTGCACATCGTAAACGGTGAAATCTCCCCGGGCGTCAAGCGCGGCGGCACCGTCAACATCGTCACCCACGCGCTCGAGCTCGAATGCGCGGTCGACAACATTCCGCAATATATCGAGGCCGACGTCGGCGCGCTGGAGATCAGCTACTCGCTGCATCTTTCCGACGTCAAGCTGCCCAAGGGCGTGAAGTCCCTCGCCCGTGAAGACGCGACGCTGGTCACCATCGTGCCGCCGTCCGGCTACGCCGAAGAGCAGAAGGCCGCGGCTGCGGCGGCTGCTGGTGGCGCGGCTCCGGCTGCGGGTGCTGCAGCTCCGGCCGCGGCGGCAACTCCGGCTGCGGGTGCGGCTCCGGCCGCGGGTGCCAAGGCTCCCGCCGGTGGCGACAAGAAGAAGTAATCGATCAGGTCGGCGCGCGATCGTCTGATGGCGCACCGACGCGGGATGCCGCGCCATGCGCCTTTTTGTCGGTCTCGGTAATCCCGGCGCGAAATACGCCAGCAACCGGCACAATATCGGTTTCCTGGCGGTCGATGAGATTGCACGGCGTCATGGTTTCGCACCATGGCGCCGTCGCTTTCAGGGCGAGACCTCCGAGGGTGTCGTCGATCGCGAGAAGGTCGTGCTGCTGAAGCCGACCACCTACATGAACGAGTCCGGGCGCGCGGTGCAGGAAGCGGCGAACTTCTTCAAGCTGACGCCCTCCGACATCACCGTGTTCCAGGACGAGCTCGAACTGCCGCCCGCCAAGGTGCGGGTCAAGATCGGCGGCGGGATCGCCGGCCACAACGGGCTGCGCTCGATTTCCGCGCATATCGGCAACGAGTATCGGCGGGTGCGGCTCGGGATCGGTCATCCCGGCGTCAAGGAGCTCGTGCACAGCCACGTGCTGTCGGACTTCGCCAAGAGCGACCGGGCGTGGGTGGAGGCCTTGTGCCAGGCCGTCGCCGACAATGCCGGCCTGCTGGCTGCGGGGCACGACGCGTCGTTCGCCAACAAGGTGCATCTGACGATGCAGGCCAAGGGGTTTTTCGACAAGGGTGAGAACGGCGGCGAGAAGCCGGCCTGATCTCCCTTGTCGTCATGCCCGGCCTTGTGCCGGGCATCCGCGTCTTACCTGCCGCGTGCACCGTAAGACGTGGATGGCCGGGACGAGCCCGGCCATGACGGATCAGAGAATGTTGAGGAAGACATGGGATTCAAATGCGGGATCGTCGGGCTGCCTAACGTCGGCAAGTCGACGCTGTTCAATGCGCTGACCGAGACGGCGGCCGCCCAGGCGGCGAACTATCCGTTCTGCACCATCGAGCCGAATGTCGGCGAGGTCGCGGTACCTGATCCGCGGCTGGAGAAGCTCGCGGCGGTCGCGAAGTCCGCGCAGATCATTCCGACCCGGCTGACCTTCGTCGACATCGCGGGCCTCGTCCGCGGCGCGTCGCAGGGCGAAGGTCTCGGTAACCAGTTCCTCGCCAACATCCGCGAGGTCGACGCCATCGCCCATGTGGTGCGCTGCTTCGAGGATTCCGACATCACCCATGTCGAGGGCAAGATCGCGCCGCTCGCCGACATCGAGACCATCGAGACCGAGCTGATGCTGTCCGACCTCGACAGCCTGGAGAAGCGCGTCGATAACCTCTCGAAGAAGGCCAAGGGCAACGACAAGGAAGCCAAGGAGCAGCTCGAGCTCGTCAACCGCGCGCTGGTGCTGCTGCGCGACGGCAAGCCGGCGCGCGCGCTGGAGCGCAAGCCGGAGGAGGAGCGGGCGTTCCGCATGCTCGGGCTCCTGACCTCGAAGCCCGTGCTCTATGTCTGCAACGTCGAGGAAGCCTCGGCGAAGGACGGCAACAATTTCTCCAAGGCGGTGTTCGAACGCGCCAAGGAGGAGGGCGCGGTCGCGGTCGTGATCTCGGCCAAGATCGAATCCGAAATCGCGACGCTGTCGCGTGAAGAACGCACTGACTTCCTGGAGACGCTGGGTCTGGAAGAGGCCGGGCTCGATCGGCTGATCCGCGCCGGCTACCGGCTGCTCGATCTCATCACCTATTTCACCGTCGGCCCGAAGGAAGCGCGCGCCTGGACCATCGACCGCGGCACCAAGGCGCCCGCCGCCGCCGGCGTGATCCATACCGATTTCGAGAAGGGGTTCATCCGCGCCGAGACCATCGCCTACGCCGATTACATCGCCGGCAACGGCGAGGCCGGCGCGCGCGATGCCGGCAAACTGCGGCTTGAAGGCAAGGAGTACGTCGTCGCCGACGGCGACGTCATGCATTTCCGCTTCAATACCTGAGCATCGATTTCGAGAGAGCTTTCTCCCCACGTCGTCCCGG
>NZ_JAGKJL010000170.1:0-1412 GCF_020329495.1 Bradyrhizobium australafricanum | reverse complement strand
CGTGGCGAGTTCCGGAGCTTGTACAAACAGGTGGCAAAGAAACAGCCTGGTTTCAGCATCGATCTGATCTGAATCCTGGCTCAGATACCAAGCACAGCGACGACGCGATGGAGCTTTCCAGGCCGAGCGTGGTTGCGTTGCTCCTTCCGAGTCTGCACATGCAGATCTGTTTGCGGCCCATCGTGCGACGGTCACCCGGCTTCCGGTATAGCCTTGTTTCTGGAGTTCTCGCCACAATTGCTGTTCTACCTGACAGCCGGACGCCCATTGCGCTTCGAGCCATGCTTCAAAGCGCGCGAGAAGATGCGAAGGTCTGCGAGGACGCGAATGTTCCGGCTCGCCACCGGCAGACAGCCAGCGCTGGACAGTGCGCTGCGCGACACCGAGCAGTTGCGCGATTCTGGATGTCGGATAACCCTGCTCGCGCAGGCGACAGGTTTCATCCCAACGCTCCCGTCGCGCAGCTTTTCGATCCGCTCGCAATTGTGCAAGTCCCGGCGGTGACGGTGCACGGTCGATCGGCTCTCTTTGGGTGGACGCCATGATCTGCACGGCAGCGGCTACGTTGTAACGATGGCGACCGACTGCGTGGCGCATGGCTTCACCCATACTGTTGAGCAGATGCCAGCGGTCCGCCACCTGCACCGCGTCGGGTGCACCACGACGTGCACCATCGGCATAAAGTCCCGCACGATCGCGGGCCACAACCTTGATCCCTGGCCAGCGCTTCAGCCAATGCGTAACACTGTCGGCGTTACGGTCGGGAAGCAGATCAAGAACACAATTACGTTCCAGATCGCAGATGACCGTTCCATATCGCTGACCACGACGCCAAGCCCAATCGTCGATGCCGATGACGGTCGGGGCAACGAAATCCGGCAAGGGAGCCGAGTGAATCATTCGCAGTAAGGTGTCGCCGCTGACTGGCATGGCCAGTTTGCGCGACAGGCGCGAGCCAGGCTCACCGCCGACCGCAAAACCGATCGCCAGTTGGCTCTCGCCGAGGCGGGTTGTGCGTCTTGCTTTCGGTTGTACCGTTGCCGGCAGCCGTTCGGCGAATATCCGACGCGCACATTGCGAATTCACGCATCGAAACCGTCCCGCATGGAGCCGGATCTCGACGACCCGCCCCTGCCACGGCAGATCGCTCAAGCGGCGCACGTAATGGCTATGGACGCGACCTGTCTGGAAGTCGCAACAGGGACAGAGCGAGACCGTCGACTTCGGACGAGCAACAAGCACGACCTTGTCCGCTTGGGGAAGAACCTGGAAAATCGAAAGCTCGGGGGAAACCAGCGAGCGGAAGGCGTGGTGCAAGGCGAATCACGGGCGTCGATTGCGATTCCGACCTTATGCCCGCATTCATGCGGCTCGTGAATCCAGCGCTCTGCACCAAATATGCGGAAGAACCC
>NZ_JAGKJL010000169.1:0-1466 GCF_020329495.1 Bradyrhizobium australafricanum | reverse complement strand
GCAACCGAACTCTTGCTGATCTGCAGCCGTTCCGAGATCTCCCGAACCGACAGGTCCTGCTCGTACGTCAGCCTCAGGATCGATCGTAGGTCCTTCACAGTGGTTCGTTTCGCTTGCTTCCGTCTCGGCATTGCCCCTCTCAAACTCAGCTTGAGAGAGAACATTGCCTGAACGGCGCTCCCGAAAACCAACCTCCCGCAACTGTCCGCGATTTAGCGGAATCCCTGTCCCGGAATTACTGAAATCGCTGTCCGCGAATTAGCGAAATTGCTGTCCGGAAATTGCCGAAACACGCAGACTCCACGGGGGACCCCGCAAGGGGGCGTCATCTCGCCTTTGTTGAGCAATATCCTGCTGACTCCCTTTGACAAGGAGATGAGGCAAAAAGGGTACCGGCTCACACGCTGGGCGGACGACTGGGTTGTGACCTGTCGGACTCGAGCGGAGGCGGAACACGCCTTGGCGCGAGCAGGAAGGATTCTCGAAACGCTTGGTGTGACGCTCAACCGGGAGAAAACCCGGATCGTTCACATCGCACATGGCTTCGAGTTCCTGGGATTTAAAATCCAGCGTGGGAAAGCTCGATACAAGCTGACCCGCGACCGGATCAAATCCAAACTGAACCGGCAGAATCTCTATGCCATTCCCACACAGAAGTCGGTGGACCGATTCAAGGATCAGATCAGGGCCTTGACCATGAGGCGGATGCCTCTGCGTCTGGGCGAATTGATCGAGACGATCAACCCGATCATCCGAGGATGGGGAAACTACTACTGTCGCTCCCATGTCAGAAAGCGCTTCCATCAACTGGATGGTTGGATCGTCCGAAGGCTCTGGTCGCACCGCACCAAGCGGTGGCGGAACGCAGCCTGGAAGGAATATCCGACAAGACGGCTGCGCACGGAGTTCAAGCTGGTAGGGCTGGTCTCACTGATCCCTTCGCTTCAGGCCGCGAGAGCCCGTTCATGAAAGCTGGATGCGGGAAAACTGCACGTCCAGTTTGTGCGGCGGACGGAGGCCAGCGCGAGAGCAATCGAGCGCGCCTCCTCCGACCCGACACCGAGGAAGGCGGGGAACTGGGCTCACCGGGACCCGCTCGAGGGAAGGGAGCCGCCACGCGTTAAGACCCATTGACGAGAAACACGGGAGGGTATAGCGCGACAATCAGGGGTTCTTCCGCATATTTGGTGCAGAGCGCTGGATTCACGAGCCGCATGAATGCGGGCATAAGGTCGGAATCGCAATCGACGCCCGTGATTCGCCTTGCACCACGCCTTCCGCTCGCTGGTTTCCCCCGAGCTTTCGATTTTCCAGGTTCTTCCCCAAGCGGACAAGGTCGTGCTTGTTGCTCGTCCGAAGTCGACGGTCTCGCTCTGTCCCTGTTGCGACTTCCAGACAGGTCGCGTCCATAGCCATTACGTGCGCCGCTTGAGCGATCTGCCGTGGCAGGGGCGGGTCGTCGAGAT
>NZ_JAGKJL010000168.1:0-1547 GCF_020329495.1 Bradyrhizobium australafricanum | reverse complement strand
GGATTACCTGCCCAGGTCGTCATGGCGGATACGGCTTATGACGCCGATCACTTGCGCCAGGCGATCGCTGCCAAAGGCGCGCTCGCCGTCATCCCCAACAACCCGTCACGTGCGCTCAAATATCCGCTGGACAAGCATCTCTATGCCCAGCGTCATCTCGTCGAATGCTGCTTCTCAAAACTCAAGCAGTTCCGCCGCGTCGCAACCCGCTTCGAAAAGACCGCCCGAAATTACCTGGCCGTCGTTACTCTCGCAGCCATCGTCTTATGGATGCGATAAATGTCCACACCACCTAGAGGTGCTGGGGCCGCTTCCGCGAAGAGGCCGCCAACTGAGGCGGCCTTACTCCTGCAACTCTCTCAACATGCGGCTCCGATGCTCAAGATGGAGCCTTTGGACATCGTAGAAGTCTCCAAGCAGCCTTCTGGCCTCTGTCGTGTTGTGGCCGTCTCGGTCAAGCTTGGCAACTATGCGTTCCTGCCGATTAACGCGCTGCTCGCCTTCAACGACGTGGCGCTCTGCCATCCTAAGCCTGAAGAGTTGGGTTCTGCGGTCCATGGAACAGCCACTAGCGCGCTCGGAGATATTGCGCAGAGCGCGGTCTATGATGACTCTGGCGTGCTCATCACCATTCTCTTCAGCTACCGATGAAGCGGCCTCAAGGTGATGTTCGATCCAGCGGTGAGTAAGGCTTCGCATTCCACAGCCTAACGAATTGCCGAGAGGTACCCAAGACCGCGCGATGATGGTTCGTTAACGGATGGACAGATGCGCCGTTCCTGGGATCGCGCCGGAACTCCGTCAGCACCAAGGCTGGGTGCTGTCCTAGTTAGGACACTCGCAGCGGGGAATTAGGACACCAGATGTCGACGGACTTCTCCGAACGTCATGTCGAGCATCAGGGCGTGCTCAGCGGCCAGCGGTCGCTGAATAAGGCTAACAGCCCATCCCTCCGGGATTGCGTCCAGCACTCGGTCAACAGCTTCTCGAGCCAGATCTGGACCTCGCCGTCATCTGTCGTCACACGGACCAGATGAACTTCGGTCGCCTGTTGCATGAGCAATAAGGCGGGGTCGCCGCGAAGGTTTCAAAAATCATTACATAAGTTAAGAGGGGCCGCGTCGCGAGACGGCCCCTTTTCATTTGGCCCTCGCTGGGGCCGTTTCTTTGGCACTCCGGTCAGGCGAACAGGTCTTTGCCCGCCTGCAGCATCCTCACGAACGTCCCGCTTTCGTGATACTCGAGCCAGCCCCGATCCTTCGCGTACTCCAAGCCAGCCCAATACTCAGCCGGCGTCGCCTTGTCCTGGTAGAGCATCGGATAGTTGATCTTTTCGATGCAGATCCGGCCATCCTGGATCGGCTCGAAGGCCCGAGCGTGCTCCATGATCCTGCGCGCGGCTTTTTCGGATTCGGAGTAGGGGCGGTCGCCAACGTGTTTCATTGCTATGAATTTAGAGAGTTAGAAACGGCCGCAGCAACCTTTGGGGGCCAAGAGGCAGTCGCTGGGGCCGCTGTCTCGGCCGGTTCGCTCCGGCCGACTCGCGA
>NZ_JAGKJL010000167.1:0-1704 GCF_020329495.1 Bradyrhizobium australafricanum | reverse complement strand
AGACTCTGTCAGGTAAGGATCGAGGAGACGAGCGCAAGCGAACCACCGATGAACTGTCGAAAGCGTAGGGAAGACGTCAAAACCAAGGGGTAGTCGTTATCTTGGGATCAGTCTGAGCGATACCTGTTTACGGCTCAGGCGGCGTCCGGCAGGCGAGGTGGCGTAACCTCGGTTCAGGCTTCTGTGCGGAACGTGGGAACCTGTATCGCGATGCCAAGGGAATGGTTCAAGTGGAAGCCCCACAAGAGTCTGAGTACCAATGCGCGATGCAGGGACGGAGCCGTGTGTAGTAGTGACGAAGGCACTGTAATGGTGGCGGAGCGAAGGCACGGCACTGTCCCGCTTGATTGGAAGAACAACCGGAAACGGGAGGACTCTTTTGGGTCAAGCAAAGCCGTATGACATCCCCAAGCGCTGGGTTTGGGAGGCGTACAAACGGGTTAAAGCAAATCGGGGCGCAGCCGGTGTGGACGAGCAGTCGATCGAGGTGTTCGAGGCAGACTTGCAGAGCAATCTGTACAAGCTCTGGAATCGAATGTCTTCGGGCAGCTACTTTCCACCGCCGGTCAAGCGTGTGCAGATCGACAAGCGCGACGGCGGGAAGAGGCCGCTAGGAATTCCTACGGTGTCGGATCGCGTTGCTCAGGCGGTCGTCAAAGGATATCTGGAGCCGGATTTGGAGAAACACTTTCATCCAGACTCGTTCGGATATCGACCCGGAAAATCGGCGCTCGATGCCGTTGGGGTTGCTCGCCAGCGATGCTGGCGGCATCCCTTTGTGCTCGATCTCGACATTCGGGCCTATTTTGACTCGATATCGCATGAACTTTTGCTCAAGGCGATTCGGAAGCACACGGACTGCGCTTGGGTGTTGTTGTACATTGAACGGTGGCTTAAAGCTCCCGTTCAACTGGAAGACGGCACCCTTGAACCCCGAGAGAAGGGCACGCCGCAGGGCTCGGTGGTATCACCGCTGATGGCGAATCTCTTTCTCCACTATACGTTCGACATGTGGATGCGAAGAAATCATCCGAGCATCCCGTTCGAGCGTTATGCCGATGATATTCTCTGCCATTGCGACAGTGAGCGGCAGGCACAAGAACTGAAGGAGGCGCTTGCGAAGCGCTTTGCCGAATGCGGACTGGAGCTTCATCCGGACAAGACGAAGATAGTCTATTGTAAGGATGACGACCGGCGAGGTGATTATCCTGAACAGAAATTCGACTTTTTGGGCTACACGTTTCGTGCCCGTCGGTCGAAGAACCGTTGGGGAAAGCACTTCGTCAACTTCAGCCCCGGTGTCAGCAATGCCGCGACGAAGGCAATCCGACAGGAAATCCGTGCCTGGCAACTACGCTGCCGGGTGGATAAGAGGATCGACGACCTGGCGAGGATGTTCAACCCGATCATTCGAGGCTGGATGAACTACTATGGTCGGTACTACAAGTCGGCGCTTTATCCGACACTACGCCATCTCGACCGATGTCTCGCGCGATGGGCGATGTCGAAATACAAACGTCTGCGGCGACATCGAAGACGGGCAGAGCACTGGGTACGGGACATTGCGTGCCGCACCCCCACGCTATTGGCCCATTGGCCGATGCTGCACAAGACGGCGGCTGGACGGTAAGAGCCGGATGAGCGGAGACGTTCACGTCCGGATCTGTGAGCGCCTGGGGGTGAAACTCCCCCGGGCGACTCGAC
>NZ_JAGKJL010000166.1:0-1746 GCF_020329495.1 Bradyrhizobium australafricanum | reverse complement strand
CGTATTGCCTCACATATCGATGCTCCCGAGTGCGATGGGTTGCCTCATTTATTTTGCTCCCGGCTTGGGTTGAGGAGGAGGCCGGGTGCGGAGATGGCCGGGGTTTCGGAGCGCCCGGCCTCCTCCGCTGGCACCTGGCATATCATTGGGGTGTTGTGACCTCATACTCCGGAAGCGTTTCCTCCGTAGGAACGAACAGTAACGCGTTCGCTTGCTCGCTGCGCCAGGATTTAAGTCGACGTTGAAGCGTTCGAAGAAGCTTGTTCGGATAGGCTCCAGGATATTCCACCTGCAACCGGGAGAGCAGTTCGCTGCCAGTCCGCCAAGGTTCGACTTCAAACCATTTTCGCAAATCTGGCGTTGCCCTGATGAGCGGGTCGGGACGGCGCCGACCTCTCTTCGCTTTCGCGATTGGCCGATCCGTCGGTCGCATAGCTCCGTCCTTCCAGGCGGTTCGTAGACTTGCCAGAAAGAGATCAATCGATTGCGATGCCCCAGCAGGATTGACGATAGGCTGGGTATCCGCAAGCGCCGCGAGGCCTTCCTGCGCGCCGCGGATATCGCGCAACAACGCGACCGGGTCGAGAGCGGCATAGATTTCTTGGAGTTGGGCGCGAACCGCGTCGGGCGTGCGGGCGTCGGCGGCCAAGCGCTGGTGTGGTGTTGTCGGCGCGCTGTATGTCTTGCGCACACGCGCACCGTCGCGCTGCTTGGCTATCAATTTGAACGAGGGTTGGAAGAAGTTCACGAACAGCCGTGCCGATCGATAGAGTTCAGCCAGCAGCTTGGCCGCTTCCAGGCCCTCGAACCGACGATAGCCGACCATCCTGCGCACGACGGCGCCGTTCTTCTGCTCGACGAACGCCTGGTCATTCTTTCGGTAGGGCCGGCAACGCGTGAAGACGATGTTGGCCGCCTCGCAGTAGGCTTTTAGCGTCTCGTTCATGAACACGGTATCATTGTCAGTATCGAGGCCGAGCAGCGCAAAAGGCAATTGTTTGCGCAATTCCGTCAGCACCGTGCTCAACAGCGTCTGTTCGCGCACGATCAGAGGAGCGCACTCCGTCCAGCCAGTAGCAATGTCGGTGAGCACGAGGGTCTGGATGAAGCTGCCACGCGCAGATGGACCGCTATGCGCGACAAGGTCGGCCTCGACGAATCCCGGCGCCGGATCATTCCAATCTGCCGACGTCCTTATTGGAACACTGCGACGCAATGAGTGCGCCGCGTGCCGCCGGCGCTTGCGACCTAATTCTTCTCGGACCCGCACCAATGCGCGGTCGATCGTTGCAGCGCTCATCGCCAAAAGTTTGTCGCGGATCTCGGGGGCAAGGTCGAGGTGGCCGTGCCGTTCCATCGCCTCAATCAGCGCAGGCATTAACGCCTTCAGCCGCTTCCCGCAGATCCGGTCTGACGCCTCCCAAAGGAGCACGAGCGCGTTGTGTTCTGCCTCATTATAGACTCGACGTCGCGCCCGTCGGCCCTGGCGTGCGTCTTCCTGACCTCGAAGTAGGCGCATCGCATGCTTGCGATGGAATCCGGTGATGTCGACGAACTCGTCCAATATCCGCGCCTTCTTCGCGCGATCCGAACGCCGATAGCGCGCGCCTGCGGCCGCCGTCAGTTCCTTCCGCGTTGCCATGCTTAGCCACCCCATCTTCGCCCCCGCTCGTTCCCGATCCAAGGGAGCAATTTACGTGAGGCAACGGCTCAGCATCCGGTAACAATTAGGGCGAGGCAATGCGC
>NZ_JAGKJL010000165.1:0-1777 GCF_020329495.1 Bradyrhizobium australafricanum | reverse complement strand
GATGCGGTCGCCGAGGCGTCCCTTGAGATAATTTCTGTCCATGCGGTGCTCGGCCTTGACGTGGCCGATGACGGGCTCGACAGCCGCGCGACGCTTCATCTCGCGACGGATGGAAGCTGTGACGCGGCGGACCTGACCCGAGATCCAGACCCTGAACCGATGCGGGTGGTTGTGACCGCGATATCCTTTGTCGACGTGGATACCGCGAGCCTCCACCCCGGTGAGCTTCTCCATGTCGGCGATTACGGGACCGAGCGTGTGCCCATCGAAGGGATTGCCATGCAGCGCCTTGGCATGGAGCACGAACTGGCCGCCCTTCGGAGACGTCACAGGGGTGGCGATGCTGACCTTGCAGCCGAACTCGTAGGGCGTGCGGGCTTTACCCTTGCCGATGCACTCAACCTCCGGAGCATGTAACGCATAGACCTTCGGACCGCGCTGATGCTGATCCTGGCTGCGCACCTGCTGCGCTAGGCGGTGTGGACTCTAAGGATTCCCTTTTAGGAGCAAATCAGATTCAAGGCTGCTTTTGGGAGGCAGTCTTGGGTGTGATGGATCGTCTGGTGTTGAGCGATGCGGCTTGGGAGCGGATGGCGCCGCTGATCATAGGCCGGCCTGACCAGAAGGGCTCGACCGGGCGCGACAATCGGATGTTCGTGGAAGGTGTGCTGTGGATCGTTCGCACGGGCTCTCCCTGGCGTGATCTTCCGGAAGCGTTCGGGGATTGGAACAGCGCGTTCCGGCGCTTCAGCCGATGGAGTGCCAAAGGCGTCTGGTGGCGGATCTTCGAGGCAATGTCCGACGATCCGGACTTCGAATATCTGATTGTCGATTCCACCATTGTTCGAGCCCATCAGCATGCTGCCGGGGCCAAAAAAGGGGGTCTGAAGATCAGGCGCTTGGCCGTTCGCGCGGCGGCCTGAGCACCAAGATACATATGGCCGTTCGCGGCTTGGGATGTCCGGTACGGTTCACGATCACCGCAGGCCAGAAGGGCGATGCACCGCAAGCCGCCACATTGATCGAGGGATTGGCTGCCGAGGTTTTCATGGCCGATACGGCTTATGACGCCGATCACCTGCGCCAGGACATTGCAGCCAAGGGCGCGCTCGCCGTCATCCCCAACAACCCGTCACGCGCGCTCAAGTATCCGCTCGACAAGCATCTCTATGCCCAGCGCCATCTCGTCGAATGCTGCTTCTCAAAGCTCAAGCAATTCCGCCGCGTCGCAACCCGCTTCGAAAAGACCGCCCGAAATTACCTTGCCGTCATCACTCTCGCAGCCATCGTCCTATGGCTGCGATAACTGTCCACACCGCCTAAACCGAGCAACGGGCCGAAGCGAGCTTCCAGCACCGTATCGCCATCAATCTTGCGGCGGATGTCGCGGATGATCCGGCCAAGCCGTGTCCGCAGGAACTTGAGCTGCCGCCGGGCGCGTTTGAACTGGTGGGCGTGGGTATAGCGGCCGGTCATGACGGCGGCGCGCTTGGCCAGGCGCAGATAGCTCTGGCGTAGCGGCACACGGTTGCGCTTGGCGAGCCCGACCAGCTTGATGATTGCTCGATGCAGGAGCCGCGCGTCGGTCGGATGCGCAACCGCCTTGGGCTGCACCGTGGTATCGACCACCACGCGCTCCAGGTCCTTCGGGCCGAGGGCGCCTGTCTTGTGCGCCACCGACAGACTTTCCTGGATTAGCGCAACGAGCTGCTCCTCGCCGAGCCGCTGCCGCCAGCGCGTCATCGACGATCGATCGAACGGCAGACGGTGGCGGAAG
>NZ_JAGKJL010000164.1:0-1782 GCF_020329495.1 Bradyrhizobium australafricanum | reverse complement strand
GCTGCTTCCTTTGATTGCATGCTGGCGGTACGAACCCCGGGAGCTCCTCTGACCGCTCGCGTTGTCGCGGCCCGCGGTTCCGCCTTCCCCTTTGAGAGACAGGGTCGGCTACTCCGATCACGTTCGATTTCGGGGCTATTTTCCCGTTCACTTCATTCCGGCCTACAACCTCCCTGTCTACGCTTCGCAACGGCCGTTACCGGACGCCACGCAAGACTCGGTTCGCGGCTGCTCGCTAGGCTTTGCCGCGGCCGTCATCTCAGACGGCAGACTTCAACGCGCTTGCAAGGCGCAACTCTCGCAGAACCGGGCGTGAGACTCTCGCCTCACCCGGCTCCCATCAGGCAAGCTTGCCGCCATCGCCGAGTTGCCAATGCACAAAGAGCCTGCGCTTCTCACGCGCGATCTTCTCCAGGAAGAGACGCGCGCGTCCTAAACGGTGATGGAAGCGCTTGTACTTTCGCTTCAGCCAAATAGCTAACGTCTGGTTGATGTAGCGTGCCAAAGGATAAAGCGCTGAGCGCGTGTATTGCCCATAATAAGCGATCCACCCCCTAACCATCGGGTTTAGCTCGCGAGCAATATCGTCCAGCGTCACCTCGGTTCGCCTGCGAAGTTTCAAGCCTCGGACCGTCGCCCGCATGGCGTTCAGCGCTGGTTTGCTGACCGCTGGGGTGAACCCACAGAACATCTTCTGCGAATGCGGCCCCAGGACCGATCGTGGCCGGAAGCAATAACCGAGAAAGTCAAACATGACCGTCTCGCTTTTACCTCGGCGTCGATCATCCTTGCAGTAGACGATCCTCGTCTTCGTAGGATGCAATTCCAGGCGGCACTCCGCCAGCCGAGCCTGGAGCGCTTCGCGAACGCTTTGCGCCTCCATCTCATTCCGACAATGTACCAACCGTCGAGTCGCCCGGGGGGAGTTTCACCTCCAGGCGCTCACAGATCCGGACGTGAACGTCTCCGCTCATCCGGCTCTTACCGTCCAGCCGCCGTCTTGTGCAGCATCGGCCAATGGGCCAACAGCGTGGGGGTGCGGCACGCAATGTCCCGTACCCAGTGCTCTGCCCGTCTTCGATGTCGCCGCAGACGTTTGTATTTCGACATCGCCCATCGCGCGAGACATCGGTCGAGATGGCGTAGTGTCGGGTAAAGCGCCGATTTGTAGTACCGACCATAGTAGTTCATCCAGCCTCGAATGATCGGGTTGAACATCCTCGCCAGGTCGTCGATCCTCTTATCCACCCGGCAGCGTAGTTGCCAGGCACGGATTTCCTGTCGGATTGCCTTCGTCGCGGCATTGCTGACACCGGGGCTGAAGTTGACGAAGTGCTTTCCCCAACGGTTCTTCGACCGACGGGCGCGGAACGTGTAGCCCAAAAAGTCGAATTTCTGTTCAGGATAATCACCTCGCCGGTCGTCATCCTTACAATAGACTATCTTCGTCTTGTCCGGATGAAGCTCCAGTCCGCATTCGGCAAAGCGCTTCGCAAGCGCCTCCTTCAGTTGTTGTGCGTGCCGCTCACTGTCGCAATGGCAGAGAATATCATCGGCATAACGCTCGAACGGGATGCTCGGATGATTTCTTCGCATCCACATGTCGAACGTATAGTGGAGAAAGAGATTCGCCATCAGCGGTGATACCACCGAGCCCTGCGGCGTGCCCTTCTCACGGGGTTCAAGGGTGCCGTCTTCCAGTTGAACGGGAGCTTTAAGCCACCGTTCAATGTACAACAACACCCAAGCGCAGTCCGTGTGCTTCCGAATCGCCTTGAGCAA
>NZ_JAGKJL010000163.1:0-1828 GCF_020329495.1 Bradyrhizobium australafricanum | reverse complement strand
ACCAGCGAAGGTCCAGTTGCGCCTTCCCAAGGCGATGCCTCTCAATGCGCGCTCAGCGCAATTGTTGGTCAAGCAGATCCTGCCATCGTCGAGGAAGCGGCCGAAGTCGTCCCAGCGCCTGAGCATGTAATTCATAGGCTTCAGGACCTCGGAGGAGCGCGACAGGGTTTCGCGCTCACGCAGCAACCAGGCGTGCATGTCCTCGAGAAGCGGCTTGCTGTTTTCCTGGCGCACGGCGCGCCGCTCGTCGGCGCTGCGGCCGTTGATGGCGCGCTCGATCTCGAACAACGCATCGAGGCGTCTGACCGCCTCCAGCGCGATCGGAGAGACCGGTTTGCCCTTTTTACCTTCCCGGGCATTTTTCTCGATGTCAGCCAGCTCGAAGAAGCCCCGCCGCGCATGGGCAAAGCAAAACGCCGGCGTGATCGGCAGCACCTTCTTCTGCGGGTCGAACAGCGGCTCGAAGCCGTTGTAGCAATCGGCTTGCAGGATACCGGCGAAGGCGGCCAGATGCTTCTGGGGATGCTCGCCTCGTCGGTCGCTCGAGGCGTAATAGACCGCCGCCGGCGGCGCAGGCCCGGCGAAGGGCCGGTCATCCCGCACATAAGTCCAGATCCGCCCGGTCGTGCACTTGCCTTTCGCCAGGATACGGATGGTGGTGTCATCGCCATGAAGGCGCTCGGCCGCGAGCACATGGCGTTCGATCAAGTGGAAGAGCGGCATGACGGCGAAGGTCCCGTGGCCGACCTGGTCGGCCAGCGTCGACAACGGCAGGTCAATCCCCTCGGCCTTGAAGCGCGCACTCTGGCGGTTGAGCGGGATATGCATGCCGAACTTGTCGAACAGGATCGTCGCCAGCAATTGTGGGCCGATGAAGCCGCGCGGCGTGGCGTGGAACGGCGCGGGCGGCTGGCTGATCTTCTCGCAATCGCGGCAGGTGAACTTTTCGCGTACCGTCTCGATCAGCTTGAAGCGGCGCGGGATCTCCTCCAGCGTCCCGGTCACATCCTCACCGATCTTCGCCAGCCGCGACCCACCGCAGCAGGCACAGGTCGTTGGCGCCTCAATGACGACGCGCTCGCGTTCGATGTCGTCCGGCCATGGCTTGCGCACCGGCCGCTTGCGCATGAAGGGGCGGACGTTCTGCGTCTTCGCCGCTGCGGCCTGCGCGGCAAGCTCATCCTCGCTCGCTGTGGTGACGAGTTCTTCGAGCTCCAACTCCAGCTGCTCGAGCAGCCGTGCCGAGCGCTCGGAGCGCTGCCCGTACAGTTCGCGTTTGAGCTTCTCGATCCGCAGCTCCAGATGCGCGATCAGCGCCTCGTTGTCCGACAGCTCCGCCTGCGCACTGGCAGCGACCGCCTCGGCTCGCAGCCGCGCCTCACGCTCGGCCTGCAGCGCCGCCAGGGCACTGACGAGGTCCGATGGAAGATCGTCCGGCTTCGATATCATGAAGCCATTGAATCAGATCAAGCAGCAGATTCAAACCGCAAAAGCGGCTATCCGACCCGCGTCGGCCGATGGGTTTCTTGAGGTAGGGTCGAGGACTGGCGCGCCGCACATCCAAGAGCCTTGGATGTGTACGTTTCCAGCCCCCGCCTCATCGCACGCAGCATGCGGATTTCCCGCACTACGCGCCCCCATTCGCTTCGCATCAAGGTTTATGGGACCTATCACGCTGGGCAGCTTTCGTCAGCCGTGTTTTACCCGGTAGTCGTTGAACAGCTTCAGGGTATCGTACAGCCATGATTTACTCCACTGCTCCCAGCCGAAGCCCTTTCGTTGCCGTGCCCGCGCCAGATGGCGCCTGACCTTCTTCTCCACCCAATCT
>NZ_JAGKJL010000162.1:0-1910 GCF_020329495.1 Bradyrhizobium australafricanum | reverse complement strand
TTGGCGATGGTCTTGTAATAGAGCTGCACGTTGGTGGACGTGCTCGGTTGGATGACCGCCCCAATCGGCTGGTTCGCGGCCACGTTGTAGGGAGTCGGAAAATAATCGTAGAGCCACGCCGGGTTGCCGGTCGTCACTGAAATCTTGTTCGTGTAGGCGTGAGCAACCTGGGCGACAGGCGTCCCGAGCGGATCGCTGTACAGATTGAAATTTAGGTCACCGCTGCCCGACATGTATGCGTACATGCCGCACACCTTCATCGGGAACGGCATCTGAAAGAGCTGGCCGAACTCCTTGGTGCCGGAGGTGTTGTTCCAGTTCTGGTTGTTGTAGACCGACACGACATCGCTGGCGTCGAAATAGCCGATCGCACCGTCGTTGAATACGACGGTGATTCCGGGGACGCTGCCCTGAACACCGGAAAATGATCCTTGGTACGTGCCGACGAACGGAAAGAGCACGCTGTTGTTGCTCGCAGCGCGGCCAAACGAGACTTGGCAGAAATCCGATCCGCCCAGTGCCGAGTACTGCACTGCGAACGCGACGAGATCGCCGTCTGCGATGGTCTTCGATCCCGTGGTCGGGACACTCGTGGTCCAGGCATTGTTGGGTGGGGTTGTGGTCGCCGTCGTGTGCGCGCATTTGACATCGAACGTCGTCGAGCCCCCGCTATTAACTGGACGACCCGGACCACCATTCGTCGTATCGACCGCGGCGAGGCCGACATTGAGAACTGTCGTGCCGCTCGCAAAGACCACACCGTTATTGCGCCAGCCGATCGCCGACGAACCCGTAGTGTCGATCGTGTGCGAGTTGCCGTCTGACGTCCGCATGCGGCCGATGATGAAGGTCGCGTTGTTATTGCCCGTCATGAAATTGGCCTGGAAGCCAGATGACGGCACGACATAAGGAAGCGGGCCGAGCAAACTCCTAGCGCCGGGAAGTGACTGAAGGGCCATGTCAGACCTTTGACTTGAAGCCAACCATCGAGCAGGTCACGGTTGTTGCCGCCGCCGACCCATCGAAATTCCATGCAGTATTGGCGGTGCCAGGAATCGGAACTGGAGGATTGAAGATGCACCCACCTCCAGCGGGAAGCGGGAGAGATATCTTCACGGTCGACCCATCCTTGATATCGACCGTGATCGCAGTCGCCGACGTGTTGCAGAGGATGACGGACGTCAGATAGGTCCGGATGCCGGAGCCCTGCGCCGAGATACACGACACCGAGCCACCAGAGGTGTCCGTCGCGTTGCCGGAGACGATGTCCTCGAGCCCGCAGTGCGGACGCATCAGCTTGACGCCATCCAGCCCTGCGTAGTTCTCGACCCGGTCCCCCGCAGAAACGAGCGTCGCGGTCGACTGGCCTGCAATGGCCTTCGATCCCGTCTTGACGGGGTTGCCGCTATCGACCGCATCGTTGGCAGTATCGCCACCGATTCCGCCGGTTACGGTCGCATCAGCATGAACCCAAAGCTTCCCGCTTGAATCGAAATTGAACGTTGAATAATCACCATCCGTGCCAGAGCTTGACGCCGCGGTGTCGCGCCTTACGCCCAAGATAAGCAGGCCGGGGTCGCCGGACGCGGCTGGGGCGTCCTCCGCCTTTGCAAGTGTCCCACCAGCTCCGTCGCTCAGCACCGGCATTGCAGAGAACGGCCCGGTCCCAGTCCCGCTCTCGTCCCATTCTCGGCCGCTGAAGGAGCCAGCGCTTCCGTCTTTATATGGCTTCGTGGTTGCTGCGCCGCTCATTATCGAACCCTGTGGTGATGAACAAAGCTATTGTAGAATTTTGCGAAGTCGTGGGAGTACGTGACCGCATCCGGATCATAGTTACCGGGCGTGTAGATCGTTCCGACCCGAATAGTTGTCGGCGGCTGACCACTGCTCGAGCCGATGTTGCCCGGCTC
>NZ_JAGKJL010000161.1:0-1940 GCF_020329495.1 Bradyrhizobium australafricanum | reverse complement strand
GTATCGCTCAGACTGATCCCAAGATAACGACTACCCCTTGGTTTTGACGTCTTCCCTACGCTTTCGACAGTTCATCGGTGGTTCGCTTGCGCTCGTCTCCTCGATCCTTACCTGACAGAGTCTTGCTCTGCCTTTTCCGGTCTCGCTCACCACCTCGACCATTGGGCCGAAGCAGCAGCCGGTGGTTTGAACCCTGATCCTGCAACCCGAGTTCGAGGGGCCAACCCCCATCTTCTGTGCAGCAAGGCTGCTCAAAGGTGCTCTACATCACACCTCCTTCGCGCCGTCGTGGCGCACCATCGTCAGCATATCGACACCAAGGGAGGTCGGGATGTGTCCGCGCCATCCAGAGATCGAAGGTATAATGCAGGAACAGGTTGGCCAGTATTGGGCTGATCACGCCCCCTTGCGGGGTTCCGCGGCTCCGCTCAACAAGCTTCCCGTCCTTTTCAATTGACGCCGTCAGCCACCTTTCGATGTAGAGCAGCGCCCATCTGCATTGCACGTGTTTCCGGACCGCCTTCAGCAGAAGATCATGCGGAAGATTGTCAAACAGCCCTTTGATGTCGAACTCCAGAACCCAATCATATTTCCAGCACCGCTGACGCGTGACGCCCACGGCATCCAGAGCCGATTTTCCTGGCCTGTATCCGTAAGAGTCGTGCAGGAAGATGGATTCCAGTTCCGGCTCAATCATCTGTTTGACCACCATCTGCGCGATCCGATCGCCGATAGTGGGCACACCTAAAATCCTTTCGCCGCCCGTCTTCTTTGGAATGGAGACGGCGCGCACCGGAGGTGGAAAGTAGGTCCCTGACGACATGCGATTCCAGATCTTGTAGAGATTCCCTGCCAGATCTGTCTCGAACATCTCCAAGGTCTGTCCGTCCACCCCGGCCGCACCACGATTGGATTTGACCGCCTTGTACGCTTCGTACACTCGCCGCTTCTCTATCGAGAACGGCTTGTTTGTCGCACCGTTCGAAGTCATCCTGTTTCCAGTTGGTTCTAGAGTACGACGACCTGACCCGATCCCTTTGCTCCGACCCCATTACCGGGCCCTCAACGCTCCTACGGATCGGTCCGCCCCAGTCTCTTGCATCGGTACTCTCGCCTCACGGTTGTCGCCGCTTGCGCTTCTCCCTTGGCATCAAGAGCCTGGTTCCTGCAGTTCCGCGCGAAAGCCTGTGTCCAACTCACGCCCCCTCTACGCCGGTCGCCGCCCGCCCGGTCGTCAGGCATCTGGCGGACTTGTCCCAGGATGACGAGACGGTCCTGGTTTTGACGACGCTTGGATTCATAACGACGCGTCCTCGGAGGGTTCACTTTCGTTCGTCTTTCGGACACTCACCTGCTCGGTTTAATCCGAACTTTTGATCCGACGCTCACCACCACGGCTCTTTACCGCAGCAGCTCGGACTGGTTTGAGACCCGCTCCTGAAAGCCGATCTCGGGGGGCCAGCCCCCATCTTTCCCGCAGCTTCACCATCGGTCTTAGTTCATGTTGAACTCCTTCCGCTGTCTGCAGCACACTCTCGTCGATAAAGATCAGGCGTGCAGCGTCAATCTTGCCTTGATGGGCCTTCCAGCGTGTCCGCTTACGGGCGATGTCGGGACGATCATGTTCGACTGGCAGGATCGTTTTTTTTTGAAGCTCAGCCCTTCGGCATGCACAAACGTCCACACCGCCCGCACATCGGTCTTGATCCCGCGCGCCGCCAGTTCCTGTGTCAGCTTCCGCAAAGTGAATGGTCCCGAGAGAACGCGCTTACGCAGCCAATCAGCATTGGCACCGGACAGAACCGGCTTCTTGTGACCGCCGATCTTGCCGGGCGAAACGCCCCCAGTCTCCCGTCTCAGATTCTTCCACTTCGTTACACAGGACGGGCTGATCTGAAGCGCCTCTGCAATCGAACGAACTGTCTCTCCTGCATCAGCTC